>DDTA01000201.1 GCA_002344285.1 Myxococcales bacterium UBA2376
GCCGAGCGGCACCACCGTCATGACCGCGCCGCACCCAGTGCAGCGATACCGACGGCAGGCGACGACGACCGTCGTGGGCGCCGCGTCGATCTCGAGCGGCCCACGCACCTGCCGCTCTCGCAGGCCGTGGCCGTGCAGCCCGACCGGACCGCCGGCAGGGCGACTCGCCGCCTCGCACCGAGGGCATCGTCCTGGCCGCGCCTCCTCCACCGTTGGCGGACGCTGCAACCAGTTCTTGACGTCGAGCTTGGAGTGGACGATGAGAGAGATGTTCTTGGGCGCGGTCACACACGGCGCGACCAAGGGCACGACGCCGACGGTGTTCGAGCACCGGCGGCGTCACCTACTTTCGGCGGGCTCCATACCCAGCCCTATGGAAGCGGTGCGCATCCTCCGCGCCGAACCCGCCTCGTCCCACTTCTTGGCTGATGGCGTCGCCGCCACCGCCCATCACGCAGCCCGCTCGATCACGCCGCCGCAGACATCATGCGGCCTGCTCCCCAACAAGGTGTCTTCACCGATGGTAGTCTCTCCCGATGGTGCGTCGCTCCGACGACGGATGGCCCGCTGGCATAGCCGGCGGCAATCTGTCGTCACGGGGTGATGAACAAGCGGGTGCCAGTCCCGTTTCGGCAAGCGCCAGCGCCCCGAGTGCGTCGTCGAGGCTGGGTCGGAGCACCAGGCCACGCGCGAAGGCTTCCGTTGCGCCAAGGTTCCGCGAGGGGCGTACGGAAACTCATAACGAGGGAAAGTAGATCTACCAATGTGCGGCATCGTCGGCTTGCTTCGGCCCGAGCCGATCGATCCGGCGACCATACAGCGGGCGCAGGAGTCGATCACCCATCGGGGTCCCGATGACGCCGGGGTCTGGATGTCACCGGACCGGCACGTCGGCTTCGGTCATCGGCGGCTCTCGATCGTCGATCTGTCGGCCGCAGGACATCAGCCGTTCGTTAGCGACGGCGTCGTCCTTGTCTACAACGGTGAGGTCTACAACTTTCCCGAAGTCCGTTCCGAGCTCGAGCGATTGGGCCACCAGTTCCGCTCGCGAACCGACACCGAGGTTGTGCTGCAGGCCTACCGAGCATGGGGAGCCCACTGCGTCCGCCGCTTGCGTGGCATGTTCGCCTTCGCCTTGTGGGATGTCGAGGCGAGACGACTCGTGCTTGCCAGAGATCGTCTGGGGATCAAACCCCTCTACTGGTACGAGGATCCACGAGGTGTACTCGCCTTCGCATCGGAGCTGAAAGCGCTCGAAACACTCCCCGATCTCGATCGCAAGCTGGACGATACGGCGCTGTGGGACTTCCTCACCTACCTCTATGTTCCGGCGCCCAAGTCTCCGTACGCGCGCATTCGCAAGCTCCTCCCAGGTCACGTGCTCGTGCACGAGAACGGCCGCGCACGTCTTGAACGCTATTGGGAACTGCATCCAAGCGCGTCCAACGGGGGCGACATCGACGAGCTTCGATCACGCCTCGAAGACGCTGTCGCGTCGCACATGCTGGCGGACGTTCCTATCGGCTCCCTGTTGTCAGGAGGGATCGACTCGAGCGCGGTGACGATGCTTGCGCAGAAGCATAATCCGCTACCGCTCAAGACGTTCGCCGTAGGATTCGACGTCGAGGCTCATAGCGAGACGAACTTCGCCCGGATGGTTGCAGACGCAATCCACAGCGATCACATCGAGGCGACGTTGGACTTCGCCCTCGCGCGCTCCTCCATGACGCGTATTCGCGAGTTGTACGACGAACCATTCGGCGACAGCTCAGCGATTCCGACGCTACTCGTTTCCCAGGTCGCGCGAAGGAGCGTGAAGGTCGCACTTTCCGGCGATGGTGGCGATGAGGTCTTCGGCGGCTATCGTTGGTACCAGCAACACCGACGTCGAGCGTGCTTCTCGCGGGTTCCATCCCCACTGCGCGCCCACCTGCCGGAGCTGCTCGAATTCACTCCGCTCATGAAGCTGCGCGGCATTCCCAAGGTCGTCGATGGATTGAGGCCTGATCTCGAGCGTCACGTCGCCATCCTCGGCGGGTTTACACGGGCCCAGAAGACGCGCGTGCTCCCGGCTAGTCGCATCGCCCGCATGGACGGCTACGACGACTACTGGTACTTCCGTCAGCACTGGCATGAAGACCTGGATCTCCAGACCCGGCTCCAGATCCTCGACATTAATACCTACCTGCCGGATGACATCCTGACAAAGGTCGATCGAGCGAGCATGGCGGCGTCGCTCGAACTCCGACCTCCACTCCTCGATCATCTCTTGGTGGAGCACGTGTTCTCCATCCCATCAGAGATCCGCACGCCGCGCGGCGAGCCGAAGGCTCTGTTCCGACGCGCACTGGAGGGACTCCTTCCAACCGAAATCCTCCTTCGTCCAAAAAAGGGCTTCAGCATACCGCTCGACGCGTGGATAGGTGGTCTCGCTTCGGCCTCATCTCCAGGCACGTCACCGACCCAGCGCTGGCTACTCCAGCAGGCTTCCGGCTGGAAACCGCGATGAAGATCACCTTCGCGTCCGATGCCGACCTACCGTCGACCTCGGCGCACGCGGTGGCCACGCTGCACATGACCGCCGCGATGGGAGAGATTGGTCACGACGTCTTACTGCTGGCACCGTGGCACACAGGGCGCGCCCGAGACGAAGCCGCGATGCGTGCCGAACTGGGGCTGCGCGGGCCGTTCACACTTCACTACGTTCCCTTCGTTTCGTTGCGCGGCAGGTTTCGCGGGTCGTACCTGGCGATTGCCACCACGATTGCGCGTGCGAACGGCGGCCTCGTGTATACGCGCAACGTCCGGCAGGCGTTGATGGCAGCGAGACTCGGACTTCGGGTGGTCGTCGAGACCCACCAGACGTTCGCCTCTGCACGCTGGCTCGGCGCTGCACGCTTACTTGCGCGCCATCCACGCCTGGTGCGCTGGATATTCATCAGCCGGAAGCTGCAGGATCTGATCGGCGAGGTAGTGGATCTACCGATGGATCGATGTCTCGTCGCCCATAGCGGCGTTGATATCGATCGCTTCACGCCCGTGCTCGAGAGAAACGAGGCCCGACGCCGTGTCGGCCTGCCAACCGATCGGACCCTGATAGTTCATTCCGGGCATATGTACGAAGGCCGCGGAATCGAGCTCCTTATCGAAGCCGCGTCTGAACTCCCCAACACCGAGCTCGTTCTTCTCGGAGGCACGGCATCAGACGTAGTCCGCATCAGGTCACGGGCGGGGGACTCAGTGCGCGTGATCGGGCATCGCCCTCTGGGGGAGGTTCCGACGTGGCTCTTCGCCTCCGACGTCCTGGTCATGCCATACACGTCGGCCACGACGACCTCGGACGGGAGGACCCGCTCGATCGAATGGGCGTCGCCGATGAAGCTGTTCGAGTATCTCGCCGCCGGGCGCGCAATCGTGTCCACCCGCTTCCCGGGGCTCGCCGAGGTTCTCGTCGATGGTCACAATGCTCGGCTCGTCGAACCAGACCGGCCAGAGGCCTTGCGGTCGGCGCTTCTTGAGTTGGTTGCGGACTCCGCACGCCGCTCCGAGCTTGGGACCCGCGCACGCGAGGCGACACCCGCGTTTTCATGGCGAGAGCGAGCGCGCCGCGTCCTTGATGGCTTGTGAGTGCGCTATCGTTCCGCTGATGCTTTCAGACGCGGTATGGCGCGTGCTTCGCTGCCCGGCTTGCGCCGGACGGCTCTCCCGCGATGCCGTAACGGCGACCTGCGAGGCTTGCGGAGAGCTCTACGCGCCCACGTCGTCCGAGGCTCTCGACCTCCGGCTGCGCTCTCCGAGGAAGGTGTCCCTTGAGTTCACGGTCGGCGAGCATCTTCCGGCGCCGCCCGACCTCGATTACGGCGCGCTCGGATTCAACGCGTCGCCGGCCGTCAATTTCGATGACATGGATGTTCCGAAGCATCTGTCGCGACAGCTCATGAGTTACTTCCCGAGAGCGAGCGGGCTCGAAAGCCTGGCACTCGATCTGGGAGCGGGCCCGCTGAGCCAGCGGCTCGTTTGTGAGCGCGCGGGCTTTGAGTACGTGTCCCTAGACTACGGGGACGAGAAAGTAGCGATCCTCGGAGATGCGCACAGCCTCCCTTTCGCCGACGAGAGCTTCGAGTTTGTTCTCTCGATTGCGGTGCTGGAGCACATCCGTTACCCGTTCGTCGCGACCCGCGAGGTCACTCGCGTCCTCAAACCCGGCGGGATGTTCATTGGCACCGTGGCGTTCCTCGAGCCCTTCCACGCGGATAGCTTCTACCATCACACCCATCTCGGAACGCTGAACTCCCTCCGCTTCGCTGGCCTCGACGTTCACCGCGTCGCGCCTACGGCGGGATGGACCGTGCTTCAAGCCCAGGCCAGCAATGCGCTGTTCCCGTTGGTGCCTCGTGCGGTTGCTCTTGGCATCGTGCGTCCGGCCGAGCTCGCTCATCGACTGCTGTGGCGGGCTCGTGCGCTTGCGCGCGGTAGATCGCAAGAGCGAGAACGATTGATCGGCACCGCCGGGGCGTTCGAGTTCGTCGCCTCGAGACCTCAGCGGCGGTGAGCACGCTCGATCTCGCGGACGGCGGCGATCACGTCGTCGACGTCCGCGTCGCTCATCCGGCTGTAGATGGGAAGCGAGACCTCGCGCTGGTACTCGCGCCACGCGATGGGTAGGTCCTCGGGGCGGTAGCCGTAGGTGTCCCGGTAGTACGGGTGGCTGTGCAACGGGATGAAGTGGACGCTCGCGCCGATGTTGCGACGCTTGAGCTCGGTGATGAAGCCGGCGCGGTCGATCCCGAGCCGGTCGAGGTGCAGGCGGAGCATGTAGAGGTGCCAGGCGTGCTGCTGCGTCGGGTCGTGCGACGGGAGCTGCAGCCCGTCGAGGTCGGCGAACGCGGCGCTGTAGCGACGTGAGATCTCCTGGCGCCGAGCCCACATCGTGTCGACCTTGCGGAGCTGCGCGAGTCCGAGCGCGGCGGCGATGTCGGTGAGGTTGTACTTGTACCCGGGCGCGACGATCTCGTAGTACCAGGAGCCGTCGGCCATGTAGCGCTTCCAGGCGTCTCGGCTGATGCCGTGCAGGCTCATGATCCGGCACCGGTCGGCGATCTGTTCGTCGTCGGTGCAGAGCATGCCTCCTTCACCCGTCGTCATCGACTTCGTCGCGTAGAACGAGAAGCAGGTCGCGTCGGTGCCGGTGCCGATGAGCTTGCTGTCGAGCCGCGTCGGCAAGGCGTGCGCGGCGTCGTCGATCACGCGCGCGTCGTGGCGCCGCGCGACCTCGACGATCGCGTCGAGACGGCACGGGGCGCCGGCGATGTGAACCGGGATCACGGCCTTGGCGCCGGCGATCGCCCGCTCGAGGGCCACCGGGTCCATGTTGAGCGTGTCGGGCTCGACGTCGACGAACACGGGCGTCGCCTGGAAGTACCGGATGACCTCCGCCGTCGCCGCGAACGTGTACGGGGTCGTCACGACGCGATCCTCGGGTCCCAGCCCGATCGCCTCGAGCGCGAGGTGCAAGGCCGCGGTGCAGGAGTTCACCGCGACCGCATGCCTGGCGCCGACGTAGTCCGCGAACTCGCGCTCGAGCTCTCGGACCTTGGGTCCCGTCGTCACCCAGCCCGAGCGAAGCACCTCGCCCACCGCCTCGACCTCCTCGTCGCCGAGATCGGGCAAGGCGAAGGGCAAGAACGTCTCGCGAGCTGGCGCCATGGACCGAATCTGACTATACCTGTGACCGGCCGTGGAGCGTGTCCGGCTGACGCACGTCTGGTCGCACGACCTGGGGATCCCGGCGTCCATGCCCTACGTGCGACCGCTGCTGGCGCGTGGATGGGACGTCGCCTTCGTCTGCCCGCCAGGCGAGCACGCGCCGCGCGCGCACGACCTCGGGATGCGCACCCACCCGCTCGCGATGCGCCGCGACTTCCATCCGCCGACGGACGTCCTGGGCGCGGCCCAGATGATCCGGTGGTTCCGGCGTGACCGTCCGCACATCGTGCACACCCACGCCTTCAAGACCGGGCACGCCGCCCGCGTGCTCGCGGCGGCCTGCGGCGTGCCGATCGTGATCCACACGGTGCACGGACAACCCTACTCCCTCGAGACCCCGAGGCTCCTCCGCGCCGCGCTCGTGGCCATCGAACGGCTCGTGTCGATCGGCGTCGACGCGATCCTCGTCCAGGGCGAAGAGGACCGGCGGACGCTGGTCGAGACCGGCGCGGTGCGGCCCGACCTCATCACGTGGATCGGCAACGGCATCGACCTCTCGCGCTTCGCGCCGGGGCCACGGACCGACCGCGACCGCCGCGAGGTGCGCGCCGAGCTAGGGCTCGCGCACGACGAGGTCCTCTTCCTGTCGGCCGGTCGCCTCGTCCGGGAGAAGGGATTCCTCGAGCTCTTCGACGCGGCCGCGCGCGCGCGCCGGGAGGATCGCCGCGTGCGGCTCGCTGTGGCCGGTGACATCGACGCCGGGAAGTCGGACGCGCTGGACCCTGCCGTCATCGCCCGGGCGCGCGACCAGGGCGTGATGGTGCTCGGCCGGCGGACCGACATGGACAGGCTCTACGCCGCCGCCGACGTGGTCGCGCTCGCGAGCTGGCGCGAGGGATTGCCTCGCGTGCTGATGGAGGGGGCCGCGATGGGGAAGCCGCTCCTCGCCGCCGACGCGCGCGGTTGCCGCGAGGTCGTCCGTCCCCCGCGCAACGGCCTCCTGGTCCCGGTTCGCGACGCGTCCGCCCTCGCGCGCGGGATGCTCGCGCTCGCCGCCGACGCCGAGCTCCGGCGGACGCTCGGTGAGGCGAATGCCCTCGAGGCCCGCGAGCGTTACGACATCGCCGCGGTGGTCCCCCGCGTGACCGCCGTCTATGATCGCCTCCTCGCCGAGAAGGGCCTCGCATGACCTCCCCGCGTGACCGCCGGCCGATCCAGTGGGCGCTCAAGCGCGCGATCGACGTGGTCGGTGCCGGGCTCGGGCTCGTCGTCCTGTCGCCCGCCATGCTGGCGGTCGGCGCCGCGATCCGCCTCGACAGCCCCGGGGGCGCGCTCTTCCGTCAGACCCGCGTCGGGCGCGACGGTCACCCGTTCGAGATGATCAAGTTCCGCACCATGCGGGCCGGCGCGCCGATCCAGTTCAACGCCGACGGTTCGACGCGCGTGGGCGCCGCCGATCCTCGCGTGACGCGGGTGGGCAGACTCCTCCGCGGCGGGCTCGACGAGCTGCCGCAGCTCATCAACGTCCTCATGGGCGAGATGAGCCTGGTCGGTCCGCGCCCCGACCTGCCGGTTCACGCAGAGACCTACACCGAGCACGAACGTCGGAAGCTGGCCGTGCGTCCCGGCATGACGAGCATCGCCGCCGTGCTCGGCCGGAACGAGATCCTCTGGCGGACGCGGATGGAGATGGACGTGCGCTACGTCGCGGGGTGGAGCCTCGGCGTCGACTTCGAGATCATCGCCCAGACGCTGCTCATGCCCATGGGCTGGAAGCCGTTCAAGTTCCGCCGGGTCCTCGGGGAGCTCTCGCCGTCCGACGGGGGAGCCGACGCGCGAGGGAGGGGAGGTCGGCGATCGTGAGGTCAGGGGTCGCCTCGGCGTCGTCGGGACGCGTCGCGAACTCGCCGGCGAGGAGGCGCGCGGCCACGGCGCCCGCGCGCTTCGCCATGACGACGTCGTACCGAGGGTGGTCGCCGACGAAGAGGAGCTGGTCGATCGGCACGCGCAGGCGGCGGGCCGCCTCGACGAGGCCGGCCGTGTCAGGCTTCGGCGCGCCGAGCTCGGCGCAGTAGACGACCTCGTCGACGAGCTGGTCGAGGCCGAGCAGCGACACCTTCCGTGCCTGCGTCGCTGCGCGCCCGTCGGTCACGATCGCCGTCGCGATGCCGCTCGCCCGAAGCTCGCGGAGAGCGTCTCGGATCCCGGGGCGCAGCTCCAGCCGGTCGGGGCGGTGGGCGTGGAACGCCTCGATCGCCGGCCGCAGATACACGTCGACGGGAAGCTCCACCGTCGTCAGCCACGTGTCGAAGATGTGGTCGTGGTCGCTGCCGAGGTGGCGCCACGTGGTCAAGAGATCGTGCGCGAGCGCGTCGGCGTCGCGCCCGGCCGCGCCGGCGATCTCGGTCGCGACCCCGGCGAGCGCCGCGGCGAAGTGCTCGCGCCGATCGTAGAGGGTCTCGTCGAGGTCGAACCCGACCGCGGTCACCGCGTCGAGCGGGTCGAGGAAGCTCTCGTGCCAGCTCCGCAGCATGACCAGGCCGGGGCGGTAGTCTGCCTTGCCCTTCGGCTCGTCACCGCCGAGGAGCCTGACCACGTCGTCGATGATCGGGGCGCCAGCGGCGATCGAGAGCACCGTACCTCCGCCGAGGCGCGGGTTACAGTCGGTGAATCGCGGTGCGCCGCTCGCGTCGAGGATCGCCTGGAGGCAGCACGGCCCCGCGACGCCGAGCCCCTCGACCACCTGCCGCGCGAGGTCCTCGAGGTGAGGCCACTCGAGGGTGCGCCCCTTCACCGAGATCCCGGAGTCGGTCGCGACGCGCTCGCGCACCGAGGCGTACAGGAAGCGCCCGTCGAGCGTCGACAGGGTATCGATCGTGTACTCACGCCCCGGCAGCAGCTCCTGGACCACGGGATCGGGCACGCGCTCGAGCAGCGCCTCGAGGTGCGCACGATCGCGCACCCGGTGCGTGTGCGAGCTCCCGCGCCCGTGACACGGCTTGATGAAGACGGGGAAGGGGAGGTCGCCCTCGAGCTCGCCGGGCGTGAAGATGCGGGGCGCGGGCAGCCCACGTGCCGCGAGCTCGGCCGCGAAGCGGCGCTTGTCCATGCAGCGCTCGAGGACGTCCGCCGCGGAGAGCAGGACGCGGACGCCGAGCGCCTCGAACGCGGCCCGTGCGCGCGCGATCGGCAAGAGCTCCTCGTCGACGTCCGGGAAGAGCACGTCGACCCCCTCGACGCGGCAGGCGTCGAGCAGCGCCGGCACGAACGCATCCGAGCGCGCGGGCGGGATCCGGAGGGCGCGATCGGCGTACGCGAAGCCGACCGAGAGCGCGTTCATGTCGGCGGCGACGACCCGGGCGCCGGCGGCGCGCAGCGCCTGGATCACGAACGGGGCGACCGCGGAGCCCGCGCCCGTGCGCAGGATCGTCGGGCGCGTCATGACGCCGCTCCGCGAAGGGTGCGCGCGATCTCGTCGATCGTCCGGTCGTCGACGTAGCGGTGCAGCGGCAGCGTGAACAGGCGATCGAAGAACCGGTTCGACCTCGGGAACGCCGGATCGCCGTACGTCGGGTAATCCGAGCTGTAGCCGCGGATCACGCCGAGCCGGTCGAGGGCGCGCTGCTCGGTCGCGGACACGTCGCGGTCCACGATCACCGGGGCCTTGATGCACGTGCCATCGACCGGATAGGGGAGAAGCTGGAGCGTCGTCGTCGACGTGAGGGCGCGGCGGAACGCGTCGTAGCGGCGCGCGCGCGACGTGCGCACGCGCGCTTCGTTCTCGATGATGAGGACGCCGCACAGGTGCTTCGCGCGGCCCAGGGGGCGCAGGGCCGACTGCGCCTTGAGCGCCTGCTCGCGTCCCGGCCTGAACACCACGCGTCCACGCGCGTCCCGCTCGAGATCGTGCCCCACCTCCTCCGCGCGCGTCGGCTCCATCGACAGCCGCTTCTTCAGGTCGGTGCCCGTGAGCTCGCGGAGCCAGCGGTACGCCGTGTAACCGACGCGCGACGATCCGGCGCGGTAGATCGCGAGGCTGAGGAGCTCTCGCCACGCCGGCGTGGCGGGCGCGTGTGCCACCCGCGCGCGGACGGCGGCGATGACGGCGACGCCGTCCGCGAGGTTGGCGAGCACGGCGCCTCCGCCGACGGGCACGATCTTCCCCTCGGAGAAGTTGAGGACGGCGTAGTGACCGTAGCTGCCGAACCGGCGCCCGTCGTGGTCGGAGCGGCCGAGGAAGGTGTAGGTCGCGTCCTCGATGCAGAGCACGCCGCGTGCATCGCAGAGGTCGCGGATGCGACCGTTCTCCGACTCGCGGCCGACGTTGTTGATCGCGAACGCTGCGAGCGTGCGCGCCGTGAACGCGCGCGCGATGGCCTCGGGATCCGCGGCGAGATCCGATCTCACGTCCACGTAGCGCGGCTCGAGCCCGGCGAGCAGGGCCGCCTTGGTGAACTCGTTGCACGAGTAGCTCGGCAGCACGATCTCGCGCCTGCCCGGGTGCCGGGCGGCGAGCTCCTCGAGCAGGAGCCCGAGCACGAAGACCCACGACGAGCCGGTGGTGGCGGCCCGGCAGCCGAGAAAGGCGCAGATGGCATCGTCGAGCGTGCGCGGATCCCGCCGCAGGACGCGGAGCGCCACCGCCGGCAAGAAGACGTCGGAGACGGCGGGCGGCAGGAAGCCCCACATCACGTCCCTCCGAGCTGCGTCCGCAGCCGCGTGATGACCTCCCACGCCGGTCGCGGCGCGTCACCCTCGAGCTGCACGTCCACGAGACCTACGATGCCGTCTCCCGTGAGGACGTTCACGGCGGTCCCGGGCAGGATGCGTTCGATGCGCCCGGGGATCGACCCGACGTACGCGCGATCGGCCGTGGCGAGCGTCGTCTTCCACACGGTCAGCCGCCGCCCGCCGAGCGTGGTGAACGCGCCGGGGTACGGGCGGGTCAAGCCGCGGACCAGGTCGTGGATGCGCCGCGAGGGCGCGCGCCAGTCGATCGCGCCGTCGTCCGGGCCGCGCCAGACGCAGTAGGTGGCGAGGCGATGGTCCTGCGCCCGCCGAGGCGCGGTGCCTGCCTCTAGGGCCGCGAAGTTGTCGACCAGCATGTCGGCGACGTAGCGCGAGACCTGCTGCTCCACCGAGGCGGCGTCATCCTCGTCGGTGATCGCGAAGGACCGCTGATCGATGATGTCGCCGGCGTCGACCTCGTCCGCGGCGTAGAACATGGTGACGCCGCTCTCGGTCTCGCCGTTGATGATGGGCCATGGGATCGGCGCGAAGCCGCGGTAGCGGGGCAGGAGGGCCGCGTGGAAGACGACGAGGCCACGTCGGGCGCAGTCGAGCGGCAGGAGGCTGCGCCACTTCACCGCGAAGGCGAAGTCGGGCCGCCATTCCGCGAGCGCCGTCCTGGCATCGCCTTCGTGGAACGGGATGGCGTGGGCCGCCGCGACCTCCCGGATGCGATCGAGCGCGTGCTCCTGCGGTGGTTCGACGCGGTAGCTGCAGACGCCGGCGAGCCTGTCGGGATGCCGCTCGACGAAGCGCAGGAGCGCCTCGTGGCCGATGTCTCCGGCGCAAAGGAGCACGACGCTCGACACCCCCGGACGATACCTCGAAGCCGTCAGCGCGCGTCCTCGACGGCGGCGCGAAGGGCGGCCGCGAGCCCGGCGGCCGCGTGGTCGACCGTGAAGCGATCCCGGGCGGTCCGACGGCCAGCCTCGCCGGCGGCCTCCCGCCAGGACGGGTCACGGGCCGCGCGGACCAGCGCCTCGGCCAGGGCGCGTGGGTCGCTCGGCGGCACGATGAGGCCGTTCGTGCCGTCGTCGATCTGCTCGACGACCCCCTGGACGCGCGTCGCGATGGGCGGCACCCCGAGGGAGAGTGACTCGAGGATGCTCCGCGGCAGCCCCTCGGTGCCATGGACGTCGAGGATCTCGCCGTCGAGATCGAAGCGCTCGCGGTGCACGGATGGCACCACGATCGCGTCGGCCGCCGCCATGACGTTCAGCGGATCGGCGACGAAGCCGATGAGGTGGACGATCTCGTCGAGGCCCAGCGCCGTGACCCGGCGGCGGAGCCAGGCCTCGTAGCGCTCGTCGCCGCCCCCACCGGCGAGCACGTAGCGCGCGGCGAGCCCGCGCTCGCGAACGATCACGGCGGCGTCGAGGAGGTGGTGGAGCCCCTTGAAGGGCGTGAGCGACGAGACGGCCACGAACAGCGGCTCGTCGGACCCGGCGAGCGCGGGGCGCTGGAGCCGCTCGGCCAGGGCGCGGCGCGCGGCGACGCGGTCCCGTGCGGGCTGCTCGACGACGCCGTTGTGCACCACGATGGCGCGCCGGCGGAAGGGCGGGTCCACACCGTCCTGGAGCGCGTGCGCGACCAGGACGATCCGGGTCGCGAGCAGCTGAGCGGCTAGCCACATCCCGCGGCCGAGGCCCTCGGGGGCGCCGCGGAGATGGAGCACGGTCGCGCGCCTCGCGAGCTTGGCCGCGGGGCCGGCGATCAGCATCCCCCGCGACGTGTTGCAGTGGACGGCCTCGAACCCCTCGTCGCGGATGATCCGGGCGAGCCGGAGCGTGTACGGGGCGAGCTCGCGCACCACCAGCTCGGCGCGCTCGCGGGTCGACTTGGCCTGGATCTGACGGTTGAACAGGAGCAGCGACCGGGGCGCCGGCACCAGGCGGGTCGCGATGCCGGCGGACCGGTAGGCTTCCTCCACCACGCCGGGGCCGGGGAAGAGGACGAGCGGCTCGATGCCGTGCGGCCCGATCCGGGTCAGCGCCGCCATCAAGCTGCGCTGTGCGCCGGCGAGACGGTGGGGAGTATCCCCGAAGAAGAGGACGCGCACGTGAAGGGCGCGAGTATAGCGGATTGACGGCGGCGCCGGCCGCGACCACCATCCCGCCGATGGCTCTCTCCTCGGACATGATGGACCGTCTGCGTTGCCCCGTCTGCAGATCCGCGCTCGTCGCGCTGCGCTGCACCGGCTGTGCGCGCGAGTACCCCGCTCGCGGCGACGTGCCGGTGCTGCTCGACGGCAGCATCAGCCTGTTTCGCCCCGAGGAGATCGTTCCGGAGACGATGCGCAAGCCGGGGCTCGGCCGCTTCCTGCCCGAGCTGGGCGAGAACCTGAAGGCCGCGGCCAACTACCGGCGCTTCGTCGAGCTCGTCGGCCGCGGTCGCGTGCTCGTCGTCGGTGGGCGCATCCTCGGCGAGGGGATGGAGGCGCTCGCCTCGAGCGGGCTCGAGCTCGTCGAGACCGACGTGGCGCTCGGGCCGCGGACCCAGATCGTGTGTGACGCGCACTCGCTGCCGTTCGCCGACGAGACCTTCGACGGCGTGATCGCCCAGGCCGTGCTGGAGCACGTCCTCGATCCGGTTCGCTGCGTCGCGGAGATGCACCGGGTCCTCAAGCCGGCGGGGCTCGTGTACGCCGAGACGCCCTTCATGCAGCAGGTCCACGCTGGCGCGTACGACTTCCACCGCTTCACGCATCTCGGGCACCGCCGCTTGTTCCGCGAGTTCGACGAGGTCGACAGCGGGGCCGCGTGCGGCCCGGCGATGGCGCTCGCGTGGTCGTTCACCTACTTCCTGCAGAGCTTCGCGACGTCGACGCGGCAACGGAAGGTCGCCCGCGCCGTGGGCATCATGGCGTCGTATCCGCTGCGCTTCCTCGATCCGCTCCTCATCGATCGTCCCGCCACGATCGACGCCGCCTCGGCCGTCTACTTCCTGGGCCGAAAATCCGGCGAGCCGCTCCCCGACCGCGAGCTGACCCGACAGTACCGGGGCATGGATCACGTCTGATGTGCGGGATCAGCGGCATCGTCGGCCCGGTCCCCGACCGCGCCGCGCTCGTCGCGCGCATGACGGACGCGCTGGCCCATCGCGGCCCCGATGATCGCGGCGTCTTCTCCGACGAGGTGTGCGCCCTCGGGCACCGGCGCCTGTCGATCATCGACCTGTCGGCGGCGGGGCATCAGCCGATGACGAACGAGGACGGGACGCTGCAGCTCGTCTTCAACGGCGAGATCTACAACTTCCAGGAGCTGCGCGCGGAGCTCGTCGGGCGCGGGCACCGGTTCCGCTCGCGCACCGACAGCGAGGTGCTGGTCCATCTCTACGAGGAGCGCGGCGAGCGCATGGTCGAGGCGCTGCGCGGCATGTTCGCGCTCGCGCTGTGGGACGCGCCGCGCCGGCGCCTGCTCCTCGCGCGGGACCACTTCGGGCAGAAGCCGCTCTTCTACGCCGAGCGCGCCGGCGCGCTCCTGTTCGCGTCGGAGATCAAGGCTCTCGTCGCCGCGGGCGTGCCGACCGAGCCCGATCCGATCGCGCTCGATCAGCTCCTGCGCGTGCAATGCGTCACCTCGCCGCGCACTTGCTTCGCGGCGGTGCGGCGGCTCCCGCCCGCGACCCTGGGCGTGTACGAGGCCGGACAGCTCCGGCTGCGCCGCTACTGGTGCCTCGACGACGTCGCCCCGACACGGACGGGCCTCGAGGACGCCGTCGAGGACGCCGCGCGACTGTGCCAGCTCGCGGTCGGCGAGCAGCTCGTCGCCGACGTTCCGGTGGGTGTGTTCTTCTCGGGCGGCATCGATTCGTCGATCGTCCTGGCGGCCAGCGCCGCCGCCGGGTCACGTCCGCAGAGCTTCACGCTCGGCTACGAGGAAGAGGCGTACAGCGAGGCGCGCGCGGCCCAGCAAGCGGCCGCCGGTCAGGCGACCGATCATCACGTCGTGATGATGCGGGCGCGCGACGCGGCGCGCCCGGAAGACCTCGTGACGATGTTCGACGAGCCGTTCCCCGACGTGGCCGCGCTCCCGCTCGCGCACCTCGCGCGCGCCGCGCGGGCACACGTCAAGGTCGCGCTCACCGGCGACGGCGGCGACGAGCTCTTCGGTGGCTACGAGCACCACATCGCCGGCCACTGGCTCGCGAAGCTCTCGCCGCTCGATCGGGTCCGCGCGTTCTCGGCCGACCTCCTCTTGCGCGCGGCCCGCCTCGGCGGAGGTCGAGGCCAGCGGGCGCGCCGCGTGCTCGCGCCGTTGACGGCGCCGAGCTGGCGCGAGGTGGTGATCGCCATGCGCACCGCGGTCTCCGACGAGCTGCGTCGCGAGCTCTACACGGCGGAGCTGCTCGAGCGGACCGGCGGGACGACGCCCGGAGACGCGCTCTTCGGCGACGGTGGCCGGCTCTTCAGCGCCGCGGGCGATCGCTTCCTCGCCGATCGCCTGCTCATGAAGACCGACCTCGCCACGATGGCGGCCGGCGTGGAGAGCCGCTGTCCCCTGCTCGACACGCGGCTCGCCGAGCTGGCTGCCAGCCTCGCGCCGGAGCTCAAGGTCTCGGGGCTCCAGGGCAAGCAGGTGCTGCGCCGGGTCCTGGCGCGCACGGCGCCGCCCGCCGTGTGGCGCCGACGCAAGCGCGGCTTCACCATGCCGCTCGACCAGTGGCTCAAGGACGAGCTCGCCGGCCTTGTGCGGGACACCCTGCTGGCGCCGGACGCGCGCGTCGCCGCGTATCTGCGTCGCGACGTCCTCGCACGCCTCCACCGCGAGCACCTCGAGGGCCGCGCCAACTGGCGCCGCGTGCTCTGGACCGCGCTCCTGCTCGAGCTATGGCTTCGTCGGTTCCAGCGCTGACCGGGCGTCGACCGGAGCGGCCGTGACGCGCGCGACCATCTGGTGGCCGAAGTTCGACGATGCGAGGACCTCGTACGCGAGCCCGTAGGCCGCCACGAAGTCGTGGAAGGCACGGAACACGTGCGTCGGATGCCGCATCGAGCAGAAGTCGGCCATCAGCAAGATGTCATCGGCGCGGAGCCATGGCGCGAGCATGGTCAGGACGTAGAGCGTCGAGCTGTAGAGGTCCGGATCGACGTGGACCACGAGTCGTCGCGGGGGTCGCGGCTGGAGCAGGTGGCCGGGCAGGGTCCGGTTGAAGAGCCCGACGTGGAACGACACCCGAGGATCGCCGCCCACCTCGGGCGTGCGTCCTCCCTGGGTGAACGTCCCCGCCTTGATACCACCCCAGTCCTCGGGCAGGCCGGTGAACGTGTCGAACGAATGGAAGCGAGAGCCAGGCGCCGGGTTGCGCGCGAGCCACCATCGCAGTGCGGCGCCGCCCGCGGTGCCGAACTCGAGGTACTCGATGGCCTCGCGATCCAGCCCCTCGCGGACCGCGACGAGGTCGAAGAGCTGGAAGCGATCGTAGCCGACGTCGAGATCCTGCGCGCGATGGCCGCCGATCCAGTCGGACATCTCCATCAAGTACGACCACTGTCGCGCCGCCGTGACCAGCGAACGCGGCACGAGCCGATGCGGGCGCAGCCGGCCGAACAGGCTGCGCATGCCTTCGTTGAAGAACTTGCCGAGGATGGCCCGAGCCTACGCCAGTCGTCGGAAGAGCGCAGCGTATTCCGCGCCGATCTTGGTCACGTGGAAGTCCTGCGCGCGCCGGCGGCCCTGCGCGACGAGGTGGCCGGCGAGCGTGCGGTCTTGCAACACGCGCCGGATCGCGGCGGCCAGGCGCGCCGGATCGGCGACCGGGACGAGGAGGCCGCTCTCTCCGTCGCGGATGATCTCACCAGGCCCGTGTGGGCAGTCGGTGGCGACCACGGGCGCGCCGGACGCCATCGCCTCGACCACGACGTTGCCGAAGCCCTCGTAGAGCGACGAGAGCACGAAGACGTCGGCGCGGGACATGAACGCGTACGGGTTCTTGCGGAAGCCGAGGAACCGGACCGCCTGCGCGAGTCGGAGCTGCGCGACCCGCGCCTCCAGCGCCCGTCGGTCGGGACCGTCTCCGAGGATCCAGAGCGTCGCGCCGGTGTCCGGCTGGATCGACGCGAAGGCGTCGAGCAGATCGGGATACCCCTTCTGGGGCGCGAGCCGTCCGCAGGCGAGGACCAGCGGGTGGGGCACCGGCCCGACGTCGGGATCGAGCGGTTGGCGCGCACGCTCGGGCAAGCCGTCGTCCACGCCCGCGTTGTGGATGACGGTCACCCGCGGCGCTGCGTCGGGGATGTGATGGACGAGATCGGCGGCGACGCCGCGCGCCAGCGCGACGATCGCGTCGGCGCGAGGATACGTGCGGCGCACCGCGGCGAAGACCGCGCGCTTCACCGGGTGCCTGGGATCGTCGAGCTCCTGGCTCAAGGGATTCTGGACACACGCGACGAGGCGCGGATGGCCGCCCGACCGGCGCACGGCGAGGGCCGCGACGGCGTTGGCGCCGTCCATGAAGGAGCACACGATGTGGGGCGCTCGCTGCTGCACGAGTCGCCGCAAGGGGAGCGCGGCCGCGACGAGGCCGACGGTGCTCGAGCGGACGCGCGCCGGGGCGAGGTGGTGCAGGGCGGCGGTCGGGGCGAGCAACCGCTCGTACTCGCCGCCCGCGCGACACACGGCAACGTCGACCTCGAACTCCGCCGGATCGAGCGCGTTGGCGACGCGGAGCGCCTGCATCTCGGCGCCGCCGCCGCCGAGCCGGTTCGTGAAGAAGAGCACCCGGATCGCGGGCACGGTCACGCCTTCCGCGCGATGGCGAGGAGGTTGCCGTCACCGACCACGCGCTGGAACGTGCGGAGGGCGCGCCGCGCGACCCGCTTGCGCAACGAGCCTCCGGTCGCGCTCGAGCGCATCGCGCCGAGGGAGACGAAGTCGACGGTCGCGAACCCGCTGCGGCGGAGCAGCGCGCGAAGATCGTCCTCCCGGAAGTAGTGCACGTGACTCGGAGCCTGCAGCAGCGCGCCCGCGACGCGCGGGATCCGCGCCGAGATCGCGGCGGACGCGCGCGAGGTCCGCGGCGTCTTGACGACGACGATGCCCCCGCGCGCGAGCAGCTGGTGCGCGCGCGCGAGGAAGCTGGCGGGATCGGGGAGGTGCTCGACGACGTCCCAGAACGTGATCAGTCCGTACTGCTCCTCGGGGGCGACGACCGCGTCCGAGCGCAGATCTCCGACGCGAACGTCGAGCCCGCGGCTCCGGCAGCGCTCCCCCGCGGCGGGGGAGACATCGACGCCCACGCTCCGGTAGCCGGCGTCGCGCGCGATCGAGAGGAACGCGCCGTTGCCGCAGCCGACGTCCAGGAGCGGTGCGGGCGGCGGGACGCGGGGAACGAGCTCGCTCGCGACGAGCCTCGCGGCCTGGCGCTCGAACACCGGATCTTCGCGGAAGCCGGCGTAGTGATCGTTGTAGATCACCTCGACCGTCGACGGCGTCTCGAGGCGGAGGAAGCGATGCCCGCAGTCCCGGCAGCGCACGAGCGGCAGGCCGTGCAGCACCGCGTACGACGCCGTCGAGACGCTGACGCAGATCGGGCACTCGGCATCGTCACCTGACATCGCGCTCCGCCTGTATACTGCAGTCCGCTCCCGATGGAAAACGTCCTGGTCATCGCGGCCCATCCCGACGACGAGCTCCTCGGTGTCGCCGGGACGATCGCGCGCCACGTCGCCGACGGCGACACGGTCACGTGCGTCGTCTGCTCGGAGGGGGCCACCACGCGATACGAGGCCTCGGCGGTGACCGAGCTCCAGGCGTGTGGCCGGCGGGCGGCGGCGGTCCTCGGCGCGCGGGAGGTCCGCTTCCTCGGGATGCGCGACCAGCACCTCGACGCGTTGCCGATCCTCACCGTCATCCAGGCGATCGAGGCCGTGGTCCAGGAGGTCGCGCCGACCATCGTCTACTCCCATCACTGGGGCGACGTGAATCGCGACCACAAGGTGGTCAACGAAGCCGTGATGGTGGCGTGTCGTCCCGTCGGGGACGCGTACCCGCGGTCGGTCCTCCTGTTCGAGACCCCGTCGTCGACGGAGTGGAGCTGGCCCGATCCTGCGACCGCCTTCGTGCCCCAGCACTTCGTCGACATCTCCACCACGATCGAACGCAAGCTCGAGGCGATGGCCTGCTACACGACCGAGCTGCGGCCCGCGCCGCACCCGCGCTCGCTCGACGCGCTGCGCAGCCGGGCGGCGTACTGGGGGCAGATCATCGGGCGGGCTCATGCCGAGGCGTTCGTGGTGGCGCGTCAGGTGCGCTGAAAGCGCCCCAGGCGCGCCAGCCGTTCCACGCGGCGGGTCAAGCGCACGGTCCACGCCAGGAGTGCGCCGAGGCCGACGAGCATCGCGAGCTGGAGCCCCGGCGGGCCGAGGTAGACGACCATCCCTGTCGCGATCGACGCCGCCGTGAGCGCGACATAGAGCCCGCGCACGCGGCGCTGGGGCCAGCCGGCGAGCACGAGCCGCTGATAGAAGTGCGTGCGATGCGGTCGTAGCGCGAGCCCGCGGGCCGCGCGCCGGAGCACCGTGAAGGTCGCGTCGAAGAGGAAGCTCGACAGCAGGGCGACCGGCGCGAGGAACGGCACGTCGGCGCGCGAGGACGACAGCGCGAGGGCGAGCCCACCCAGGACGGCGCCCGAGAACAAGCTCCCGACGTCGCCCATGAAGACCTTCGCCGGGGGGCGGTTGTAGCGGAGGAACCCCAGGTGCGCGGCGCCGGCGCCGGCCGCGAGGATCGCGAGCCCGCCGGATCCCGCGAGCAGCGCCAGCGTGCCCAGGCCCGCGAAGAACAGGGCGCCGCACTGCGCGGCGAGGGCGTCCATCCCGTCCATGAAGTTGAAGACGTTCGCCATCCACACGAGCCACAGCACCGAGCAGGGCACCGCGAAGTGACCGAGCGCGACCTCGCCGAACGGTGGGACCGCGAGCCGGTCGAGGCAGAGACCCATCGCCGCGGCGAGCGTCGCCAGGGCGATCTGGACCATGAGCTTCGCGGTGGTCGGCAGCGGTCGGTGATCGTCGATCATGCCCATGAGCGCGTTGGGCAAGGCCCAGGTCAAGACCAGCACGAGCAGGCGGTGCGCATCGTCGCCGTCGGCCAGCCCGACGGCGATGGGGAGGACGGCGACGCCGGCGAGCGCGATGCCGACCCCGCCGCCTCGCGGCGTGGGTCGCGTGTGAAGCCGCCGCCCATCGGGGACGTCGACGGGCCGGCCCCGCGCGAGCATGTACGCGCCGCCGCCCGCACCCAGGACGAGGCCAAGCCCGGCCGCGGCGGCGAGCGCGGCGACGTTCATTTCGGCAGCACCATGGGTAAACGCGTCGGCGCGCTGCCGAACCGCAGCGCGCCCACTCCGAACAGGATGGCGATCAATGGAACCTGCACGAGCAGCCACTGAACGAGCGACAGCCCGGAGGGCTCGCGGAACAGTAGCAACGCCGCCGCGTACATCGCGAGCACTGCGGGCTGGGTGGGTTGACGCAAGAAAGCGCGCGCCAACCAGCTCTGGAACATGCCGAAGAGGAAGTAGATCGCGAATACGCCGGGTATGTGGAAGTTCCAATATGCCTCTCCCACACCGCCGGCAGGCACACCGGCATCCATATGGAAGAAGACTCGCCCGACGCGTCCATCAACCATTGTTGGCTTCTCCGGGAAGATGCCGCGTGGAATCGGCAGCGTCATGATCGCGAGATACGAGCTTCCCCAGAGCAGGGGAACCTCCTCGGGAACCTTGGCGAGAATCGGCAGCCCTCCGTCAGCGTTGGTCGAGCGCTCTGCCAGCTCGCCTCTTGCCCCACCGACCACGGTGTCGGCGAACGTCGAGTCGGTCGCTGAGTCCCATGTCGGTTGGCCGTACCAGCCGCTGCGCCGGAAGCTTCCAAGTACCGTGATGGCGTAGATCGCGATGATGCCGAGCCCGATGACGCGGACGTACGAGATCCGACGCTCGCGCAGCATCCAGATGATGAGGCCCACGACGACGGCGTACACGCCCGTTCCGCGGCTGCCGGTCACCAAGAACGACTGCGTAAGAGTGACCAGCGCTGCGACCCAGAACAGGGGCGATCTAATCGCGGTGCGGCGTAGCGCCAGCCAAACCCAACACACCGGGATGCCCAGCTGGACGAGTGCGAACTGGTAATGTTGGCCTGCGATCTGTCCGTGTCGACCCTCTGCCCAGCTGCCGATGTGTGTGCTGAGGCCGCCCTGCCGAGTGATGAATATGACGAACGCCACGAACGAGATCGCCAGGATCGCCCACAGGCGCGGAACCAGTGCCTTTGGCTGGGTGAAGCGCAGGCGCGGAAGCGGAAGTCGCGGACCGAGGAAATAGCCCATGTACGTGGCCGCCACCGACAGCGAGTGCAGCAGAAGCTGCAGCTCGATGAGTTCGCTAAGTTCCTCGTTGTTCAACGGCAACGCGCGGTGCCAGTCCAGTCCCCAGGAGTACATGTCGAAGCGACGCAGGAGGTCGACGAAGCGAAGAAACGCGCCGAAGACCAGCGGATGGAACCACCCGAGGGTCGAACGCAGGAAGAAGAACGGCGCGACCGTGAGCGCAACGAGCAGCAGGAGTGCCGCCGGGATCCAGTCGACGGTGGGCGTCGGATCTTGGGCGCGCGCGATCGCGATCAGGACGAGATAGATCGCGAACGCCGCGATGACCGCCCAGCGCTGGCGTTGGCTGATGGAAACGAAGGGGGTGGCGCCTGTGTCAGCCACGAGTATTCTCCCCAGTCGCGATTCGAAGGTAGAGGTCCTCGTATCGCGCCACCACTCGCGACGGCTCGAAGAGCTCGCGCGCGAGTCGCGCCCCGTTGCGTCCGAGCCGTTCCTTCAGCACGGGATCCGTGGCCAATCGAACGATCTCGTCGACCATGCCGGCGTAGTCGCCCTGGCGGACTACGAACCCGCAGTCGTGCTCCTCGAGCATCTCGCGCGCCGAGCACACGTCGAAAGAGACGACCGGCGTGCCCCGCGCCAGCGCTTCGATCATGCACCTTGCCAGGCCCTCGTTGCGGCTGGCCAGAAGGACGGCCTCGGCGGCTCCGAGCCAGTCGGCGATCGCCGGCGAGTACCCCACGAAGCGAACATGCGCACCCAGCCCGTGCGCGAACACCGCGTCCGCGCAGCGCCGCGCGTAGTCGTCGGTGTCCGGGCGGAAGTCGCCGACGAAGCACACGAGTGCGGTCGGCAGCTTGCGGACCAGCACTGGCAAGGCTTGCTCGATGAACGGCAGCTGCGCCTTCTTTGCGTTGAAGGCCGCGACGTATGGAAGGATCACGCGTCCGGGCTCGAGGCCGAGTCGTTCACGCAGCGCGCGCCGACCGCTGTCGGAGACCACCGTCATCCGGTCGAGGTCGACGACGCTGTAGAAGTAGCTCACCGGAGGCGTGCCGAAGAACCCTCGAAGCCGTGTTTCGAGATCTTGCGCCATCTCGTGCGACAGCGCGACGACGTGGTCAGAAGCGGTCGCGGCGATGCGCCAGATGAGGCGGTATGGCTCAACGCCGGGCTTGACGTCGCGAACGTTGAAGATAAGACGGGCGCCGGCAGCGCGAGCGCCCGCGCCGAGGTTGGCGAACGCGCGCAGGTCGTTCATATGGACGACGCGTATGCCTCGGCGTCGTACGAGCGAGGCCATCCATGCGTTGTTTCGCGGTAGATGGCGGATGCCCGCCGGGGACTCGCTCCAGGCCTCATAGGCCGATGGCAGCACGTGTACCTCGATGCCCCGATCACGCCAACGCTGCGTGCGTGGCGTCTCTCGTTGAGTGATGACGATCGGACGGGCTCGATGCATTCGCACGACGATCTGCGTCATGCTCTCGACGCCGCCGTCGGAGTGGTTGTCGCTCTGCCAGATCGCTACGCCGATATCCATCGTTCATGCCCGTGCGATGGCTGATCGGAGTCCCTCGGGCCAAGGGACGCGAGGCGAGTAGCCGAGGGCCCGGTCGAGCTCCGCCCCCGGAAACTCGGTGCTCTCGGTCAGCCTCTGCACGCGATCGCGGAAGCGGGTCTTCGCGACGAAGTCTACGACGCTCGCGGCGGCAGTCAACGGCCAGCGCGGAACTGCCCGCGGCGGTCGGCGCCCGAGCATCCGCGCGATCTGCCGGACCAGCTCGGCCTGCGTTGGCGCGGGGTCGTCCGCTGCCACCCAGACGCCGGCGAGGTCGGAGCGCATCAATGCCGCCGTGATCCGGTCGGCGAGGTTGTCGACGTGGACGATCGACTTGCGGTTCGCACCGTCACCGACCACGAAACCGAGGCGTCGGTCGATGGCGCGGATCAGCGCCGACACGTTGCCGCGATCATGAGGGCCGTAGACGACGGCGGGCCGCAGGATCACGGCATGTGGGCACAGCTCCCGGGCTCGCGTCTCGGCCTCGAGCTTCGCACGCCCATACGGCGTGCATGGACGCGGTTCTGGGGATCCGTCCGTGCGTCCAAAGACCGCGATCGAGGAAGTCATCACGAAGGGGAGAGACGCGTCCGCGGCGACAGCCGCGACGGTCTCCGTGCCGCTCACGATGCTGCTGCGAAGCTCCGCGAGATCCTGGTCGTTGCGGGGATGCCGATGCACCCATCCCGCCAGGTGGACGATGCTGCCGCAACCGGCGGCGGAACGCTCCATAGCGCCTCGATCCCGCACGTCCGCCAGTATCACCTCGACCTCGCCGGGCCACTTACCCGTGGGCCTGTTCCGGGCCAGCCCACGTACCGCGAAGCCGCTCCGGCGCGTCGCCTTCATGACTGCGCGTCCGACGCAGCCGGTGATGCCGGTGACGAGGATCGGCCGGCTGCCGCTCATCGCGCAAGCAGCTCCTCGTAAAGTGCCTCGATCGCGCGCACCATCGAATCGCCGTCGAAGATGCGGCGGGTCAGCGAGCGACCGTTGCTGCCGAGCCGAGCCGCCAGTGTCGGATCGGCGAGCAATCGACTCATCGCTCTCGCGAGCGCATCGACATCACCGCGCGGGAAGAGCAGCCCCGTCCTTTCGTTGTGAACGACCTCCGGGATGCCGTAGATATCCGGGGCGACGACGGGGACGCCGAGCAGCATAGCTTCGGTCATCGCGCGCCCGACGCCTTCCCAAAGGGACGAGAGCGCGAACACGTCGGCGAGGCGAAGGATCGCCGGGACGTCGTGCCGGGTCCCCAGCATCCGGACGCGGTCTCGGATGCCGAGTTGCGCGATCAGTGCCCGGATCGAGCCTTCCAGATCTCCATCGCCGACGATCACTAACGTCGCGTCGGGGTGCCGCCGCGACGCTAGTGCGAACGCTGACACGAGCACGTCGGGCGCCTTGGCGTCGTCGAGGCGCCCGACGAAGACGACGAGCTTTCCGGCCGCGGGCAACGAGAGCTCGGCGCGGAGCGCCGCCGTGTCCCACGCTCCGTCGAGCCGCGCGAAGTCGATCCCGCTATAGATCGTCGAGGTCCGTTCGGGGGGCACGAGCCCGAGTCGCGTCACGTGGCGGCGAGTGATGTCGCTCACCGCGATCATGTGATCGGTGCAGCGACCAGCGACCCGCTCCGCCGCCTCGAACACACGGCGCTTCCATGGCGACATCAGGTCGTGCATCCCCGTCGGGCCGTGCATCGTGTGCACCACGGCCGGCACGCCGGCGAGGCGTGCCGCCAGCCGGCCCAGGACGCCGGCCTTGCTGCTATGCGTGTGCACCACGTCGAAGCGTTCGCGGCGCATGAGGCGAACCATGTCCGCGAGCGCGGCGCTGTCACGTCCGGGCGCGATCGGGTTCACCAGGTTCGGCAGCGGGTGGAAGGCGTCCGCAACGCGCCGGGCGCGCTCGGTCCACTCACCGGTCGGATTGCCAGCGACGTGCACGAAGTAACGGTCTCGCCGGTGCTTCTCGACGGTCAGGAGCGTGTTGTCCTGGGCGCCTCCGACAATCAGCCGGGTGATGAGGTGCAGTACCTTCACCCGCTTGCCGGAGGTCGCGACCTCCGCGGTCGCCGCCGTCATGACACCACGGGATGGTCGCCGGTCGCGGAGGTCGGATGCGGCGCCTCGTACCCGATCTCGAGACCGCGCAGGACGTCGCGGATTCCATCGTGCTCCTCGGCGTTGACGAGGAACTTGAGCCGCTCAAGCGTCATACCGAGCGCGTCTGCGTCGACCGGTTGAGGCTTGAGGCGCGAGATCTTCCGGAGCTCGGTGGGCTCGAGGGTCTCCTCGTCGGTGCTGAGCTCCTCGTAGAGCTTCTCGCCCGGACGGAGCCCGGTGATCTTGATCGGCACGCGCGCTTCGGTTGTGCCCGAGAGCTGGATCATCTGCCGGGCAAGATCGATGATCTTGACGGGGCGGCCCATGTCGAGGAGAAACACCTCGCCTTGGCGTCCTTGAGTGGCGGCCTGGAGCACGAGGTTGGACGCCTCGGGGATGGTCATGAAGTAGCGCGTCGCCTCGGGGTGGGTCACGGTCACCGGGCCGCCATTGCGGATCTGATCGCGGAAGATCGGGACGACACTCCCGCGGCTACCAAGCACGTTGCCGAAGCGCACGCAGGAGAACCTCGTCCGGCTGTTGCGTGCTGCGACCTGGACGAGCATCTCCGCGACCCGCTTGGTCGCGCCCATGACGCTCGTCGGTCGCACGGCCTTGTCGGTGGAGATGAGCACGAACGACTCGCATCCGTGGCGATCGGCGAGCTCGACGAGCGCACGGGTGCCGAAGACGTTGTTGCGCACCGACGCGGCCGGGAACTTCTCCATCACCGGGACGTGCTTGAAGGCGGCGGCGTGGACGACCACCTCCGGCTGGAGCTCCCGGAAGATCCTCTCGAGCTGTTTGGCGTCGGTGATGTCGGCCAGCACCGGGACGCACGCGCCACCGAGGCGCGGCCTGAGCTCGCGGTGGATCTCGAAGAGGCCGTTCTCGTCGCGCTCGAGCAGGAACAGCGTCCCGGGGCGCATCATCGATAGCTGGCGACAGAGCTCGCTGCCGATCGAGCCGCCAGCTCCCGTCACCAGGATCCGCTTGCCACCGTACACATCGACGAGGGCGTCGAGCGACATCGACGGCGCGACCGGATCGCGGCTGAGCAGGTCCTCGATGCGGACCTCGCGGAGGGCCTCGGCCTGTCCGCCGCGATCGATGACCTCGAAGAAGCCGGGGACGATCCGCAACTCCAGGCGGAGCTCGCGCGCGACGCCGTTGATCTCGAGGATCCGGGCAGCGGCGATCGCGTTGCTCGTGATGATGAGCTGGCGCGCGCCGGTCTGCCCGGTGACGCGCCGCAGGTCCTCGATGGCGCCGAGCACCCGTGCGCCATGGATGTCCATGCCGCGCTTGCCGGGATCGTCGTCGAGGTACCCGACGACCTTGATGCCGAGCGCCGGATGCCGTTGCGCTTCCTTTGCGATCATGAGCGCGTTCTCGCCCGCGCCGATGAGCAGCGTGGGGGTCAGCCCGTCCTGGGCGACGAGCGGCTTGCCCTTGCGCTCGTGGATGATGCGGCGCAGGAAGCGGCTGCCCGACATCCCGAGGAACGTCAGCAGTCCTTCGAGGATGATGACGCTGATGGGCACGCGCCAGAGCCATGCGTGCCCGGGCAGGAACAGTCGCAGGGCGAGGAGGGCGGCGCTGACGACCGCGACGGAGCGCGCGAACAGGAGCGCCTCGCGCACGCCGACGTAGCGCCACACGACCCGGTAGATTCCGGACCCCCAGTGCACGACCGCCCGGACGACGACAATGACCGGTGCCACGCCGACCACCTGTTGCCAGACGACCGACGGCACGTTCCCCTCGAGGCGCAGGAGGTAAGCGGTGATCAATGAGACGACGCAGATGAAAGCGTCGATGGCCACCTGGCCGGAGCGAGTCTGGAGTGGGCTGAGCACCCTCATGGCGGCCTACGTCAGAGTGCCCTCGGCCTCGGCCTTGCCCTTGCTGTCCTCGCCGTAGCCGTACTGGTAGTAGTAGTAGCCGTACTGTCGATCGGAGATGTCGAGATCGTTCAGGATAACGCCGACGACGTTTGCGTTGACATCGTGTAGCTGCTTCGCCGAGCGCGCGAGGTCGTCTCGCAGCGTCTTGCCAGCCTGGACCACGATGATCACTCCGTCCGAGCACCGCGATAGGACCACAGGATCGGTCACCGCCTGGAGCGGCGGGGAGTCGAGGAGGATCCGATCGAATCGCCCGCGCAGTTCGTTGAGGATCGTGTGGAACCGCTGCGAGAGGAGAAGCTCGACCGGATTCGGCGGCGTCGGTCCGCACGGCAGCACGTAGAGATTCGGGATGTCGGAGGTCTTGATGCAATCGTCGTACGACGATTCTCCGAGCATCAGGTTGCTGAGCCCGAGGCCACGTGACACGCCCATCGACTTGTGCAGTCGAGGGCGGCGCATGTCGGTATCGACGAGCAGCACGCGCTGGCCACTCTGGGCCATCGTCGTACCCATGTAGATGACCGAGGTCGTCTTGCCCTCTCGCGGGTTCGGGCTGGACACCGTAAGGACCTTGAGCTCACGGTCTGCGCCGGAGAACAACAAGTTCGTGCGAATCGAGCGACAACACTCCGCGGCACGCGACTTCGGATGCGTGAAGACGTAAAGGTCACGAGCTTTGAGGGCTGCCAAGTTGTCGCCGGGTGGGACATCGTCGAGGATGGGGATCAGCCCGAGCACCGGTGCCCGCGCAGCCACCTCGACATCCTCGGTGCTCTTGAGCGTGCGATCCGCGAACTCCAGGGCGAAGGCGAGCGCAATCCCGAGTCCCATGAACAGAATGAACGCCATCGCGACGTTGAGTTTCAAGCGTGGCGACACGAGTGTCGCCCCTCGCGCGCTCTGATGTTCCCTCACGTTGATCTGTTCGTTCTTCTTACTGAGCTCGCTGTCGCGTAGGCGGCCGAGCACGAGTGTGTAGTGTTGCTCGTCGCTCTTGTGTTGGCGGTCTAGACGCTTGTACTCGATGGTCTTGGGCCCAAGCTCGTATGCTTCGGTCTTGAGACGCTCGAGCTCGGCCTTGAACTGGGTCTCGGTGGCGAGTGCAGCTTGGTACCGCTCGTCGAGCTCGCGGCGCGCGCGCACGGCCTCTTTCGCGATGAGGTCGTACAGCTCCTTCACCTTCCGCTCCTGCTTAACGAAGTCGGGATGCTTGGGACCGAGATCTTCCTCGATCTCCGTAAATCGCTGCCGCTCCTTCACGTACTGCTGTTTGAGGGTCTCCACCGTCCCAGCGTTGGACGAGAGCGCGAACACCGGTGACTCGAAGAGGTCTTCACCGGAGAGGCCATTTGCGCGCGCGCGAACCGTGCCGAGCTCGATACGCTTGATGCGAGCGTCATTGAACGCTCCATCGAAGCGCACGATGTCGGCCGCCAGGATGTTCTGCTTGTCCTCGAGGGACACCGACAGCATCTGGTTGTCCTTCTTGAACGCGTAGAGCGCCGACTCGGAATCGCGCAGGCGCTTTTCGGCGCTATCGAGTTCCTTCGACAGGAACTTGGCAACTTCTCCGGATCCTGTTGACCGGAGCGAGCGCGTGTACTCAAGGTACGTCTTCACGTGTTCGTTTGCGAGCTCGGCCGCGAGCTGGCGATCCGGACTCGTCACATGGATCTTCACGATGCGGCTCTCGCGGTTCTGGCTCGCATTCAACGAGTGATCCAGCAGCTGCGCAGCGCGCTCGATGCGTTGCTGCTCGGTCAGATTCTCGCCCTCGACCGGTTTCACCAGACGATCGAAGACCCCGTTGCGCGCAACCGTCATCTTCGCGAGGTCATAGCCCTCGATGATATCGACCTGCGTATTGTAGTATTCTTGATTCGACCAGTAGCTACCAGCACCCAGCTGAATGACTTCCTGAACCTCACTGCCAAAGACCTGGGGAGGCGCCGGATCGATCACGACGCTGGCGGTGGCCATATAGATCCGCGTCTGGGTCCGCGTGTAGAAGATGGCGAGCGTTACGCCGGCGACGAGCACGGAGGCGACGATCCACTTCCGCTTGAGGATGACGCCGATGTACCGCTTGAGGTCTAGCTCGTCGCGGTCGTCCGGCTGCCGGGAAGCTTCAGGGTTGGGGGCTTGCATGTCTTCCGCCTGCGGACCGAGGGCCGGAGGTTAGTGCCTCCGCCCCTCAAAAGGTTCAGGGATCTATCACTGTTCGAGCGCCTCCGCACGATGACGTTCCCACTCGGCCTGGTGCCGGTTTCCCGAGCGTTCTTCGACATCAGCGAGTTTCCTGTGCACGGTTGCTGCGCGGGGGCCCGAGGTCAGAGGAAGCGCCGAGGCAAGGCTATGACGCGCAGCGTCAATCCGGCCCAGCTCGATCTGAGTATCGGCGAGCGCTAGGAGTAGGTTGACTTTCTCCTCTGGCGCGAGATGTCCGCGCTCGAGCAGCGTCTGCAGCAGCGTCACCGCCTCGCCCGCCGTCCCTGTCCTGGTGAGCGATTGGGCGAGCACGATCGCCGCATTCGCGGCGGGATCTACGCTGAAGGCCTGCTCCGAGAAGGTGAGGGCCTTCCGGGAATCGCCCGAGTTGAGCGCGAAGGTCGCGGCGTGAATCAAGACGCGACTGTCCTGAGGATAGAAGGACACGTATCGCTCCATATAGACAAGCGCCGAGCCGACTCGCCCGCGCTCAGCGAGTCGGTCGGAGAGTTCCTGGATCAACTTGGGCTCAAGAGGGAGCGCCCGTACCAGATCCTCGTCGCTCGGAAACGCTGCCATGATCTCGTCCATCAGCGCGAGACTGGGGCGGTATCGCATCGCGAGCGCGTATTCGGTACGAGCTTGCGCGCGTTGTTGGGACATCAAGAGCATCTGCGCCACGAGTCGATGCAACTCCCCGTTGGTCGGATGCAACATCAAGGCGCGATTCGCGACCCCGATCGCTCGGGGGTCTCGCGCGATGAACAAGGCCCGCGCCAAGTGCCCGGCTGCTGCGAAGCTCGACGGATGCCGACGCCACATAGCGCGCGCTTGAGCTTCCTGTGTCCGCGCGCTTTGTTGCTCTAGGTTACGCGCGAGCTGCTGCGTTTCATCGTGGGCTTGCCTGCCGAGCGGACTCGCCGCGATGGCGACCGCCGCGGCAAGGGCTACAAGAACGCCCGAACGAAGCGACACGAGCGCGTTCCTCGGTAGTCGCGATGATTCGCTGACCGGGTTCCAGCTCAAGGCGGCGAATGCAGCGATTGTCGGGTACGCGATCCCCGGCATCCAGAAACTGAAGTCATTCAGGTTCTCGACCGCGAGCGCTATTATGCTGGCGAACGCGCCGGCCTCCCACGGGGTCGCGCGTGCGTTGCGTGCTGCGATCGTGGTCAGCCAGACCACAACTAGGGCCAGCGCGGCCGCTCCAAGGAGCCCCCAGTCCACGACCGCCTGTAGATACTCATTCTCCACGTGTGGATAAACCACTGTGCTGCTGTCGTGGATTCGAGTCGAGACTGACTCGAATGCACCTCTACCGACGCCAGTGAGCCGGTACTCGCTGAGTAGCTGCGATGTCTCTCTCCACACCTGAAAACGGCTGCCTCGATCAGAGATCTCGCCGAGGCGTGTCGCAGACAGATCTCGGGCGACGCCCCCCGCGGTGAGGAGCCCGAGCAAGATGAGCGCACTCGTCGCGATCACTCCAATAGCGAAGATGTCGGATGACTTGAGCCGAGCGCTCTGGCGACCGCCTCGTTGCTGGACGATGACGAAGATCGCGAGCGTCATGAGACCGACCGCGAGAGCGATGGCCCCGCCGCGAGACTCAGCCAGCAATCCGACGCCCGCGCATAGCGCTGCCCCTGCGAACCACGCGACCCGGAGTCGTGCCCGAGTGTTCAGCGCCAATCCGATCGCGATCGGCGCTGTGAACGCCATCATCGCCGATAGATGATTGTGGTTGAGCAGCGGTGCAAGCGTCGGACGCGTCATCGCCTCGCGCGGCCGATACACCCCGAACAGTGTCTCAGCTCCGAGCGCCACGTGCAGTGCGGCCGTCATCGCCATCGCGACGCCGACGACGCCGACGACGCTCAACAACCACTGTCGTCGGGTAGCGTTCGCAGCAATCCGGAGCGCTGCGTACGCGAACGCGACGTACCCGCATAGCTTTGCGAGTTCGAGCAGGCTCGCCGGAGGGTCGAGCGAGAGCGCCATCCATTTCGGCCGCTCGCTTTCAATCGAGCGCGCGTTCTCAGCAACGAGCTCGTACTTGCCGGGAGACAGCGTTTCGACTACCGGCGAGGGCAGCGGCACCACCTGGAGGAAGGTGAGGGTCGCCGCCAGAGTCACGAGGACGAAGAGTGGTGAAACCGCGACCATCTCGCGCCGTGACGTGACGAACGTCGAGCCGCACGCCACCGACAGCGCACCTAGCAGGCAGATCGCCCACCGAGGGGCACCGCCGAGCGCGAACGGCGCGACGACCAGGACGATCGCGACCAGGCCGAGCGCGATGCGGTCTCGTCGTCGCATCGTCACCAGCGGCGGTGCGGCACGAAGATGACGTCGCCGGGCCGGATGTAGAACTGCTTGGCGTTGCCCTTGCCGATCGACTCGACCGGGACGGTGTACGTCTGCTTGTCCTCGGCCTCGCCACGCGTGATCGTGACCGCGTTCTCGCGCGCCATCGGCGTGAACCCGCCGGCCTGCGAGATTGCCTCGATCACCGTCATGCCGTCCGTGAATCCGAGCGTGCCCGGCTTGCGGACCTGGCCGAAGACCGAGATCTTCTTCGACTTGTACTCCTTCACCAGCACCGAGACCTGCGGATCCTTGAGGTACCCGTCGGCCAGTCGATCGCGGATCTCTTTCTCGATCTGCGCCGGCGACTTGCCCTCTACCGTGACCTCGCCGATCAGAGGGAACGAGATCGTTCCCTCTGCGCTAGTGCTGTAGATCTGGCTCATCTGCTCCTGCTGGAAGACGCGGACCTCGAACACGTCCCCGGGACCCAGCGTGGTGTCCTCGAGGTAGACCTGTTGCGACGGGTACTCGCTGGGCGGAGGATCGGCGCAGCTCGCGCAGCCCGCGAGGGTCGCGGCGACGAGCAGGAGCCTGAGCGCGAAGATCATGTGGCTTGGACGCCGGTGGGTCGCTGGAGGTTCACGCCCGGCCGAAGCGGGCCTCGAAGTCACGGATGGTATGGCCCAGGCCATCGGCCAGCGCCACCACGGGATCCCAGCCGAGGAGCTCGCGCGCGCGGGTGATGTCCGGCCGCCGGCGGACCGGGTCGTCAACGGGGAGCGGCTTGTAGACGATCTCGGACTTCGACCCGGTCAGGTCGCGCACCATGGTCGCGATCTCGCCGATCGTGTTCTCGCGCGGGTTGCCCAGGTTGACGGGCTGCTCTCCCTCGACGCCGACGTTCATGAAGCGGATCGCCGCCTCGACCAGGTCGCTCACGTAGCAGAACGAGCGGGTCTGTCTGCCGTCGCCGTAGATCGTGATCGGGTCGTTGCGGAGCGCCTGGACGACGAAGTTCGACACGACGCGGCCGTCGTTCTCGTGCATGCGAGGTCCGTACGTGTTGAAGATGCGCGCGATGCGGATCTCCGTGGCGTACTGACGCGCGAACGAGACCGCGAGGGCCTCCGCGCAGCGCTTGCCCTCGTCGTAGNNCGGGTCGCCGTAGATCTCGGACGTCGACGCGATGAAGAGCCGAGCGCCGACCTCGCGCGCGCACTCGAGCGCGTGCAGCGTGCCCTGGACGCACGTCCGGATCGTCCGGACCGGATTGCGCTGGTAGTGGATGGGCGACGCGGGACAGGCGAGGTGGAAGATCTGGTCGCACTCGAGCACGAACGGCTGGTTGACGTCGTGCCGGTCGAACTCGAAGGTCCCGCTGCCGAGTAGGTGCTGGATGTTCTCCCGCCTCCCGGTGAACAGGTTGTCCATGCACATGACCTCGTGGCCTTCGGCCACCAGGCGCTCGCAGAGGTGCGAGCCGATGAAGCCGGCGCCGCCGGTCACGAGGATGCGCTTCGACATGGACCGCCTTCTTATATCAGGCCATCCGGTGCGCGCGGTACCAGGCCCAGAAGCGGGCCACGCCCTCGCGCACCGGGGTGGTGGGCGCGTAGCCGAGGTCACGCGCGGCGCGCGTCACGTCGGCGTACGTGATGGGGACGTCTCCGGGCTGGAGCGGCTGGCGATCGATGATCGCCGCCCGGCCCACGGCCTCCTCGATGATCGCGATGAGCTCCGACAGCGACGTGGTGACGGTGCCGCCGAGGTTGTAGAGCTCGAAGCGCCCGGGCTGGACGCGCTCGCACGCGGCGACCACGCCCGAGACGATGTCGTCGATGAACGTGTAGTCCCGCCGCGAGCCGCCGTCGCCGAACACCGGGATCGGCCGTCCCGCCGCGATCGCCGCGGCGAACTTGTGGATCGCCATGTCGGGCCGCTGGCGCGGGCCGTAGACCGTGAAGAAGCGCAGCGCGCTGACGCCGATGCCGAAGAGATCCCGGTACGTCGAGCACATGAGCTCGCCGGCGCGCTTGGTGGCGGCGTAGGGCGAGGCCGGCTCCAGGCACGGATCATCCTCACGAAACGCGACGACCTTGGTGAGGTCGTGCTCGTCGTTCTTCGCGCCGTACACCGAGCTTGACGAGGCGAACACGAGCCGCGGGACCTCGAACCGCCGGCACGCCTCGAGAATGACCGTCGTGCCGTGGACGTTGGCGCGCGTGTAGCGGAGCGGTTCGGCGAGCGACGGGCGCACGCCCGCGAGCGCGGCCAGGTGACAGATGACGTCGGGGCGCGCCGTCTCCATGAGCGCGCCGACCGCGCCCTCGTCGGCGATGTCGGCCTCGTGGAGCTGGAAGCGCGCGGGCGGGAGCGAGGTGTGCAGCGCGGAGGCGTTCTCCCGCTTCACCGCCGACGGGTACAGGTACCCGTCAAACGCATCGACGCCGACCACGTCATGGCCGGCGTCGATCATGCGTGCGGCGCAGTGCGAGCCGATGAAGCCCGCGGCGCCGGTGAGGAGGATCTTCAAGCGGCAGGAGCGGCGGCGGCCGGCGTAACGGCCACGCGCATCTTGCTCTTGCCCTGGCGCTCGAACTTCACGACGCCATCGACGAGGGCGAAAAGGGTGAAGTCGCGGCCCATCCCGACGTTCGCGCCGGCGTGGTACTTGGTGCCGACCTGTCGAACGAGGATGCTGCCCGCCTTGATCTGCTGCCCGGCGAAGCGCTTGACGCCCCGCATCTTCGGCAACGAGTCGCGGCCGTTCCGGGTCGATCCCTGTCCTTTTTTGTGAGCCATGACGCTGCTCCGTGTTCCTTGGGCGAGTCGGCGATCAGCCGACGATCGACTCGATCTTGATCGCGGTCAGCTCCTGGCGGTGACCGGTACGACGAACGTAGTTCTTGCGGCGGCGGAACTTGAAGACGACCAGCTTGTCGCCCAGCCCCTGCTCGACGATCTCCGCGGAGACCGACGCGCCGGCCACGGTGGGCGTCCCGACGGCGATGTTGTCCTCGCCGCGCGCCACGAGGAGCACCTGGTCGAACAGGACCTTGGTGCCAGCGTCGCCCACGAGCTTCTCGACCCAAATGGTCTGCCCGGGCTCGGCCCGATATTGCTTGCCGCCTGTCTGAATCACCGCGTACATGGCTTCTCTCCGCGATCGCGCGTTTGGAATCGCGGACTTTACTCACCGCTGCCCCGGCGTCAAGCCCTTGGAGAGGAGCCTTGCAACCGGTTGTGATCGTTGTCGGATCCAACGGTCATCACAAGGACTCCCGGCGCGGGAGGAGTAGTATGTGCCGCATGAGGACCGCGTTTGCCCTCGCTTCGTTCGCCCTTTTGCTCGTCGCATGCGGTGACAACCTGACCACGGGGGCCGACGTGGACGCCGCGGAGGTCGACGCGTCACCCCCCGACGCGCGTGTGGACGCGATGGTCGACGCCAACTGCCCGGCGCGGGCGCAGGGTCAGGTCGGGGGTCCGTGCACCATGGACGCCCAGTGCGACACCTCGACCAACGCCGGTGACGGCATCTGCCTGAACGCGTCGATCGGCGGCATCGGTTGGCCCGCGACCGGGTACTGCATCACCAGGTACGACGACTGCACCCAGGACAGCGACTGCGGCACGGGCAACGTCTGCGTGACCATCGACGACCCCGACGGGGCCTTCAACGCGTGCCTTCCCGCATGCGATACCGGGCCCTGCGCGTGCTCGAACGGACAGGTCTGCTCGAACAACCTCGCGACCAGTGCCATGAACAAGATGGCGTGCATCCCCGGCAACCCGGCGGCGATCGACGGCGATCCGTGCATGGGCTTCGGTGAGTGCGACATCAACTCGATCTGTCGCAACGACAACGCGGAGCACCCGGGAGGTCAGTGCATGCAGATCGGCTGCACGATCGGTATGGACAGCACGTGCACGTCCGGCGGCGACGGGCATTGCGCCAACCCGGGCTTCGTCAGCGCGGGCGCTGGCTGTCTCGACGCGTGCGCCAACGACTCGGACTGTCGACTGTCGGAGGGCTACAAGTGCTTCGACGGTGGCTCGGCCACGGGACGCTACTGCCGTCACCCGCAGACCGGCGACGCTTGCACGATCGACACCGACTGCGGCGACGCCGGGATCTGGGATTGCCGCACCGGCGTCGGCTATCCAGGCGGTTACTGCACGCTGCAGGCGGCCTGCAATCCGGCCAACGGCACGGGATGCTCGCCCGGGTCCAGCATCTGTCACGACCCGCCCGGTGGCGGGACCGCCGACGCCTACTGCGTGGACCGTTGCACCGGGGCGGCGCAGGGCACCTGCCGTACCGGATATCTCTGCACGCCCATCGTCGGCGCGGGCGCCAACGGCTGCATCCTCTGAAACGGATGTCGCGTCAGTCCCGGCCGGTCGGCAGCGGACCGGTGTGAACGACGCCGAGGCCACCGCTGCTCTCCGCCACGTAGAGGGCGCCCGCGGTCGCGAACAGCGAGAGCGCGTTTCCACGGGTGGGCACGGCGTACTCGAACACCGGCGTCGCGGGCGTGGAGACATCGAACACGAGGACGCCCAGGTCACGCGCCGCGCTGAACAGCTTGTCGCCCACGAGCGACAGCTCGCCGATGGCACCGAGGTCCGGGCTCGTGGCGCGCCAGACCGGCGTGAGCGGCGCCTCGACGTCGAGGACCTGGAGCCGGTGCGTCGTCCCGTGTCTCCCTTCGAAGTCGGCCAGGCGCGTCGCGGCGTAGAGCACGCGGCCGTGGCGAGCGATGGACGCGACGACGTCGCGGGAGGGGAGCGGATGCCGACCGACGAGCCGGAGCGGATCGGGCGCGCCGTCGGCGCCGAGCTCGAGCACGGTGATGCCGACGTTGCCGGCGACGTACGCGGTCTTCGTGGTGTCGTCGTACACTAGGTCGTTGCAGAAGTCGGGCACGGAGGGGGTGAGGTCGCGGAAGTAGCGCTCGGCGAGGAGCGCGGGAGCGCCGGGGTCCGAGACGTCGGCGAGGAAGACGCCCGTGTTGCCCTGACAGCCGAGCACGACTCCGGGACGGACGGCGACGACCTTGACCACGCCGTCGCTCGCAAGCACTTGCCCCATCGTCGTCGGCGAGGTCGGATCGCTGGCCTGTTCGAACGTCACGAGGCCGCCGCGCACGTCACCGACGATCAGCGCGCTCTCGGTGAGGGTCACGAACGCCGCGCTGATGTCGCCCGTGGGTGACGCCGGCGTCGCGATCACCGAAACCAGCTCGGGCCGCTCGACCTCGGACAGGTCGAACACCTGGAGCCCGCGGCTCGCGGCGGAGACGTAGGCGAGGTTGCCGGCGACCACGACCGAGGACGCGTTTCCGTGGCCGGTCTCGTCGTGGAAGGTCGGTTCGCCGTAGGCGGCGCGATCGAAGCCGACGAGGCCGCCTTCCTCGCCCACGTACACGCGCGCCGCGGTCTCCACGATCGCGAAGGCAGGGCCGGGCGTCGGCCGGATCCCCTCGAGCGTCAACCCTCCGGCTCCGTCCAGCGCGTACGAGCGGACGCCCTCTCGAGCCGCCGTCACGTGGAGACGGTCCCCGGCCACGTGGAGGTACGCCGGGTAGCGCTGCATGCAGACGTCGCACGCCCGCACGCCGCCGACGCGCGGCAGGCCAGGCGTCCGCGGGTCGTACACGTCGACGAAGCCGGGGAAGTTGGCGACGTAGACGAGCCCGTCGTGGATCGCCACGTCGATCGCGGCGCGGTCGGCGTAGCCGGCGCCGATCGGGCGAGGGCTCGCTGGATCGGTCAGATCCACGACCGCAAAGCCCCGGGCGCCGTCGGCGATGGCGAGCAGGTCACCGTCGATGTCCACGGCGCGCACGTCGGCGGCGCGCGCGCCGCTCGGGTCGAACACCGCGACGGTGCGCGGCGCGACCGGGTCGGTGACGTCGACGATGCGGACGCCTTCGACCCCGTCGGCGATGGCGAGGTACGTGCGATCACCGCGGTCGAGCGCGTCGACGCCGACGGCCCTGCCTGGCGTGCCCACACGGCCGATGCGGCGGGGCGACGATGGCGTGCTGACATCCACGATGATCACGCCATCGTGGTCGGCAGGCAGGTATGCACGGGTGCCGTGAACGACGATCCCGACGGGCTGCTCGTCCGTCGGCAGCGAGGCGACGAGCGACGGCGCGTCCGGCTGCGTCGTATCGAACACCTGGAGCCCGCGATACCCGCGTGACGAGCCGATGACGTAGCGGTCGACGACCGCGAGGCCTTCGAGGCTCGCCATCCGAGCTGGCTGATCGACCTGATACGGCGCGACGGTGTGAAACGCCGTCGTCGACCCGACGCACACGCCATCATCGGCGTGGCGCGCCGACACCGGCGATACCTCGAGCGTGTACACGGTGTCGAAGCGCAGCGACTGGTCGGTCGTGACGGTCGCCACCCGGTCGGACTCGGCCGCGAGCGTCGCGGGGATCTCGCGACCGTCGACCGATCGCAACGACACGCGCACGTCGGCGACGTCGATCGCCGCGCTCCATTCGAGCCTGATCGTCGGCCGGATCGGGACCTCCTCGCCGATGTTGCCCGGGCGGACGAGCACCACTCCACAGGCGTCGGCGTCATCGCGATGTGCATGCCAGCAACCCGCGAGCGCGCAGGAGATCACGCAGCAGACGAGGGATCCTCTCATCTTGCAACTCCTTGCGGTTCGGTCCCGAACCTGCGGGCAGTCTGCCACGCCTCGTTCCGCGATGAGCGAGCTAATTCGCCCGGTCGACCGCCCGCAGGAGGGACAGGGCCTCTTGGCGTGCTTCCGTCATGTCGGGGTAACGATGCGGCATCGCGGCGTGGAGCGCCGCCGCCAGCCGATCGGCGTCCACGGTATCGGAGGTTGCGCCGCCGAGCATCGCGGCCCACGCCGCGAGGCGTGCCGGCGTCGCGATCGGGCCGCGCGTGCGCAGGCCCAGCTGGGCCAGGAAGTCCGTGCGATCGCCGACGAGTGCGTCCATGGCGTCGCCCTCGCGCACACCACGCTCGCCCGTGACGCGCCACGCCCAGGTCCCACGATCGGCGCTGATGCGGGGCCACAGGTCGACGGCGAGCGATTCGCCCGCCCGCCCGGGAAGGGGATCGATCGGAAACAGGGTCTGCACCCAGTGCGTCGCCGCCGCGCCCACGGCGCTGGTCAGCTCCACACCCGGCGCCAGCGTCGCGGTGAAGCTGACGGCGATCGCGGTCACGGGGCCGTCGACAGCGACCGGGGCTTCGCCGACGAAGTGGGTGGGCAACTCGGCGTCGGACGGGATCGCAGGGCCGGCCCACTGCGGTCCCACCAGGTCGTGGGGCGCGAGCCGGGTGAGGGCCACCCGGTGGCGCAGGCGTTCGATGAGGGCGTCGAGGCGGAGGCCATGCACGTCGGCGAGCTCGGCGAGCTCGAGCTCGGCTCCACGCGGGCGGGCCGCGGCGAAGACGAGGCGGTAGTCGGTGGGGATGAGCACGGCGCCGGCCGCGGCCAGCCGGCGCGCCTGCCGGTACACGCGATGCGACTGCTCGGCGGGGGCGAAGTGCCCCAGCATCTCGGAGACGACGACGCGCGGGGCCTCTGGCAGCGACTCGATGTCGGCGAGGTCGGCGCGAATGGGCTCGATCACGTCGGCGAGGCCGTTCGCCTTGGCGTGCAGCCGCACGAGCTCGACCGCTCCGGTGCGCTCGACGGCGTAGACGCGCCCGGCGCCGGCGCGTGCCGCAAGCATCGCGAGGATTCCGGTGCCGCTGCCGATGTCGAGGACGACGTCGCCGGGGCGGACCACCTGGGCGATCGCGCGGGCGTACGCGTCCACCCGCACGTGATCGAGCACCATCGCCGCCTGCTCGGCGGGATCGACGTAGCCGTAGAGGCGCGTCATCGCGCGCGGACGTTACCTCACGCGGACCGCGTCCGCGATCACGACCTTGCCCGGCGCGGCCCAGCGCGACAGCACGACCTTGTTCCAGCCGGCCGTGAAGTTCCACGCGCCCAGCTGGTTCCACTGGCTGCCGCTCGCCTGCTGGTTCACGGCCTTGCGGCCGACCTCGGCGCCACCCGCGTTGTAGGCGATGAACGTCGCGCTGGTGAGCCGGTTCGAGCCGGTCGTCCACCACGCGTCGATCGTGCGGGTCTGGTTCGACGACAGGTAGAACCAGAAGGTGGCCGGCGCCGAGGTCTCCGACGTCGCGCCCTGCCAGTAGCCGGAGCCGTAGTAGCCGGGCGTCGAGCTCGCCGACGTCCACGAGCCGGTCAGCTCGATGCGGGCGACGGCGGCGTTGTTGTTGGCGCTGTTCGAGTCGACGATGATCTGCGTCGCGGGCGGCGGCGGCGGCGGCGGCGGCGTGCCCGGCGGCGGCGGGGGCGGCGGGTTCGCCGTCGCGCAGTGGTCGCGGATGCGATCGATGTAGTGCGCCCACGGCCAGTTGGGGCCCGGGTCCGTCCGGTTGTACGGCTGGAGCTGGCCGTGACCGACGATGTGGTTGCGGTCGCGCGGGATGTTGTGGCCCTTCGTGATGTCGCAGACGAGCTTGGCCGACGCCTCGATCTGGCCGTTCGGCCACGACGCCTGCGAGCCGTAGCCGCCGTGCTCGATGCCGATCGTGAAGTTGTTCGAGCTCTGGCCGTTCTTCCCGCACTGGGTGTTGCCGTTCAGGTTGCACTTGTAGGTCGCGCCGATGTGGTACGCGCGGCGCGACTCGAGGACGAGCTGCGTGATCTCGGAGCCCGACTCGTTGACGACGTAGTGCGCTGACACGCCCGACGACGGGTTCTTCAGCCAGCCCCAGCAGCCGGCGTAGCCGCCCTCGCAGGTGTGGATGATGACCATCGACGGCGTGGTGCCCGACGGGCGGGCGCCGTGGTTCGGCGACGGGCGCCAGATCGCCGGGCCATAGTCGGCCGACTTCTCGACGGGGGCCGCCGAGCTCGGCCGGAGGTCCTTGTTGGGCGCGAGCGACGCGATCAGCTCGCCGCCCTCGGTGCGCTCCTCGGCGCCGTCGCGCAGGACGCGGTAGACGTCGTCGCCGACGTAGTGGGCGCGCGCCTCTGGATCCTCGATGCCGCTCCACGCCTCGACCACCGGCGCCCACTGGACGACGTCGTCGGTGTTCACGCTCTGCGCCCGTGCCTCCTCCGCGAGGAGGTGTGCCGCCGCGCGGATGTTGGCCTCGTGGTCGAACGCCAGGTCGTCGATGCCGACCCCCGCGAGCGTGGCGCCCCGCGCCGCCACCGCCGGGCGCAGGCCCATGAGGCCCGTGTTGGGCATCGCGCCCTCGTGCTCTTCCTCGGCGCGCACCATCTGCCACCGGGTCTCGACGAAGCCGATCGCCTTGAGCAGGTCGACGGGCACGCCGGTCTCGGCGGCGGCGTCCTCGTACGTGCGGTCGAGCGCCGTGACGATGACCGGGTTGATGCCGTCCTCGACGACCACGTCGGTGACGCAGGCGGGAACGAGCAGGGCGAGCGCAGAGAGCGCACCTCGGGCGTGGCGACGATCCATCGGGTCCTCGCTGACCAGCCACCGGCGGGTGGCGGCTGTGGTGCCGGCAACTAGAGCAGCCGGCGTGCCACCCACGTGCGGCGCCTGTGTAGGCCAATGGAATCGTCTGTCTTGCCCTTCACTTGCGCGTGACGCTTGAGCTGTTCGCGTGCTGGACGCGGTGCATCGTGCCCACGCCCGTGTGCACGATCGCGAGGAATCGCGTCCCGCTTGCTGACCGCGGTCGGCACGGCAGCCATACGATGCGGCGGTGCCAGCTCAGCTCACGTTCGCGGGCGCTGCCGGAGGCGTCACCGGCAGCTGCTACCACCTGGCGTACGACGGCGCGTCGCTGGTCATCGACTGCGTGACGTTCCAGGGCGGGCGTTTCGCCGACGAGCTGAACCAGCGGCCGTGGCCGTTCGATCCCGCCGCGGTGACCGCCCTGGTGCTGACCCACGGCCACCTCGACCACTGCGGCCGCGTGCCGCTGCTGTCGGACCACGGCTTCGCCGGGCCCGTCTGGGGCCACGCCGCGACGCTCGACATCGCGATGCTCATCATGGAGGACACCGCCAAGCTGGCGGCCCACCGCGACGGGCCGCCCATGTACGACCGCGACTCGGTCGAGCGAGTGCGCGAGCGGCTGAAGCGGCACCCGGGCTACGGCAAGCGGCAGGAGATCGGGCCGTTCACGGTCGAGCTGTTCGACGCGGGGCACATCCTCGGCTCGAGCCACGTGCGGGTGTCGTGGCGGGAGCAGGGCAGCGAGCGCGCCATCCTGTTCTCCGGCGACATCGGCGTGGTCGGCACGCCGATCATCCGCGACCCGACGTCGACGTGGGCGCCCGGGGCCGCGGTCGACTGGGTCGTGACCGAGTCGACGTACGGCAACCGCAACCACCCGGACCGCGCGGCGGCGCGCGAGACGTTCCGCGACGTCATCCAGCACGCGATCCTCGACGGCGGCAAGGTCCTCATCCCGGCGTTCGCGATCGGGCGCACGCAGGAGATCCTGTTCGAGCTGGACCAGATGATCACGGCGGGAGAGGTCGGGCGGATCCCGGTGGTCGTCGACGGTCCGCTGGGGCTGTCGGCGACGCAGCTCTACCGCCGCCACAAGGGCTGCTACGACGAGGACGCGCTGGCGCAGCTCGAGCGCGGCGACCATCCCCTCGACATGGACTCCTTCATCGGCGCGCGCGACGGCCGGGCGTCGTCGCGGGTGTCGGACCTGCGCGGCGCCGCGGTCATCATCGCCGGCTCGGGGATGTGCAACGGCGGGCGGATCCGCCGGCACCTGGCCGAGCACCTCGACGACCCGCGCACCGACGTCCTCCTCGTCGGCTACCAGGGGGCGCGCACGCTGGGTCGCGCGCTGGAGGACGGGGCGAGCGAGGTCTGGCTCGACGGCCGGCAGGTCGAGGTGCGGGCGCGGATCACGCGCATCTCCGGCTTCTCGGCGCACGCCGACCAGGACGGGCTCGCGAGCTGGTACGGCGCGCTGCCGGTGAAGCAGGGCGGCAGCACCTTCGTCACCCACGGTGACGACGAGGCGCGCGACGCCTACGCGCGGCTCCTGCGCGACCGCTTCGGCGCGACGACGGCCGTGCCGATGCTCGACGACACCGTGACGCTCGGCTGATGCGCATCCCGTTCTTCGACATGGCGGCGGAGCTGGCGACGGTTCGCGCCGACGTCGATCGCGCGATCGCGCGCGTGCTCGACAGCGGCACCTTCATCGGCGGTCCCGAGGTCGAGGGCTTCGAGCGGGCGCTGGCGGCGACGACCGGCGCCCGGTTCGCGATCGGGACGAGCTCGGGCACCGACGCGCTCCTCGCGATCGGCATGGCGCTGGGCTGGCGTCCCGGCGTCGAGGTCGTCACCACGCCATTCACGTTCTTCGCGACGGTGGGCGCCATCGTGCGGCTCGGTGCCACGCCCGTGTTCGCCGACATCGACGACGAGCGGATGACGCTCGATCCCGCCGCCGCGAGCGCCGCGGTGACCTCGGAGACCGTGGCGGTGATGCCGGTGCACCTGTTCGGGCTTCGCGCCGCGCACCCTGTGGTCCCGTGCGCCGTCGTCGAGGATGCGGCGCAGGCGATCGGCGCCGGACCGGCTCGTGGTGTCGCAGCGGCGCTCTCGTTCTTCCCGACGAAGAACCTGGGCGCGGTCGGCGACGCCGGGGCCGTGCTCACGGACGACCCGGAGCTCGCGGATCGCGTCGTGCTGCTGCGGTCGCACGGCGCACGCCCGAAGTACCACCACGTGGCCGTCGGTGGGAACTTCCGCCTCGACGCGATCCAGGCGGCCGTGCTCGCCGCCAAGCTGCCTCACCTCGCGCGCTGGACGGCCGCGCGCCGGGCGCTCGCCGCGAGCTACCGCGCGGCGTTCGTGTCGGCCGGGCTCCACGAGGTGCGGCTCCCCGTCGACGATCCCGCGCACGTGTATCACCACTTCGTGATCCGCGCGCCCGCGCGCGATCGCCTGCGCGAGCACCTGGCGTCGGTCGGGATCGGGACGGAGACCTATTACCCGCAGCCGCTCCACCATGCGCCCGCGCTCGAGGCCGTGTCGTATCGTCCCGGCGCGTGCCCGCGCGCCGAGGCTGCGTGTACCGCGGTGCTCGCCCTGCCGATGCACCCCGCCTTGTCGCGCGACGCGCCCACGCGCGTCGTCGACGCCATCCGCGGCTTCTACCGCGGCTGAAGGCTTCGCCGCGCCACCGCGAGCGACGCTCGGCCCAGCCGCGTCACCGCGCGGGCAACGTCGATCGGACGCGGGGCACGCCGCGGCACGTCGGCGATCCCGACGATGTGCGACTCGTGCACGAGCCCGGGCGTCGGATCGACCTGGTTGTCTCCCAGGTGTACCCACCACCCGATCGGTCCCGGAGCGACGAGGCGGTGAAGCTCGAGCTCTCCGCGCTGGGTCACGAACGCGGCGACACGACCGATCCGCGCGCGCGTTGCGCGGACACGAACCCGCGCGCCGCGCTGGATGCGGGGCGCCATCGAGTCACCGCCGCACACGACCTCCAGCCCCTCGATGCCGTTCACGCGCTCCCGCAAGAGCGCGATTCGTGCGCGTACCGCCGGCGCCATCGCGTGAGCCGGGAACAGCGCGGACATCATGCGCAGAGCTAGGAGCGATCCGGGTTGCCGCCCGGGCACGACAGTCGGTTCGCGCGTGCGCACGAGAGCGCGAGCGTCTCGAAGACTTCATCCGAGATCACCTCGGGTCTCTCGTAGGGCCTGCGGGGCCGTGGGATCGCCGGAGGATCTTTCTTGGAATCGCTCATGGAGTTCTACCTTTACCAGATCAGTTGCCGTCGTCCCACAGCACCTGGAGGCCGCCATCGAGCCCGTTGCTGCGCCAGTCTGCCCAACAGATGTCGTCGAGCCCGTCGCCGTTCACGTCGCCGACCCAGGCGGCGGTGATCGGTGAGGCGCCGGGAGCCGGAAACCCTTGGAATGTCGTGGGACCATCGAACGCGTGGTCCGGGACGGCGGGGTTCTCGAGGCCCGGGGTGAGCGGACCGAACCAGATCTGGATCTGCGCTTGCGTCGTGTTGGGGGCACGACCGACCACCACGAGGTCCTCGACACCGTCGCCATCGACGTCGGCGTTCGCCGTGTTGCGATTGTTGAGCACGGCCAGCCCCAGCTCGGTCTCCCCCGGCGCGCCGATGAGCGTGGCGATCGTCCCCGCGCCCGTTCCGTCGATCGTGGCGACACCGGCGACGCCGACCGTATCGCCATCGATGACGAAGACGGCTCCACGGCCTCCGTCGAAGGTGAAGTCGGCGGCGACGATATCGCGGGCGCCGTCGCCATTCTGGTCGGAGATCGAGCCCATCGCGACGCCCCACTCCAGGGCGCCCTGGGTGGTGTTGATGTTGATCCACACGTCGCGTCCGAGCGTGAACGGCTCGCGGGTCACACCGGCACTCGCGGGGCGACCCGTGGCCGATCGCACGACCAGCACCTCGGCACCAGGCGTCACGTCGTCGGCGAAACCCAGCCCGAGGTCGTCGGTCTGGTCTGCGGTGCCCTGCGTCCTTCCGAGGTTGTGAACGTAGTACCCGAACAGGTTTCCGGGTTGCTCGTACATCCGGATCACGGCCGAGCCGCTGCCCGCGGCGCTGGTGTCCGAGATCCGGACGTTTCCGGCGGGCACGGTCCCGCCGTAGAAGACGAGCGCCGCGCCCGAGTTGCCGCCGTCACCGAACGGCGCCGACGTGACCAGGTCCTGCACTCCGTCACCGTCGTGATCGGCGGTCACGAGCGCCCAGCCGAGGAAGCTGCCCGAGAACCAGTTCGCCGCCGCCGCGACGCCGATGCGGCGCTGCGCTGTCGAAGCGCTCACCGTCCCGGTGGGGAATGCGGCGCCGCCGTTGAAGACGTAGATGGCGCCATTGCCGATGTCCGAGAACGGCTCGCCGATCACGAGGTCGTCGCGCGTCGCGCTGCTCCAGCGGACTGCGGTCAGCGAGGACCCCAGGCCGCCATCAGCGACCGTGCCACGGATGGTCACCGCCGGCGTGGTGGCGAGCCCGGTCGCGGAGCCGAGGTACACGTTGACCTCGCCGGTGTTGCTCAAACCGCCGGCGTCGGCGAACGGCGACGACACGGCGACGTCCTCGAAGTTGTCGTTGTTGAACCGGCCGTGGACGATGGCGAAGCCGAAGTTGGCGTTGCCGGCCGCGTTCGGCGCCGTGTAGGCCGGCGTCTGATCGAAGCGCGGGGTCAAGGGGCCGACGATCTGCGCCGTCGAGCGGTTGCCGGCGGCGTCGACGGCGGCGATGCCGACCCAGAACGCCGTGCCGGTGCGCAGCGGGAGCACCCGGATCGCCTGGTTGCCGCCGGGCGTGCCGGGCGACGGGCCGGTGAACGCCGTGCCGGTGGTGTCGAAGTTGGCGTCGGTGAGCGCCACCGTCGCGTACTTGATCCGGTACGACGCCGCCTCCGACGGCACGGTGAACGTGAGGCGGATCGACTGCCGCGTGTCGGCGACCCCGGCGAGGCCGGTGACGTCGCCGGGCGGCGTCAAGTCGACGACGAGGTTCAGGTTCGCCGAGCCGACCTGCGGCCCGGCGGACGCGCTGGCGAGGATCGCGTACGGCGCGGCGCGTCCCGGGAGCGTCATCACCAGGCTCCACGAGGTGCCGACGACGACGGCGGGGGTCGGTGCGCCGCCGTCGACCGAGATGTCGACGGTCGCGCCGGCGACGCTCACGGTGCCGGTGAGCGTGAAGGTGAGGCTCCCGCCGGCGGCGGTGCCGTCGGCCGCGCCCACGGTGCCGTCGGCCGGCGAGCCCGTGAAGTTCACCGAGATGTCGGCGAGCGTCACGCGGCAATTCGCGGTCGATGCCGTGTTGCCGGCGGCATCACTCGCGCGGCCGACGAAGTCGTTCGCGCCCTGCGCGACCGTGACCACGACCTCGCCGCCGATGCCGTTCGCGTCGAGGGTCGACGTGCCGCTGTTGTTCGTCATGATGAGGCGGCGATCCGCCGCGGCGGGGGACACGACGCGCATGCGGATCTGCGTTCCGGCCATGGCGCCGTCGATGTCCTGGGTGGGCGTCACGGTGCCGCCGCACGCGACGCCGCTCGGCGTCGCGACCTGGATCGCGACGTTCGGCGGCTGGTTGTCGAACACGAGGTTCACGCCCGCCGTCGTCTCGATGCCGTCGGCGCTGGTGACGCGCACCGTGCACGTCTCGTTCGACTCGCAGGGCACGGCGCCGCAGACGTCGGCGCGCAGCGTCGCGGCGCCGCCGGCGCCGACCGTGGCGCCCGGGTCGTTGGCGCCGCAGTCGCTCGTCACCGTGCGGCCGATGCACTCGTCGTCGACGTCGAGGACGATGTCGAGCTGGGCGCCGTTGGCCGGGTTGCCGTCGGCGTCCATCGTCACGGTCGACGTCGGGGCCGTCACCACGATCGGGCAGCCGTCGTAGACCACGCGGTACGTCGTCGACGTCGTGCACAGGTTGCCGGCGTGATCGATCGTCGAGAACGCCACGCCGAAGTCGGCCGGCGGCGTCGCCGGGTTGAAGGTCGCGTCGGCGGCGGAGTCGCCGGCGGCATCGACCGTGCTCGTGAGCGTCGTCATGCCGCCGCCCGGCGCCGTGATCACGAAGCTCGAGCCCTCGCCCACCGTGTCACCACCGGCGGCGCGCGCCGTCAGCTCGAGCTGGACGCCGTTGCTCGTGTCCATGTCGGCGTCGAGGCTCGGCGTGATGCTCGTGCCCGGCACCGGTGAGGTCAGCGTGCAGGTCGGCGCCACCGTGTCGACGTAGACCGACACCACGCCCGACGAGCGCGCGTCCACGCCGCCCGGGCCGCTGCACTGGACGCGCAGGTTGTCCTGGCCCTCGGGCAGGCTCATCGCCAGGCGCAGCTCGCCCGTGTCGCTCGCCGTGCCCGCGCCCACCTGGGTCTCGACCGCGCCCGGCCCCGAGAGGAAGACCGCGACCGAGTCGCCCGGCGTCGTGCGGACGATGATGTCGCCCTGGTAGCCGGGCTGGCCCGCGTTACCGTCGGTCGAGCTGTTGAACACGTCGAGGGGCGCGTAGAACGCGTTGGGCTCGGGTGCGGTCGCGAACTCGAGCTCGCAGTCGCCGCCGCCGCCGCCGAGCACGACGTGGCGCACGTCCTCGTCGCGCCCGCACTCGCCGGCGTCGCCGCGCACGCGCAGGTCGGCGCCGCCCGAGGGGATGGTCACGTCGACGAACACCGCGTTGCCCTGCGCGTCGGTCGTCGTGGTGAGCGTCGTCAGCGCGTTGCCGTCGTCGTCCTCGACGGTGAGCGTGAGCGTCGTACCCTCGCCGAACGTCGTCCGCACGCGCACGTCGGTCTGGACGCCGTCGATCGCCATGCTCACGTCCTCGGTGATCACGCCCGACGGCTCGTCGATCACGACGAGCGCCTCGACCTGACAGATCGGCCCATCGTCGCAACCGGCCACGAACGCCGCAAGCGTGCATGAAACAGCGAGGGCCCTCGTCCCCCGGCGAAGGAAGCTTCTGATCATGGGTTTCCTCTGAATCGACCGAACTACGTCGCGATGTAGGACAGCGTGAACGTGGACAGCTACGTCAGGACTCGAAGCGCGCGCGAACGACGCTTGCCGTCCGTCGCGACGAGATGATGTTGCCCCTCGGGATCGACGCGATCCCAGGTCGGCGGCAGGGCGACGTGCGAGGCGGGCACGAGGCCGCGCGCGCGCAGCTCGTCGCGCACGGCGACGGCGTGACGGCAGGCCTCGAGCGACGGGCCGCGCATCTCGCCCTGCTCGACGAGCGCCATGCCGTGGCAGCGCTGGCAGAAGGTGCGCAGCTCGCACGCGTTGCACTCGGCGAGCTTGGCCCAGCGCAGGTCGCGGACCTCGGCCAGCTCGGTCGAGCCGCGCCAGATCGCGTCGAACGACTGCTCGCGCAGGTTGCCGCACGCGAGCGGTAGCGCGTTGCACGGCCACACGTCGCCGTAGGGGTTGATCGCGAGCGACTGCTGGCCCGCGCGGCACGGCGTGTGGTGCAGCGGGCGCAGCTCGTCGGCGCCGGCGATCGCGGCGGCCGCGGGCGTGCCCACGCCATACGTGGTGGCGAGGTGCTCGCCCATCGGGCCGGCGTAGAAGCGCGCGACCGAGGCCGCGGTCATGCGCAGCGCCGTCGGGCCCTGCTCGCGGTTCTCCATCGCCGTGATCTTCGGATCGAACGAGTACTCGGCGCCGAGCTCGCGCGCGAGCTGCGCCATGGCCTCGATCTCGTCGAGGTTCACCTCCATCACCGGCGCCTTGAGCACGACGGGGACGCGGCGCTCGATCAGGCGGCGCGCGGCGGCGACCGTGCGCGCCCAGGAGCCCGGGCTGCGCGTCACCTGCTCGTGGGTGTGCGCGCCGGCCGCGTAGAGCGACATCTCGACCTGGAGCGGGCGGAGGGTCGCGAGCAGGTCGGCGCGCTTGTCGTGGATGTGGTGGCCGGTCGACAGGACCTTGAGGGCGAAGCCGCGCTCGTGGGCCGCCGTCAGGAGCTCGTCGGCGTCGCGGCGGACGAAGACCTCGCCGCCCATGATCGTCAGGAAGAGGACGCCCGCGGCGGCGAGCTCGTCGAAGATGCGGATGATCTCGGCGGTGGTGAGCTCGTCGCGCTTGGCCTCGGTCGGGTCGCGGTGCTCCTGGTAGCAGTGCACGCACTCGTAGTTGCAGCGATCCGTCACCTGGAACGTGACCGTGACCGGCCGGCCCTCGCGCTGGGCGCGGGCGGCGAGCAGATCGGCGGCGCCACGGTTCGCTTTCATGTCGGAGTCGCCCCGAGAGGATACGCGATTCCGAGGACGCCCGCGACGCCTGCATCCTTGCGGAACTCGAGGCGGTAGGTTGGCACCTGGCGGGTGAGGTCCGCGACCAGCGCGAGCACGTGCTCGGCGGTGCGCGGCTCGGCGACATAGACGAGGACGTGGCGCAGGAGCTCGCGCAGCGCGGCCGTCGACGACATCGGCGCGCGCGCGTGGCGCGTGGCCTGGACCAGCACGTGGATGCCGTCGAGCGGGGCGCTCGTGCCGTGCTCGATGCCGGTGCGGTCGAACGGGCCGAGGTAGGGCGGAACCAGGACGTGCCAGCGGTCACGCGGCCGGTGGAGCACGATGATCTCGTCACCGATCTTGCGGGCGGGCGCGCGATCGAGGAGCGACGAGATCGTGCTCTTGCCGGCGCCGCTCACGCCGGTGAAGACGAGGCCGTGGCCGGCGTGCTCGACGGCGGAGGCGTGCATCATGAGCGCGCCGTGGCGTGGCAGCGCGACCGAGAGCGCGATGCGCACGCAGGCCTCGAGGCTGTTGGCGCTCGGGCCGACGCGGAACGACGCGTGGAGCGGCAGCGCGCCGGTGTCGATATCGCCCTCGGCGTCGAAGCGCTCGACGTGGAGGCGACCGTCGGCGCCGAGCGTGCGCGCGAACGCGGGGTACTCGGGGCCGCGCTCGCGGGCGAAGCCGGTCACGCGCTCGATGTCGATGGTGAGGGCCGGCGCGGCGTCGGTGGCGAAGCGGCGATAGACGGCGTCGAGGTCCGCGAGCGCGCGGGGCTCGTGGGCCCGGATGGCCACGGGCAACCCGGCGATATCGATGCGGAGCTCGGTCACGGAAGGTCTGGGGGTTGGTGCGCCTGGGACCCTGGCGCGTTCACGGCGCGCGCCGGTGGAGGATAGCGACGAGCTGGGTCCAGAGCGGGCGCGGGGTCACGCGGTCGAGCCAGGGCGGGATCTCGACGACGTGGGGCGGCACGGGGAGGGAGCGCGTGCGCACGACGCGGACGACCTCGAAGCCGGCGGCGGTGGCGGGGCGGAGGAGGTCGTCGACGTGGCGGAGCTCACGCACGCGCGGATCCGGGACCCGGCTGAGGCCGCGCAGGCGCAGCGGTGACGCGGCGAACTGGTGGATCGCGAGGACGCCGCCGGCGACGAGGACGCGCGCGCACTCGGCGAGGGCCGGCGCGGCGTCGAGGTAGCGGAAGACGCCGCCGCCGGCGAGGACGGCGTCGAAGCGCGCGTCGGCGAAGGGGAGGTGATGGGCGTCGGCGCGGGCGACGGCGAGGTGCTTGCGGGCGGCCTCGGCGAGCATGGCGGCGGAGACGTCGATGCCGACGGCGACGCGGGTGCCAGGGGCGCGGGCGAGGTCGGCGAGCAGGCGGCCGGTGCCGACGCCGAGCTCGAGGAGGCGGGCGCGGCCGCGGACGGCGGCGAGGAGCGGCGCCTCGATGCGGGCGGCGCGACGGCGCGCGACGGGGTCGGCGTGGCGCTGGTCGTACGTGCCGGCGCCCGCGTCGTACCCGCTCGCCACCTCACGCCAGGGGCGCGGAGCCGCCATGGAGGTCTCTTATCAGCTTGGATTGATTCTGGATAGCGAGCTTCGCCGCGGTCGGCCGTTGTTCAGGTCGAACGGGAAGAAAGTGGTTGACTGGTCCGACCTTTGGGTTGTAGTAGGTATACCCATGTGGGTTCGACTCCTCCCTATCCCCCTCCTTTCCTTCTCGCTGGGCTGCGCGGCCGAGTTGCCGGACGACGGCGAGACCACCGGGCCGTGCTCGACCCAGACCATCCGGATCACGTCGATCAAGCTGCCGCACAGCGGCGGCGAGGCGGCGCAGCTCGGATTCGACCTGGACGGCGACCGCGTGATCGACAACCAGCTCGGCGCGCTGAACGCGTCGCTCGCGGCGGTTTATGACGCGTGGGACGCGGAGGCGTGGCTCACGGACCGCCTGGCGGCGCGCGAGGTGCAGTGGCTCGCGATGGTCGAGCGCTGCGAGGGCGCGCGGGCGTGGAGCGCGCGGCTGGCGCAGGGCGCGGACGCGGACGGAGATGGGCGGCCGGAGATCGTCGACGACGGCGTGGCCGCGCGCGGCGACGGCGCGGCGGCCGAGGGCGGCATCGGGCTGGTGCCGGTCGGCTTCTTCGCCGACGGCGCCGGCATGGCGGAGGACGCGGCGTGGGAAGCGGCGTTCTCGTTCACGGTGTCGGCGCGGGCGGCAGCGGGTGGGGCGACCACGTTGACGATCGGCGCGGCGGTGGAGCTGGGCGACGCGGCGCTGGCGCCGGCGGCGGCCTTCCTGACCGACGAGCTCGCGCGCGGGTCGTTCTTCGCGAAGACGGTCGACATGAACCGCGACGGCGTCATCACGGTCGAGGAGCTGCGCTCGTCGCCGACGGTCATGACGTTGCTCGGCGCGGACATCGACACCGACGGCGACGGCGTGGCGGACCGGCTGTCGATCGGGTTCTCGGTGACGGGCGAGCGCGTCGTGACGGAGTGACGCGTTCGTCCTGCGCGACGCCGCGACGCGGCGGAGTCGACGGACGCCATTCGACTCGCTTCGCTCGCTCAGGGTGAACGGGCGGCGTCGCTCAGGGTGAACGGGCGGCGTCGCTCAGGGTGAACGGGACGAGAGCTTGCCGGCGTCGAGGTGGAGCTCGCGGGCGGCGAGGCGGGCGCGGACGGCGGGATCGTGGGTGGCGACGAGGACGGCGGCGCCGCGCGCGGTGGCGGCCGCGACGAGCGCGACCAGCGTGTCGAGGCCGTCGGCGTCGAGGCCGTTGTCGGGCTCGTCGAGGACGAGGGCCGGCGGGGCGCCGACGAGCGCGGCGGCGAGGCACGCGCGCCTGCGCTGGCCGAGGGACATGCGCTCGAGGCGCTGCGACGCGAGGGCGTCGACGCCGAGGCACGCGCGGGTGGCGTCGTCGAGCGGTGGCGCGCGGCGGAGTGCGGCGGCGAGCGCGAGGAGCTCGCCGCCGGTGAGGTGACCGGGCGGGTCGGCGGCCTCGGGCACGTAGCCGAGCTGGCGGCGGCGGCCGGACGTGGCGCCCGCGATGGCGACCCAGCCGCGATCGGGCGAGAGCGCGCCGGCGATGATCGCCAGGAGCGTGCTCTTGCCGGCGCCGTTGGCGCCGACGAGCGCCGCGACCTCGCCGCCGGCGATGGTGAACGAGACGTCGTCGACGACGAGCCGCCCGCCGCGCCGCCTCGAGACGTCGCGGACCTCGATGACGGCACCCCCCACGTGGGTCGCGTCACTCATGCCCGGCTCCGCGTGGAGTGGATCCAGATCCAGTCCGACCCGTCGACCATGCAGCTGGCCCCGGCGCCACCGGTCGCGCGAACCGGAGGTCGCGGACGGCGACGACCGTACGACCCACGTGGGTCGCGGCGGCGTGCGCGACTGCCTTCGGACTGGATCCAGATGCAGCCCGTCGCGTCGACGATGCAACGGGCCCCGGGGCGACCTGTGGCGCGAACCCGAGGTCGCGGACGGCGATGACCGTACGACCCACGTGGGTCGCGAACGACCTGTGGCGCGAACCGGAGGT
>DDTA01000147.1 GCA_002344285.1 Myxococcales bacterium UBA2376
ACTCACAGCCTCCGAGCCCGGGTCAGGCCTCCGTCGGCGCCAGCCGGCGGGGGCCTGACCCGGGCTCGGTGAAGACGTGGACGGCGTCCTGGCGGCCGCGGACGTTGTGCTCGCCGAGGTCGACCAGCCGGTCGTAGAGCGCCTTGTCGGCGAGCCGCTCGCGGGTCTGCGAGGTGACGAGCAGGGACGTGTGAAAGCGCTTGTTGAGCTCCTCGACGCGCGCGGCGATGTTGACCGTGTCGCCGATGAGGGTGAACTCGATGCGCTCCTCGGAGCCCACGTTGCCGAGCACGACCGGGCCCGAGTGGACGCCGATCCGGATCTGCAGGCCCGCCGCCGCCAGCTCGCCGAACCCGTCCTCGTGCCAGCGCGCGTTGAGCGCCGCCACCGACTCGAGCATGTCGTGCGCGGCCCACACCGCGTCGTCGGCGTGATCGAGGTGCTCGACCTTCACGTCGCGCGCGAGCGAGGCGCCGAACGCGGCGAGCAGCGCGTCGCCCTGGATCCCGACGATCATGCCGCCGTGGTCGACGATCGCCTTGCCCACGGCGTCGTAGTAGCGGTTGAGCACCTCGATCACCTCGCCCGGCGGGATCTTCTCGGCGAGGGACGTGTACCCCGCGATGTCGGCGTGCATGACCGTGACCTCGCGCATCTCGCCGCCCAGCGCGCTGCGCGACGGATCCGAGAGCACGCGCTCGACGACGTCGCGCGACACGTAGCGGCCGAACATCTTCTTCACCTGCTCGTAGCTGCGCACCGTCTGCGCCAGCTTGGCCTCGGCCTCGCGCACCCGCTGGAAGAGCTCGAGCACGTCGAACACGCCGCGCTCGCGGATGCCGCGACGGACCTCCTCGCGGTACCGGCGGAGCACCAGGTGCATGTAGATCGCGACCGGCAACCCCGAGATCGCGACGACCTCGACCTTCTGCGACAGCTGCGTCCCGTCGAGCGGCATGCGCAGGCCGTAGAGCGTCGAGAACACGATCGCGTCGGCGACCATCGCCGCCATCATCGCGACGTAGATCGGGACGAGGAGCGGCAGGTTGGGCAGCTTGTTCACCAGCGTCTGGTAGACGACCAGGATCACGACGAAGTCGACGAGGAACGCCGTGACCGAGCAGAACCGCACGAAGAGCGAGTGCTCGACCAGGACGCTGTCGCCGAGCCACGGCCAGCCATCCGGGGGGTGGCTGGCGTGGTAGGCGAGGATCTCCTCGAACGCGCCGTGCAGGACGTGGACGCACAGGATCGCCAGCAGCAGGTGCCGCGCCGCGCGCGAGCCCTCGAGCGTGTAGACCAGGACCGTCGCGCACAGGATCAGCGGCAGGAAGGTCGAGTAGCCGATGAAGCCGCTGCCGCCGACGAGGTCGACCGAGATCGGGGTCATGCCCTTGTCGGCGACGAAGAGCATGGTGACGAAGAAGCCGATCCCGAGGTAGAGCGGGGCCAGGCCGAAGCGGGGCGACAGCGCGTGCAGGCCGCACAGCGCGATCGCGAAGCCCAGCAGCTCGAGGAAGAACGACACGCGCTACTCGGGGTCTTCGGTCGCGGCGCGATGGTCGATGCCCAGGGCGCGCATCTTCTTGTAGAGGTGCGAGCGCTCGAGCTGCAGATCCTTGGCCGTGTTCGACACGTGGTGCTCGTGGGCGTCGAGCGCGGCCAGGATGATCTCGCGCTCGGCGGCGGCGACCAGGTCCTTGAACGGCGTGCCGGCCTCGTAGTGCCCCTTGACCGGCTGCACCCGCGGCAGCGCGTCGCGCACGTCGGCGTCGCCGATCTGATCGCTGTCGCCGGTGAGGATCACCATCCGCTCGACGACGTTCTTGAGCTCGCGCACGTTGCCGGGCCAGTCGTGCTGCATCATGAGCGTCACCGCCGACGGCGCCATGCGCTTCACGCGGCGGTCGTCGCGGGCGCAGGCGATGGCGAGGAAGTGCTCGATGAGCGCCGGGATGTCGTCCTTGCGCGCGCGGAGCGGCGGCATCTCGATGGGCACGACGTTCAGCCGGTAGAAGAGGTCCTCGCGGAAGCGGCCGGCGGCGATCTCGGCGGCGAGGTCCTTGTTGGTCGCGGCGATCACGCGCACGTCGACCTTGATCGTCTCGGTCGAGCCGACGCGCTCGAGCTCGCCCTCCTGCAGCGCGCGCAGCACCTTGGCCTGCGCGCTGGGGTTCATGTCGCCGATCTCGTCGAGGAACAGGGTCCCGCCGTCGGCCTGCTCGAACTTGCCGCGGCGGTCCTTGGTCGCGCCGGTGAACGAGCCCTTCTCGTGGCCGAAGAGCTCGCTCTCGATGAGCTCCGACGGGATCGCGGCGCAGTTGACCTTGATGAACGGGCACTTCGCCCGCTTCGACTGATCGTGCAGCGCGCGCGCCACCAGCTCCTTGCCGGTGCCGTTCTCGCCGGTGACGAGGACCCGCCCGGACGTCGGCGCGGTCTTGGCGATCTTGTCGTAGATCGCCTTCATCACCGCGCTCCGGCCGACGATCGACTGCTCGGCCTGTGCGCGCGCGCGCAGGCGTGCGTTCTCGCGCGTGAGCCGCCCGAACTCGAGCGCGTTCTTGACCGTGAGCTCGAGCTTCTCGCCGGTCACGGGCTTCTCGATGAAGTCGTGGGCGCCGAGCTTGGTCGCCTGGACCGCGGTCTCGACCGTGGCGTTCCCCGACATCATGACGACCATCACGTCGGCGTGGGCGGCACGGATCTTGGGTAAGACGTCGAGGCCGCCCTCACCGGGCATCATCACGTCGAGGAGGACCAGGTCGACGTCGTGCTGGTCGAGCTTGGCCAGGCCGGCGGCGCCGCTGCCCGCGGTCTCGACGGCGTACCCCTCCACCTCCAGACCGAGCTTCACGGTCTTGAGGATGTTGGGCTCGTCGTCGATGACGAGGATCGTGGAGCGAGGCATCCACGGACGAAGGTATCAGATTTGACTCGGCGCGCCGGGACTCGTAGCTTCCAGGCCATGCGCGCCCAGCCGGGGTTCAGGTTCTACTTGGCGGTCCTCGCGGTCTGCGTCGTCGTCGTCGCGGCCGTCGCCAGTTGCAAGAAGAAGCCGAAGACGCCGGCGTGCGACGGCAACGACGACTGCGCGGAGGGCCTCGTCTGCGTCAACAAGCAGTGCGTCCAGTGCTCGACCAGCGCCGAGTGCGGCGAGGGCAAGGAGTGCAAGGAGGGCGCGTGTGTGGCCAAGGCGGAGTGCACCAAGGACCTCGATTGCCCCGACGGGAAGGTCTGCCAGGCGGGGCAGTGCCGCGCCTGCGCCAACGACGGCGAGTGCGGCCCCGGCGGCCAGTGCCTCGTCGGCAAGTGCAAGCGCGCGACGGCGTGCAAGGTGGACGAGGACTGCGCCGACGACGAGGACTGCATCGACGGCTTCTGTCAGCGGCCGTGGGCCGGCAGCGGCGGCGACGCCGGCTGTCAGCTCGCGACCGTGTTCTTCGCGCTCGACGACGCGAGCATCGCGCAGAGCGAGCGCGACCGCCTGGACACCAACCAGCAGTGCATCGAGAAGCACGGCGCCAAGTCGGTCATGCTCGTCGGCCACACCGACCAGACCGGCACCGACGAGTACAACATCGCGCTCTCCGAGCGCCGCGCCCAGACCGTCGCCGACTACCTCGCGCGGCTCGGCACCGACCCGGCGCGGCTCCACGTCGTGCCCAAGGGCGAGAGCGAGCTGTCCGGCAACGGCGACGACAAGGATCGCCGCGTCGAGTTCCTCTGGAAGTGAGCCCCATGCGCGCCAAGCACACCCTCGCCCCGATCGTCCTCCTCGCCGCCCTGCCCGGCTGCATGTTCTTCACCACGAAGAGCGAGGGCAAGGCCCTGCGCAAGGACGTCGAAGCCCTCGACACCCGCGTCGCCAAGAAGGAAGACGAGATCACCGGCAAGGTCGCGGAGCTCAAGGGCGTCCTCGACGAGGCGACCAAGATCTTGAAGCGCAACAGCGCCGACATCGGCGCCGACGTCGAGGCGCTGCGCGCCGACATCCGGGTGTCGACCGGGCTGGTGTCGGCGGCCAAGAACATGCTCGACGAGCTCAAGGCCGAGCTCGACAAGCACAAGACGCAGAACGACGAGCGCCTGATCGCGCTCGAGGCGCGGCTCTCCGCGCTCGAGGCCGGCCGCCTGGGAGTCGGGGGGACCGCGCCGGCGACGGGCAATCCCGACGAGCTCTGGACCCAGGCGACGGCGGCGTTCGGCGCCAAGCGATGGAACGACGCGCGCGAGTCGTTCAAGAAGCTGACGGTCGGCTTCCCCACCCACGACCGCGCCGACGACGCGCAGTACTTCCGCGGCGAGACCTACTTCCAGGAGTCGGCGTGGGACAGCGCGATCGGCGAGTACCAGAAGGTGTGGGAGAAGTTCACCGACAGCGCGCTGGCCGATGACGCCCTCTTCCGCGCGGCGGAGGCCGCCGCCGCGCTCAAGAACTGCACCGAGGCCCGCGCCTACCTGACCGCGCTCAAGCAGAAGTACCCGAAGTCGACGCTGCTCAAGAAGGCGGCGACGATGGACAAGGATCTGAAGGCCGCGGCCCGCAACAAGTCGAAGTGCACGTCCTGAGTCGTCGCTGTACCGAGCGCCCGGACTCCCGCGCGCTCGGTCGACCGGCCGTCGCCGTCGTCGCGATGGCGCTCTGCGCGGCGGCGCACCGCGACGCGGGCGCGGTGTGCTCGACCCGCCATCTCACGCTCTTCGAGATCCACGACACCGCCGCGCTGGTCGCCGTCGTGTCGGTGACGCGGGCGCCCAGGCCGATGACCGGCCGCGGAGAGGTCGACCTCGTCGTCCACGAGCAGCTGAAGGGGACGCCCGTGAAGACCGCGCGGGCCCGCGAGAACGCGGCGTGCACCGCGGGCTTCTACAACATCCTCGTGGGCAAGGTGGCGAAGACGGCGCTCGTCTTCGTCGGCGCGAACGGCGAGGCCGTCGGCTACTGGTCGGGCGTGAAGGACCGGCCGTCGCCGGCGCTCATGGCGGCGATGCGCGACTGGAGCAAGGCGACGGAGGACGAGGCGCGCGCCGAGATCCTGGTGACGGCGATCGAGAGCAGCGACGCGGCGCTGGCGGCGGACGCGGCGTACTACCTGGCCGACGAGCCGGCGCTCCTGCTCCGGCTCACGGCGGCGCAGGTCGAACGCGTCGCCGCGAAGGTGGGCGGCGGCGAGCAGTGGGGGCCCGAGATCATCCTCACGCGCCTGCGTGGCGCTCACCTCACCGCGCTGCGCGCCAGCGGCGGCCTGGCCGTCGACCTCACGGCGATCGCGGCGCACGACTTCGAGCGCGTGTCTCGCCCCGAGACCCTGGCCCGTTTCATCGAGCGAGATCGCGCGCCCCGCTCGTACAAGAAGGTCGCGGCGCTCGAGCGCTGCGAGCGCGTCCACGGGCGGCGCCTCGAGCGCTTCTCGATCTACAACAGCCGCTACCCCGACCGCGCGCGTTGGCGCGCGCTGGCCCGGGCGTGCCGATCCGGCATCCCCGCCGCGCCGGTCATGTGAGCCCCGCGCGCGCGGGGCTCACTTCATGCCGGCTTCGGTCGCCGTCTTGAGCGCGTCGGGCTTGAGCGGGTACGCGCCGCCCACCTTGGTGTGGCAGGAGTTGCACGTCGCCGTCGGGTTCGTCTTCTTGTAGTCCTTGAGGAACCCCTTCATCACCTTCTTGGCCTCGTCCTGACCGCCCTTCTTGCAGGCGTCGGCGAGGAACTTCGTCTTCGGCTTCGCGGTCGCGCACGGCTTGCCGGCCGACGCGTCCTCTGCGGTGACGCCCACGAGGGCGAGCGTGGCGACGAAGGCGGCGACGATCGAAGCGAACCCGAGCTTAGCCATGGACAGAACCTCTTGAGCGACGAAGTTGACGGTTGGGACGGGCCGAGCCCGCGCCCCATTCATACGCGCGACGGGCGAGAAGTTACCATGGCCATGTAGCCGGAATTACGGGGAGCTGAGGCGTCAGGCCCCGGGAAAGTCGGCAGAGAGGGCCTGGCCGGCCACTCCCGGGTCGGGGGCGGCGTTGACGGCGGAGATGGCGCAAGCCGCGGCGGCGCCGGTGTCAGCCACCGCGCGGGCGCGCTCGAGCGTGATGCCGCCGATCGCGACCACCGGAACGGTGTCAGCCACCCGCACGGCCTCGGCGAGGCCGGCGACGCCGACGACCGGGTCGGGGTTGGCCTTGGTGCCCGTGGCGAAGACGGGCCCGAAGCCGAGGTAGTCGGCGCCGCCGCGGACGGCGGCTGACACCTGGGACAGATCGTGGGTCGAGATGCCGATCATCATCGTGGGTCGGCGGGCCCCGAGCGCCGCGGCCGCATCGGCGAGGGGCAGGTCGTCCTGGCCGAGGTGGACTCCGTCCGCGTCGACGGCGAGCGCGACGTCGAGCCGGTCGTTCACGACCAGGAGCGCGCCCACGGCCCGTGTCACCCGCCGCGCCATGCGCGCGGCCGCCAGGATCTCCTTCGTGCTCGCCGGCTTGAGCCGCACCTGGAGCACGCGGGCCCCGGCCCCGCCCGCGGTCGCGGGCGTGACCAGGATCGTCGCGAGCCGCTCGTCGTCCCGGTCGAGGATCGCGTAATAGCCCCGGATCCGCGCGGCCTTTGCCTTAGCTGACAGGCTGGTGTCACCGGGTGCAGTAGACTGCCGCATCGTGGCCTCGACGAAGAAGAAGGTCGTGGCAGCGCCGCCGGCGAAGCCGGCCGGCCTGTTCCAGCTGCGCGCACCCTATCAGCCGGCCGGGGACCAGCCCAAGGCGATCCGGGAGCTGACGGAGGGCCTCGCGCGCGGCGACGCCTCCCAGGTCCTCCTCGGCATCACCGGGTCGGGCAAGACCTTCACCATGGCGAACGTGATCGCGGCGGCGTCGCGGCCGACGCTCATCATGGTCCACAACAAGATCCTGGCGGCGCAGCTCTACGGCGAGCTGAAGGAGCTCTTCCCCGACAACGCCGTCCACTACTTCGTCAGCTACTACGACTACTNNTTCGTCTCGTACTACGACTACTACCAGCCCGAGGCGTACGTCCCGACCTCCGACACGTACATCGAGAAGGACTCGATCATCAACGAGGAGATCGATCGCATGCGCCACGCGGCGACGTACGCGCTCCTCTCGCGGCGCGACGTCATCATCGTGGCTTCCGTCTCGTGCATCTACGGCATCGGCGCGCGCGAGGTCTACGCCGAGATGACGTGCGAGCTGACGGTCGGCCAGGACCGTCCCCGCGACGACATCCTGCGCCGGCTCGTCGAGCTCCACTACGACCGCAACGACACCGACTTCCACCGCGGCACCTTCCGCGTCCGCGGCGACGTGGTCGAGGTCTTCCCGGCCTACGAGGCCGACACCGCGATCCGCCTCGAGCTGTTCGGCGACACCGTCGAGGCGATGTACGAGATCGATCCGCTGCGCGGCAAGGTCAAGCGCCCGATCGAGCGCACGGTGATCTTCCCCGCCTCGCACTACGCGACGTCCAAGGATCACCTGCGCCGCGCGATCTCGCAGATCCGCGTCGAGCTGAAGGAGCGCCTCGAGCACCTCACCCAGGAAGGCAAGCTGCTCGAGCGCCAGCGCCTCGAGCAGCGCACGATGCACGATCTCGAGTCGATGGAGCAGATGGGGCACTGCCCGGGCATCGAGAACTACTCGCGCCACCTGTCGGGGCGCGCGCCCGGCCAGCCGCCGCCGACCCTCATCGACTACTTCCCCGAGGACTACCTGCTCTTCGTCGACGAGTCGCACCAGACGGTCCCGCAGGTCGGCGGCATGTTCAACGGCGACCGCGCGCGCAAGGAGGTGCTGGTCGAGTACGGCTTCCGGCTGCCGAGCGCGCTCGACAACCGGCCGCTGCGCTTCGACGAGTGGCGGGAGCGCGTGCGCCAGGTCGTCTACGTCTCGGCGACCCCGGCGGACTGGGAGCTCGCCGAGGCGCAGGGCGTCGTCGCCGAGCAGATCATCCGGCCGACGGGCCTCCTCGACCCCGAGGTCGAGGTGCGTCCGGTGGCCCACCAGGTCGACCATCTCCTCGGCGAGATCCGCGCCCGCGTGGCGAAGCACGAGCGCGTCCTGGTCACGACCTTGACCAAGCGCATGGCCGAGGACCTGACCGAGTACTACGCCGAGGTCGGCGTGCGGGTCCGCTACCTCCACTCCGACATCGACACGCTCGAGCGCATCCAGATCATCCGTGACCTGCGCCGGGGCGAGTTCGACGTGCTCGTCGGCATCAACCTCCTGCGCGAGGGCCTCGACATCCCCGAGGTCTCCCTCGTCGCCATCCTCGACGCCGACAAGGAGGGCTTCCTCCGCTCGGCGCGCTCGCTCATCCAGACGATCGGCCGCGCGGCACGCAACGTCGCCGGCAAGGTCATCCTCTACGCCGACCGGGAGACCGACTCGATCCGGCAGGCCGTCACCGAGACCCGCCGGCGCCGCGCCGTGCAGCAGGCGTTCAACCAGGAGCACGGCATCGAGCCCCGCACGGTGGTCCGCGCCATCCTCGACGTCCAGCCCGCCGAGCCGCTCCCGAAGAAGGGCAAGGGCAAGCAGCCGCCCAGCCTCGCCGCGCTCGACGGCTCCTCGATCGACGACCTCGCGTCGCTGCGCAAGGCGATCGACAAGCTCCGCACCGCGATGCGCGCCGCGGCCGACGACCTCGACTTCGAGCTCGCCGCCCAGCTCCGCGACCGCGCGCGCGAGCTCGAGATGATGGAGCTGCAGATGCGCTAGGCCTGCGGCCCAGCACACCTGCAGCGGCCTCGGGCCTCGGGCCTCGGGCCTCGGGAAGAACGGCGTCAGGCCTCGGTTCCGGAACCTGAGGCCCTCCGTATGTCCTGAGCGAGCGAAGCGAGTCGAAGGACAGGCGTCAGTCCGTCATCGAGTGCAACCCGATCTGGTTGCCGTCGAGGTCGGCGATGATCGCCATGAAGCCGTGCTCGCCGATCGCCATGTGGGGCGCGATCTCCTTGGCGCCGGCGGCCTTCGCGCGCGCGAGGCACGCCTTCACGCCGTCCGGAGCGTCGAGGTAGATGAGGACGCCGGTGGTGCCGGGGGTCAGGCGGGTGGCTGACACCAGCGCGCCCGCGACGATGCCCTGCTCGTGGGGGAAGACGGCGTGGGGCTCGCCGCCGAAGACCTCGCGCTTGAAGGTGAGCCCGAGCGTCTTCTCGTAGAAGCTCACGGCCTTGTCCATGTCGCGGGTGGGGATCTCGAACCAGTTGATGCTGTGCTTCACGGGGATTCTCCAGATCTGATGAGGGTGTACGGCGGAGGCCTGAGGCCCTTCTTACCGAGGCCCGAGGCCCGAGGCCCGAGGCCTGAGGCCTCACTACTGGCTTGACCCTGCCACGAGCCTTTGACAGCCTTCTGTCAGGTTTCATGCGCAAGAAGTCCCGCCTGTTCGCCCTGGCCGAGGCCTTGCGCGGGCGCCGCACCGGCGTGACCGCCCAGGAGCTCGCCGACCGCTTCGGGGTCACGATCCGCACGATCTACCGCGACCTCGACGCGCTCCAGGACGCGGGCCTGCCGCTCCGCGCCGACCGCGGGCGCGGCGGGGGCTATGCGCTCGACAAGGCGTACCAGCTACCGCCGATCAACCTCACCGCGCGCGAGGGCGCGCTCCTCGTCGCGCTCGGCAAGATGGCGCTCGACCAGCGGCTCCTGCCGTTCTCCGCGTCGCTCGCGTCCGCGCTCGACAAGGTGCGGGGGGCGCTCTCCACCTCGGCGCAGCGCGAGCTCCTCCGTCTCGTCGACCAGCTCCAGATCGTCGGCGTCCCCGCCCTGCCCGTCCCCGACGCCGTGCGCGCCGCGGTCGAGACCGCCTGGTTCGAGGATCGCCCGCTCGCCATCCACTACCGCAAGGTCGCCTACGACCCACCACAGCGCCGCACCGTGCGCATTCGCAACCTCGTCTTCGACCGCGCGGTCACGCTCCTCAACTGCGTCGATCTCGACACCGGCGAGGACCGGCAGTTCCGTCTCGAGCGCATCACCCGCGCCGACGTGCTCGAGGCCGCGATAAGCTGAGCGATCGATGGCAGGTCGAACCCGCAAGCCTCGCTCGAGCCGCAACCGCCGCCTCGCCGTCCTCGAGATGACGACGGCCGCGGAGGTGGAGGCGCAGTGGAAGCAGCACCTCGCCCACGGCGGCGCCTACGGCGCCCCAGGCGGGAAGCTGCACGCGCTCGTGAACCTCCTCATCGTCGGACCGGCCGGGATGCCCATCGAGCTCCCCGCCAAGACCGTCTACTGCGGCGCCGACGGCACCGGCTACGAGCTCACCGGCTTCACCGCCGCGCTCAAGCACGAGCTCGCCGAGTGGGTGCGGGCGAACACGGCGCCGGACGCAGCGGAGCGAGCACCCACGACCAAGATGCAGAAGCTGCCCCGCGAGCCGAAGCGCTGAGCTGGCGCACTCAGCGGCGCTGGTAACGGATGCGCCAGATCGGCAGGCCGGTCTCCTCGGCGTTCTGCTCGCGCCACGAGCGCACGCCGTACGGGTTGCCCTCGCGCCAGAACGTCCAGGCGCCGGCGAGGTTCGCGAACAGCTCGTCGCGCCGCTCGAACGCCTCCATCGCGTCGAGTGCGACGTCCCACACGTCGGACTGGACCAGCACGTCGGCGCCCGGGCGCGCGATCGCGCCGATGCCCACGACCAGCGCGTCGTCGACCATGCGCCGGTTCTCGTGGCGCCGCTTGAACCACGGATCGGGGAAGTTGATGTACACGCGATCGACCGACGCCGGCGGGAAGATCTCCCCCAGGTGCCGCTGCGCCTGGCAGAACACCGCGACCACCGGCGCCCTCGCCGCCCGCGCGCGCTTGTTCACGAGGTCGACGAGCTCGTCGCGGATCTCGAGCCCCACGTAGGTGCGCTCCGGCTCGCGCGCCGCGCGCTCGAACAGGAACTGCGCGTCGGCGCACCCGATCTCGACCTCCACCGGACGTCCCGGCTCGAGCACCGGCCGCTCGCCGCGGAACACCTCGTAGAACGAGAGCAGCGGGTTGACGTGCTGCCGGATCCGCACGCGCTACTCCACGGGCGCCACGAGCGCGTCGAGCGCGAGGTAGCCGAACTGGCGCACGTTGAGCGGCGACGCGAGCGTCTCGAGCTCGGCGCGGCCGACCCAGCGCCACTCGACGAGCTCCTCGTTGGGCACGACCTCGTCGGCCTCGTGCACGTCGGCGACGAACACGAAGTTCATGTGCAGGCCCTTCGAGCCCGCCTGGTGCTCCTCGAAGCCGAGGTACCCCCACGGCACGCCGTCGAGCGCGTCGACCAGCGGCCCGAAGCGCCCGACCAGCCCGGTCTCCTCGCGCAGCTCGCGCACGGCCGCCTCGAGCGGCGTCTCTCCCGCCTCGAGCTCGCCGCCGATCGGCAGCCACGTCTGCAGCCGCCGGTGGAAGATGACGAGCACCTCGCCGCCCGGGCCGCCCCGCCGCGCGTACACCGCGACCGAGAACGCGCGCCGCGCCGACGCGTCGCCCGCGCTCACGGCAGCACCTCGAAGTCACCGCCGTTGGACGAGCGCCCGTCGACGGTGACGATCACGACGGTCTCCCCGAGCCGCGCGGCGTCGGGCACGGTCACGGTGATCGACTGCTCGCCCCAGGACTGGACCAGCGCGCGCGCCATCGGCAGCTCGAGCCCGACGTCGACCGAGCCCGGCGGCAACGGCTCGCACGAGCCGTCGCCGACCGACCGACCCTCGCCGCAGAAGCCTTCGCCGCGCACCGTCACCGTCGCGCCGCGCGCCGCCTGCACCGGCTCGACCCGATCGATCGTCGGGCCGCTCCCCGGCTGACACGCGGCCAGCCCGAGGGCCGCCGCGGTCCACCTCATCGCTCGACCTTCGCGCCGGCGCTCACTGCGGGACCTTCTTCCAGTCCTCGAGGAAGCGGGTGAGCCCGATGTCGGTCAGCGGGTGCTTGGCGAGCTGCAAGAGCACCGACAGGGGACACGTCGCCACGTGCGCGCCCATGCGCGCCGCCTGCTGCACGTGCATCGGGTGACGGACCGACGCCACCAGCACCTCGGTCTCGAACCCGTAGTGATCGTAGATCTCGAGGATCTCCTGGATGAGCTGCATCCCGTCGGTGGCCACGTCGTCGAGCCGGCCCACGAACGGCGAGATGTACGTGGCGCCGGCCTTGGCGGCGAGCAGCGCCTGCGTCGCGCTGAAGCACAGCGTGACGTTGGTCTTGATGCCCTCGTCGTGGCACGTCTTCACCGCCTTCAGCCCCTCGGGGATGAGCGGGATCTTGACCACGATGTTCGAGCGCAGCGCGGCGAGCTCGCGCGCCTCCTTCATCATCTCGTCGTGCGTGAGCGTGACGACCTCGGCAGAGACCGGCCCCTTCACGACGTCGCAGATCTCGAGCAGGACCTCGCGGAACTTCCGCCCGGTCTTGGCGACCAGCGACGGGTTGGTCGTGACGCCGTCGACCAACCCCATCGATGCAGCTTCCTTGACCTCTCGAACGTCGGCGGTGTCGATGAAGAAACGCATGCTGGCTCCTCGATGCAGGTCGCGTGAACTTGCGCGCGCTGCGGGAGGGTCGTAGCGTGGGCGCCGCCCCCGGTCAATCGATCCAGCTCAATGGCCAAGCACGTCATCGTCGGTTGCGCCGGGTTACCTCATGGAGTGGGCTGGCCGCGGTACTTCCTGCGGCTGCCGTATCTCGAGACCGCGTCGCTCCTGCAGGGCCCGACGCGGCCATCCGTGCTCCGGCGCTGGCGCACGGCCGCGCGTCACGAGCACGCGTTCGGGGTCGTCGCGCCGGCGATCGTCACGCACACGCCGGGACCGCGCGGCTTCGGGCCGCGCGGCTGGCCCGTGCCCGCCGGGCGCATCAGCGAGGTCGGTGGCTTCCGCAGCTCCGAGATCGTCCACGAAGGCGTCGAGGCGCTCATCACCGCGGCCGACGCGCTCGACGCCGGGGTCGTGATCTTCCGGACGCCTCCCGACTTCTCGCCGTCGCAGACCAACCGCGACAACATGCGCCGCTTCTTCGACACCGAGGCGTCCGCGGCGCGCTTCGCGGGTCGCACGCGGGTCTGGGTGCCCTCGGGGTTATGGGAGCCGCCGGCGGCCCACGCGTTCGCGCGCGAGCTGGGAATCCTGTGTGGTCTCGATCCCCTCGGCGGAGATCCCGAGCGGCGGCACGCGCCGTTCTGGGCCTCGCTCGCCGGCGACGACGCCTACCTCGTGGTGAGTGGGCTCGGGCGCGGACGACGCCGGACCAGCAACGATCACCTCGAGCAGATCGCGGAGATCGCCCTGCGACACGACCGGGCCTGGGTCGTGTTCTCCACCGTCGAGCCCTTCCCTGATGCGATCCGGCTGGCCAAGCTGGTTGCCGGGACCGCCACCGACGTCGACGCCGACGAGCACGACGCGAGCGACTCGGACCGACCTGAAGATGAAGACGCCGACGAGGACGTCGACGAGGTCGATCCGTCGGAGTGATTACAGGAAGAACGTGGCGATGGGGACGGGCAGCTCGCCTACCACTTTGGGAGGTAGCGGCTTGGCAGGTCTCTCGGGTGCAGCGGCGGCGTGATGCCGTGGCGCCGACGTCGAGAGATGTTTCTTGGTGGAGCGGTTCGTCTTGATCGAGCCCTTACGCTGAGCGGGACGTGCAGACCTTTGATCTCTGACCATGTTTCCCCCCGAGGGAATGGACGCCTACGAGAGTAGAGAGGCCGTCTGGCGGCTGTCAATCGACCTGCGGGCTCCTTTACAACAGGTCGGTCCTCTCCTATAAATGTCCAACATTTCTAGACAATCGGGTAACCAATGGAATTCTCTCACGTCGTCGAGCCCGCCCTCAGCGCTTCCACTGACCTGCTGGTGATGGTGGTCTTCGGCGACCCGTCCAAGGACGCGACCTTCCGTGCGCTGGACACGGCGACCGGCAAGGGCCTCTCCGAGGCGGCCAAGTCGGAGTCGTTCGAGGGCAAGTCCGGTCAGTCGCTCGTGCTCTGGTCGAACGGGGCCACAAAGGCAAAGCGTATCGCGGTGTTGGGTATCGGCCCGAAGTCCGAGGTCGAGCTTCCCGCGTTCCGCGATGTCGGCGCGGTTGCCGCGCAGGTGGCCAACAAGGTCGGCGCCAAGAGCCTGGCGCTCGTGCTGCCGGCGCTCGGCTCGCAGCGTGAGGGCGGCGCGATCCAGATGCTCGCCGAGGGCGCCATCCTGGGAACCTACAAGTTCGGTCGATACCTGACCGGCGCGGAGGCCAAGAAGGCCTCGAGTCTCCAGCACTTCGGCTTCATCGTCGAGACCAAGGGCAAGAAGCCGACCGCGGCTCAGAGCCGGACCGTCAAGGCCTCGATCGAGCGCGCGTCGGTCATCGCCGCGGCGGTCTCGCGGGCACGCGACATGATCAACGAGCCGGCGGCGTACATGACGCCCTCGCAGGTCGGCGCCGAGGCCGAGGCGATCGCCAAGAAGCACGACAGCGTCACCGTCCAGGTGCTGAGCGCGAAGAAGTGCGAGGACCTCGGGATGGGGATGTTCCTCGCGGTGGGCAAGGGATCCGATCAGGAGTCCAAGCTCGTCCACCTCGTCTACAAGCCCAAGAAGGCGAAGAAGAAGATCGCGCTCATCGGCAAGGGCGTGACCTTCGACTCCGGCGGCTACTCGCTCAAGCCGTCCAACGCGATGGAGGACATGAAGGTCGACATGTCCGGGGCCGCGGCGGTCATCGCGGCGATCGACGCGATCGCCACGCTCGGATCCGAGCACGAGGTGCACGCCATCGCCGCGTGCTGCGAGAACCTCGTCTCCGGTCGCGCCTACAAGCTCGGCGACGTGCTCACGTCGATGGACGGCACCACGGTCGAGATCAACAACACCGACGCGGAGGGCCGGCTCACCCTCGGCGACGCGATCACGTACGTACGCACCAAGGTCCAGCCCGACGAGATGTTCGACTTCGCGACGCTCACGGGCGCGTGCATGGTCGCGCTCGGGCCCTACACCGCCGGCGTGATGTCGGATCACGATGGCCTGTGCCGCGCGTGGCTCGCGGCCGCCGAGCGCGCGGGCGAGGACATGTGGCGGTTGCCGCTGACCACGCGCCTGCGCGAGCAGCTCAAGAGTCCCGTCGCCGACATGCGCAACACGGGCGATCGTTTCGGCGGCGCGATCACCGCCGGCCTGTTCCTCAAGACGTTCGCGAAGGACACGCCCTGGGTGCACGTGGATATCGCCGGCCCGGCGTCGCTCTCGACCAGCCGGCCGCATCAGCCGCGCGGCGGCACCGGCTTCGCGGTCGCGTCGATCGTCGAGTACCTGGCCAAGCGCTGAGCCGTAACAAGATGTATCTACACGGATTTCTCGTTCACCGCACCGCGGCAAAGTTTGACGCGGCTACCCGTGGCTGATACAATGAGCCTCTCGCTCGCTCCGTACCAGAGGCATACTTTGAAGCAACAGTTCGCGATCGGTGACAAGGCGGTCTATCCGGTTCATGGGGTCGCGGAGGTGGTCGCGATGGAGAAGCGCGACATCGGTGGAGCCCAGACCGCCGTGTATATACTGAAGATTCTGGAGACCGGCCTCAAGATCATGGTGCCGACGGCCAACGCCGGCGCCGTGGGGCTGCGCGAGCTGATCGGCCCCAAGCAGGTGAAAGAGGTCTACGCGATCCTCAAGTCGCGAGACGTCCCGCGCGACACCCAGACGTGGAACCGTCGTTACCGGGAGTACATGGAGAAGATCAAGACGGGGAGCATCTTCGAGATCGCCGAGGTGCTCCGCGATCTGTGCGTGCTCCGCGCGACCAAGGACCTCTCGTTCGGCGAGCGCCGCATGCTCGAGAACGCGCGCACGCTCCTGGTGAAGGAGATCGCGGTGGCCAAGGGCTCGCCCGAGGACAAGGTCGCCGCCGAGATCGACGCGATGTTCGCGAAGGCCGCGGCCTAGACCCTCGACCGGGGCTAGTAGCGCAGGAACGCGCTCGCCCAGGTGAGGCCGGCGCCGAACGCGATCAGCGCGACCATGTCGCCGCGCTCGATCTTCCCGAGCTCGATCGCCTCGTGCATGCAGATCGGGATCGAGGCGGCCGTGGTGTTGCCGTACTTCTGGATGTTGTTGTGCATCTTCGCTTCGGGCAGCCCGATCAGCTTGGCGACCATCTGGTTGATCCGCAGGTTCGCCTGATGCGGGATCACCATGTCGATGTCGTCGAGCTTGAGCCCGTTCTGGACCATGCCCTCCATGAGCACCATGGGCATGCGCGTGACCGCGTGCTTGAAGACCTTCTTGCCGACCATGTGCGGGTAGTGCTTGGCCGCGTCCATGTCCGCGGCGGTGATGCGCGGGTGGTTGCGCGAGGCCGGTGACTCGGTCCACAGGATCTCGGCCTCGGCGCCGTCGGCGTGGAGGTGGGTCGACAGGATCATGTTCTCGTCGGTCGCGCGCCCGACCAGCGCGGCGCCCGCGCCGTCGCCGAAGAGCACGGTGACGTCACGGCCGCGCGTCGACACGTCGAGGCCGGTCGAGTGCACCTCGCTGCCGATGACGAGGATGTGCTTGTACTGGCCCATGCGGATGAACGCGTCGGCCATCGCGAGCCCGTACACGAAGCCCGTGCACTGCTGGCGGATGTCGTAGCAAGGGATCTCCTTCAGCCCGAGCAGGCGCTGCACGAACACGCCGGTGCCCGGGAACGTCACGTCCGGCGACAGCGTGGCGTAGATGATCATGTCGACGTCCCTGGCCGCGACGCCCGCCTTCTCCAGCGCCTCGGTGCACGCCTTGGCCGCCATCTCGGCGCCGCCCTCCCCCGGGTCGACCCAGCGACGCTCCTCGATGCCGGAGCGCTCGACGATCCACTCGTGGGTGGTCTCCATGACCTTCGACAGGTCGTCGTTGGTCACCACGCGCGGCGGCACGTAGGCCCCCACGCCCAGGATGCGGCTGCGATACGTCGACATGTCGTTCCCCCCGGCGAAGGCCGTCAGACGTCCAGGTTCCTCACGTTCAGCGCGTTCTCCTCGATGAACGCGCGGCGCGGCTCGACCAGATCACCCATGAGCGTCGAGAAGATCTCGTTCGCCACCTGCGGCTCGCGCACGTCGACCTTGAGCAGGTTGCGCCGCGCGGGATCCATCGTCGTCTCCCAGAGCTGCTCGGCGTTCATCTCGCCCAGGCCCTTGTAGCGCTGGATCTGCAGGCCCTTGCGGCCCAGCTCCTCGATCGCGGTCGAGACCTCGTCGAGCGTCTGCGCCTCGATCGCGTCGCTGTGCGCCGGCGTGATCGTGAACGGGCCGGCGAGGAGCGCCGCCAGCTCCTCGGTGATCTTGCGCAGCTCGGCGAACTCGGTCGCGCGCACCAGCTCGAAGCCGATGTACGTCTCCCGGCGCACGCCGAACATGCCCGGCGCCGCGCGCACCGCCCAGCCGCCGTGCTCGGCGTCCTGCCGCAGCTCGAGGTCGACGCCGCCGAGCTCGCCGTGGCGGCGCGTGAGCTCCGCCTTGACCACCTGCGAGAGCTCGGCGAGCTTGGCCTCGTCGCGCAGGTGCTCCGGCTTGAGCCCGGCCTCGGCGAACGCCGCCGAGATGCGTCCGTCGCTGCGCTTGTCGAGGTGCCCGCGCATGCGGCGCGCCTCGAACACGCGCTTGACCGCGCTCTTGAGGGCGTCGCCGGTGAGCGTCGCCGGCTGGCCGCCACGCGTGCCGCTCACGACCGACTCGCCGCAGACGCTGTCGAGCAGGAAGTCCTCGAGCGCCTCCTCGTTCTTGAGGTAGCGCTCGCTCTTGCCCTTCTTGACCTTGTAGAGCGGCGGCTGCGCGATGAACACGTGCCCTCCGCGGATGAGCTCCTCGAAGTGCCGGTAGAAGAGCGTCAGGATGAGCGTGCGGATGTGGGAGCCGTCGACGTCGGCGTCCGTCATGAGGATGAGCTTGTGGTACCGCGCCTGCTCGATGTCGAACTCGTCGCGCACGCCGGTGCCGATCGCGGTGATCAGCGCCTGGACCTCGTTGTTCTGGAGG
>DDTA01000291.1 GCA_002344285.1 Myxococcales bacterium UBA2376
GGCGGAGATCGCCGACGCGTTCACCGCGGGCTCGATCGCGACGTTCGGCGGCAACCCGATCTCGGCGACGGCGGCGACCGCGACCATGGCGGTCATGTCCGACGAGCGCATCCCCGAGCGCGCGTCCCGCCTGGGCGCGCGCCTGCGCGGGCGCCTCGAGCAGATGAAGGAGAAGTACCCGGTCATCGGCGACGTCCGCGGCATGGGCCTCATGCAGGCCCTCGAGCTGGTCGAGGACCGCACGACCAAGAAGCCGGCCGCGGCGGCCACCAACCGCTTCGCCGAGGCGTGCAAGGCGCGCAAGCTCCTCGTCGGCAAGGGCGGCCTCTACGGCAACACCGTCCGCATCGCCCCGCCGATGCTCATCGGCGAGGCCGAGATCGACGCCGCCTGCGACATCATGGACGCGGCCCTCGCCGAGACGACGATCTGAAACCGTCGTCATTCCGCCCCCTTACCTGGGGACGGTGTCAACTTTGACAACTTCCGGTTGCGTGGTCCGCGAGCTGTCACCTCGCGCCGACTCGCGGCGTCAACGCTTCATGACCCCACCCGTCGTGCTGCATCCCGCCGTCGCGCTCGCCGCGCGTGAGGCCGTCGAGCCCGCCGCACCCGCGCCACGCCCGGTCGACCTGGCGCGCGCCGAGCGCGCCGTGCGGGAGCTGCTCCTCGCGCTCGGCGAAGATCCGGCGCGCGACGGCCTGCGCGAGACCCCCGAGCGCGTGGCGCGCGCCCTCGCGGAGATGACCGCCGGTATGCGCGACGATGCCGGCCGGCACCTGGCACGCACGTTCGCGGAGGCGTCGGACGAGCTCGTGGTGGTGCGGGACGTCCAGTTCCACTCGCTGTGCGAGCACCACCTCCTGCCGTTCTCCGGCGTCGCCCACGTCGCCTACCTGCCGGCCGGCGGGCGCGTCGTCGGGCTGTCCAAGCTCGCGCGCACCGTCGACGTCTTCGCGCGGCGCCCGCAGGTGCAGGAGCGGCTGACGGCGCAGATCGCCGACGCGATCACGCTACACCTCGACGCCGAGGCGGTCGGCGTGATGCTCGAGAGCGAGCACCTGTGCATGAAGGTGCGCGGCGCGCGCCAGCCGTCGTCGACGATGGTGACCACGGCCTGGCGCGGGCGGTGGAAGGTCGATAGCCACCGCCGCGCCGAGGTGGCGCCGCTCCTGCGCGGCGCCGCCCCCCGCTGAGTCACTTCGGCAGGAGCACGGTGTCGATCACGTGGATGACCCCGTTCGACGCCATGATGTCGGCCTTGACCACGGTGGCGCCGCCGACCTTCACGCCACTCGACGTGTCGATCGCCAGCTCGCCGCCCTGGAGCGTCTTCGCGCTCGGGATGCCGGCGACGTCCTTGGCGGTCACCGCGCCCTGGACGACGTGATAGGTGAGCACGTTCGTGAGCGCGGCCTTGTCGGCGAGGAGCGCCTCCAGGTCCTTGGCCGGCACCTTGGCGAAGGCCTCGTCGGTGGGCGCGAACACGGTGAACGGCCCGGGCCCCGCGAGCGTCGCCGTGAGCCCGGCCACCTCCACCGCGGTGAGCAACGTCTTGAACGAGCCCGCCTCGGTGGCGACCTCGACGATGTTCTTGGCCGCGACCGCCGGCGGCGCGGGTGGGGTCGGCTCGACCGGCTTGGGGTCGGCGGGCTTGGGCTCGACCGGCTTGGCGGGTTCCTGCGCGGGCGCGTCCTCCTTCTTCTTGCAAGCGACGAGGGGGACGACGAGAGCGGCGATGATGAACGACTGAGCGATGCGCTTCATGGATGGGTCTCCTGTTCGCGCATCTAGACGACCGGCTGGGCCTGCCGGTTACCGCCACATCGAGTACGATCCACCTGCCATGGCGGTCTCGAGCGGCGACGACGACTCCGCCTCCGGCGGCGGCGTCACGCTGCCCGCCGCCGACGACTCCGCGCCCCCGTCCGGCGACACGACGATCGATCCGATCATGCGCGAGCTGGCGCGCACGCCGTCGGTCGACATCCGCAACCGGATCGCCGGCGCCGGCGGGCAGATCGCGCGCTTCGTCGTCGATCGCATCATCGGCCAGGGAGGGATGGGCGTCGTCGTCGCCGCCCACGATCCGACGCTCGATCGCAAGGTCGCCATCAAGCTCCTTCGCCCGAGCGCCGCGTCGAGCGCGGCGCGCGCGCGCCTCGTCCGCGAGGCCCAGGCGGCTGCGCGCGTCGAGCACGAGAACGTGATCGCGATCCACGAGGTCGTTTCCGCGGACGATGCGGTCTTCGTCGTCATGGAGCTCATCGATGGAGAGACGCTCGGCCGCTGGCAGCGCGGCAAGCCGTGGCGCGCCGTCCTCGACGCCTACCTGCGCGCCGGCCGCGGGCTCGCCGCGGCGCACGACGCCGGCCTCGTCCACCGCGACTTCAAGCCCGACAACGTCCTCGTGGGCAAGGACGGCCGCCTGCGCGTTACCGACTTCGGCCTCGTCGCTGCCTCGGGGACGAGCTTCGACGACGCCGGGGCGCGCAAACACGACAGCGAGCCGCCGCACGCGCTGCAGACGCCGCTCACGCGCACCGGCGACGTGATGGGTACGCCCGCGTACATGGCGCCCGAGCAGTACCGCGGTGAGCCCGCCGGCTACGCCGCCGATCAGTTCGCGTTCTGCGTCGCGCTGTGGGAAGGACTCTACGGCCTGCGTCCGTTCGACGCCGGATCGCTCGCCGAACGGCAGGAGCGGATCTCGCGCGGCGAGCTCGCCGGGCCGCGGCCCGATCGCGACGTACCCGCGCGCTTCGAGCCGATCCTGCGCCGTGGCCTCGCCGCCGCGCCGGCGGCGCGCTGGCCCGACATGCACGCGCTCCTGGCCGCGCTCGCCGACGACCTCGAGGAGCGCACGCGCCGCCGCCGCCGCACGGCGCTCGCCGCCGCCGGCATCGCCGTGGTCGCCGCCGCCACCACCGCCGCCGCCGTCCTCGTCCTCGGCGGCGCCGCCGATCGTCCGGCGCCGTGTCGCGGCCTCGAGCGCGATCTCGACGGCGCCTGGGACGCCGCGCGCAAGGACGCGCTCGCCCGCGCGTTCGCCGCGACCGGTCGTGCCTACGCCGGCGAGGTGACCCAGCGCGTGACCGTCGCCCTCGACGAGCGCGCCCGCGCGCTGACCGCTCGCCGCGTCGCCACGTGCGAGGCGACCGCCGTGCGCCGCACCCAGTCGCCCGAGCTGCTCGACCGCGCCATGGCGTGCCTCGATCGCCGCCGCGGCGAGCTCGCCGCCACCGTCGACCTGATGCTCGCCGACGCCTCCGCCACGCTGCCGCGCGCGCTCGACGCCGTGCTCGCGCTACCGCCGCTCGAGACGTGCAACGCCGAGCGCTTGCTCGACGCCGCGCCGCCTCCCTCCGACCCGACCTCGCGCGACGCGATCACGCGCGTCCGCGCCGACCTCGACCGCGCCGCCGCGCTCGGCCGCGCCGGCCGGTGGAAGGACGCGCTCGCGCCGGCGACCGCCGCCGCCGCGGCCGCGCGCACGCTCGCGTACGCGCCGCTCGTCGCCGAGACCGTGGCGCTCGACGCCCGGGCCCGCATGATCACCGGCGACACCAAGGGCGCGACCGCCGCCTTTCACGAGGCGATCGCCGCCGCGGCCGCCGCCGGAGACGCCGCGCTCGGCGCGCAGCTCACGGTCTCGCTCGTCGAGGTCGCCAACCGCGAGGCGCGCTACGGCGACGTCGAGACCCTCGCCGCGCTCGCCGAGGCCAGCCTCGGCACCGCCGACGAGCGCTGGGCCGAGCGCGCGACGCTCGCCGCCGAGCGCGGCCGCGCCGCGCGCGCGCAGCAGCAGCTCGACGCCGCGCGCGCGCACCTCACGCGCGCCCTCGAGCTGCGCACGAAGCACGCCGGCGAGAGGAGCGTCCTCGTCGCGCGCTCGCTGTCGGATCTCGGCAACCTGGAGCTCGCCGCGGCGCAGTGGGCCGCGGCCGAGGCGCTCTTCCGGCGCGCGCTCGAGATCAACGAGCGGACCTCGGGCCCGCAGCACCCCGACACGGCCAACTCGCTCGGGCGCCTCGCGGTCACCGCCAAGCAGCAGCGCCGGCTCGACGAGGCCGCCGCGTTCCTCCGCCGCGGCATCGAGATCCTGACCGCCGCCGAGGGCGACGCCAGTCCGAGCCTCGCGACCATGTGGGCCAACCTCGGGGTCGTCCTCGGTGACCAGGACAAGGGCGCCGAGGCGCTCGCCGCGTACGAGAAGGCGCTCGCGGTGCGCGAGCAGGTGCTGCCGCCCGATCACCCCGACCTCGCGTCGTCGATCATGAACGTCGGCATCGCGCTCCAGGAGAACCTGGGTCGCCCCGCCGACGCCGTGCCGTACTTCGAACGGGCGAAGGCGATCCTCGAGAAGAAGCTCGGCCCCGATCACCCGACGCTCGCGTTCGCGCTCCACGGCCTCGGCTCCGCGCGCCTCGACATGGGCCAGCCGGCCGCCGGCGTCGCCGACCTCGAGCACGCCTACCGCATCCGCACCGGACCCGGCGCCGACCCCGCGCTCGCGGCCGACACCGGCTACATGCTCGCCAGGGCGCGCTGGGGTGCGGGTCAGAAGGCGCGCGCGCGGGAGCTGGCGAAGACGACGCGCGCGGCGTTCGCGGCGCTCGGCTATCCGAAGGACGACTGGCTGGAAACGCACGGGAAGTAGCCGGCACGGGCACGGGCAGGGCAGGCAGGGCGGGGGCAAGCGTGCGTGATACGCTTCCGACGATGGGGGTCCGGCTCGCAATGGCGGTGCTTGCCGTCGGCCTGGGCGCGACCTCGCGCGCGGCAGCGGCCGAGCCCACCGAGGCCGAGCTCAAGGCGGAGATGGTGGAGCGATTCACGCGCTTCATCGACTGGAACCCCGACGATCTGCCCCCCGACGAGCTCTTCCTGTGCGTCGTCGGTGAGAGCCCGCTCACGCGCCCGCTCGAGAAGATCGCACGCGCGCGCAAGATCAAGGATCGGCGCGCGACGGTGCGCGTCGTGGATGCGCCTGCCACGGTCGATTGCCACATCGTGGTCATCGGCGGAAACGATCGGAAACGGCTCGCCGCCGTGGTTGCGCGCACCGAGGGGCACGGCATCCTCACCATCGCCGACGCGCCCGGTGCGGCCGCCGCCGGCGCCATCATCAACTTCTATCTCGACGCGAAGCACGTGCGCTTCGAGATCAACACGCGCGCCGCACGAGACAGCGGCCTCAAGGTACGCGCCAAGCTGCTGCGGCTGGCGCGGGTCGTCGGAGGGAAGTCATGAACACCCGCAGCGCGCGCAACATGTCGATCCGGACGCGCCTGACGCTCATCATCATCGGCCTGGCGCTCGGCTGCCTGGTCGTGGGCTTCGCCGTGGTCGGCGTCCGCCAGATCGACAGCCTGCGCGCGCAGCGCCTGCGCAGCTTGAGCACGCTCGCCGACGTGGTCGGTGACTCCTCCGTGCCCGGGCTCGCCTTCGCCGATCGCGAGGACACGGCCGAGGTGCTCGCCCGCCTGAGACGCTTCTCGGACGTGGAGCTCGCCGTCGTCTTCGACGCCGACGGCGCGGTCTTCGCGAGCTATCGCCGCGACGGCTCGACGATCGACATCGCGTCCGCGGCTCCCCTCGCCAGCGGCGCGCGGCCGGTGCGCGCGGTGAAGGACGCGGTCTCGGTGGTGCGCCTGCCGATCGACTACCAGGGCGAGCACTACGGCACCGTCGAGCTCGTCAGCTCGAACGCCGCGCTCGCCGCCGAGATCCGCGCGCTCGTGCTCACGCTGGTCGCGATCGCCGCGGCGCTCGTCCTCGCCGCGATCGTCGTCGCCTGGTTCCTCCAGCGCCGCATCACGCGGCCGATCCTCCAGCTCGCCGACGTCGCCCGGCAGATCACTGAAGGCGGCACACCGTCCCTGCGCGCCGCCAGCGGCCAGCCGGGCGAGATCGCGACCCTCGCCGCCGGCTTCAACGCGATGCTCGAGGAGCTGGAGGCGCGCGAGCGCGAGATCATGCGCTCGCGCGACACCCTGCGCGCCGTCATCGACGCGTCACCGGTCGCGATCATCGGCGTCGACGCCGACCGCAAGGTCACGCTGTGGAGCGTGCGCGCGTCCTCGTTCTTCGGCACGCCCGAGGACCAGGCCGTGGGCCAGCCCATCGCCGAGGTCGCACGCGACCCGGCGCTCGACGGGGTGTGGACGCCGTGGCCGGGGCCGGTCGAGCGCCGGGAGGTCGAGCTCGAGTCCGGGCGCATGCTCGCGGTGTCGATCTCGTCGGTGCCCGACGGTGGAGCCGTCATCATGGCCGCCGACATCACCGAGGAGCGCCACGCCGCCCACGCGCTCGCGGAGCGAGCGGCCCAGCTCCAGCGCGCCCAGAAGATGGACGTCGTCGGCCGCCTCGCCGGGGGCGTCGCGCACGACTTCAACAACCTGCTCACCGTCATCCTCGCGTCCTGCCAGATGCTGGCGCGCCGCGCCGCCACACGGCCCGAGCTCCAGGGCTACGTCGACAACATCCAGAACGCGGCGCAGCGAGGCGCCGCGCTCTCGCGCCGCCTCCTCGGCTTCTCCCGCCGCCAGGCCACCGATCAGCGCGTCGTCGACATCAAGGGCGTGGTCAACGACCTCGAGAAGATGGTCCGCGCGGTGACCGGCGAGAACGTCACCATCGCCAAGGACCTGGCGTCGGGACCTTCCACGGCGCACCTCGATCAGGGCCAGCTCGAGCAGGTCCTCCTCAACCTCGTCATCAACGCGCGCGACGCCATGCAGAGCGGCGGCGTCATGACCCTGCGCACGCGCCTCGATCCCGACGGCGCCACCGGACCCGAGGGCGTGAGCAGCCCCACCGGCGGCTGGATCGCGCTGTCGGTCGAGGATACCGGTGTGGGCATGACGCCCGAGACCCTCGGCCGCCTCTTCGAGCCGTTCTTCACCACGAAGAGCAACGGCACCGGCCTCGGCCTCGCGACCGCGCGCCAGATCGTGCGCGACATGGGCGGGGACATCACGGTGGAGAGCCGCGCCGGCCGCGGCACGACGTTCACGGTGTGGCTGCCGCTCCTCGACGGCACCGCCGATCGCTCGACCGAGCTGGCGGCGGTGCCGCTCGTCACCACGCACGACACGATCCTGCTCGTCGAGGACGAGATCGCGCTGCGCAACCTCNNAGGCGCTCGCGCTCGGCATCGCCCCGGGCGTCGCCGTCGATCTCCTCCTCACCGACGTCGTCATGCCGGGCCTCTCCGGGCCCCAGCTCGCCGCCGAGCTCACGCGCCGCCGCCCCGAGGTCCAGGTCCTCTACATGTCCGGCTACGTCGGCGATGCGCTCGCCGAGCAGGGCCTCGACGAGTCGACGGTGACCATCATCCCGAAGCCGTTCAAGCCCGAGCAGCTCCTTCGCCTCGTGCGCGACATCCTCGACGCGCGCCCGGTGCCGCGGGCGAGGCGGGCGTCGGACTTCAGCTTCAAGGACCCGCCCAAGGCCTGAAGCTCCCTTCGACGCGAACGGAGCTGTCGGATAATGTCCGCTCGCACCCGCGCCCGCTCGTTGTCAGGACCTCGCAGCCGCGGTGAGGGTGATGTCAGCGGCTCGCCGGACTGAGCCCGGCGGTTCGCGAGGAATCTCGCCCCGTCGGGCGCGCGGCGCTGGCGCGATCCGGGGCAGGCGCGCGCACGCCACGCGCGCATGCCCACGGACTCCCGTGCGCCCGCGCGCTGGCATGGAACGTGATGAACGCCGCAAACCGAGGAGGAGCGATGCGCACGATCAAGTCTGTTCTCGCGATCAGCCTGCTCTCGGCGAGCGCCGCCACGGCTGCGGCCGAGACGCCGGTGCAGCAGCCGCTCTCGCCCGCGGGCACGTTCGTCGGCGGCGGCCTCGCGCCGGACGGCACGCCTCGCGGCGGTTACGTCGTGACGGACGATCCGCAGCCGCTGCCGCCTCCGGACGACGTCACCTATCACGCGCCGAAGATCTTCTACGTCAACCGGGGCGGCGGCACCTACTACCCGGGTACCAACGACGCGCGCACCAACCGGTCGACGATCGTGAGCTCCACGCGAACGGTTCCGGCGTGGAACGTCTCGGCGGCCGGCTGGAACCAGGTGATGACCTGCCTCACCACGACGTTCTCGCGCTGGAACGTGGTCATCACCGACGTGGACCCCGGCAACGTGCCGCACTACGAGCTCGTCACCGCCGGTCGACCGCAGGACATCGGCATGCAGCAGGGCGTCGGCGGCGTGTCGCCGTTCTCGTGCGGCGTCATCCAGAACTCGATCGTGTTCACGTTCGCCGCGGTCTACGGCACCGACTACCGCTCGGTGTGCGAGACCAACGCGCAGGAGATCGCGCATTCGTTCGGCCTCGATCACGAGCGCCTGTGCCAGGACCCGATGACGTACCTCTCCGGGTGCGGCAACAAGTCGTTCCAGAACGTCGCGGCACCCTGCGGCGAGTACTCGAACCGCGCGTGTCAGTGCGGCGGCTCGACGCAGAACTCGGTGGCGCTGCTCGATCAGCGCCTCGGCCTCGCCGAGCCCGGCATGGTCGACGCCGGGCCGACGCCGCCGATCGACGCAGGTCCGCTGCCCGCCCCCGACGCGGGGCCCTCGCCGGCCCCTGACGCCGGTCCCGGCTCCTCGGCGGACGCCGGCCCGCAGCCCCAGGATCCGGACGCGACGCCCAACCCCGGGGACCCCGACGCGGGGCCAGGGACCTCCGACGAGATCAGCGCAGGTTGCGGCTGCGCGAGCGGTTCCAGCAGCAGTCTCCCCCCCACCTTGCTGCTGGCGATGGCAGTCCTGCTCGTCGTCCGTTCGCGCAGCCGCGCGCGCGCCCGCGCCTCCGCGCGTCGCTGATCACGGCGTCGATCACGGCGTCAGGCGCAGCGCCGGGTTCTTCTCGCGCGCGAACTCGTACAGGCGCCGCAGCTTGTCGGCGATGGTGCCGTCGACGGCGCCCGGCACGAAGCGATAGTCGACGTCGCTCTTGCGGTTGATGCGCAGGATCGCGCCGCGCGTGGTGAGCTCGACGCCGGGCTCGATGCCGGTGATGAGCTGCGCGCGCAGGATGTCCTCCCACGCCAGGCGTGTCGTGCCCTGCTCGGTGGTGATCCGCAGGCCGGCCTGGCCCACGTCGGCGCTCTTCACGTGCACCGCGGTCCGGCGCGGCGGCGCCTCGGTCGGCGTGAGCCGCTCGATGGGCGCGGGCGGCGGCGACGCCTCGACGAGCGGCGGCGGATCGAGGCGGTCGAGCAACCGGCCGTGACCGAGGAGCGCGAGCGGACACGCGGCGAGGACGCACCACAGCCCGGCGCGCGCGCCCACGTCGACGTTCATCCCGGCCGGCGCATCGAACGAGGCGAGCACGCCCACGACGAGCAGGCCGAGCGCGATGGCGGAGATCGCGGTCCAGACCGCGATCGGCGTGCTGCGGTGGCCGCGCAGGACCTGCACGGCGGACACGCCGAGCGCGACGAGGAACTGGACCGCGACGTAGGACGCGAGCCACGCCAGGCCGCCCGGCAGGCGACCGGTGCCGACGGTCTCGCAGCCGTCGCACAGCACGACCTCGAGCCCCGACGTGCCGCGGAAGGGCAGCGCGTTGAGCTCGACGTCGAGCCCCCCCATGAGGTCGAGGCGGAACCAGGGCAGGACGAACCCGAGGATCGTCAGCAGCGCGGCACCCCCGAAGATGGCGAGACGGGCGATCGGCCCCATCCCCTCCATGTTACAAGTCCGCCCATGGCTAAGATCAAGGTCAAGAACCCCGTCGTCGAGATGGACGGCGACGAGATGACCCGCATCATCTGGGCGAAGATCAAGGAAAAGCTCGTCCTTCCGTACCTCGACGTCAAGCTCGAGTACTTCGATCTCGGCATCGAGCACCGCGACGCGACCAACGACAAGGTCACCGTCGACGCCGCCAACGCGACCAAGGAGCACCGGGTCGCGGTGAAGTGCGCGACGATCACGCCCGACGAGGCGCGGGTGAAGGAGTTCGGCCTGAAGGAGATGTGGCGGTCGCCCAACGGCACGATCCGCAACATCGTCGGCGGTACGATCTTCCGCGAGCCGATCATCTGCAAGAACGTGCCCCGGCTCGTCCCCGGCTGGACCAAGCCGATCGTCATCGGCCGTCACGCCCACGGTGATCAGTACAAGGCGACCGACTTCCTGATCCCGGGCGCGGGCACCTTGACCATGACGTTCACGCCCAAGGACGGCGGCAAGCCGATCGAGCACAAGGTGTTCGACTTCCAGGACGCCGGCATCGCGATGGGCATGTACAACCTCGACGAGTCGATCCTCGGCTTCGCGCGCAGCTGCATGAACTACGGCCTCAGCCGCGGCTGGCCGGTGTACCTCTCGACCAAGAACACGATCCTCAAGAAGTACGACGGTCGCTTCAAGGATCTCTTCCAGAAGGTGTTCGACGAGGAGTTCGCCGACCAGTTCAAGGCCAAGGGCATCAGCTACGAGCACCGCCTCATCGACGACATGGTCGCCGCCGCGCTCAAGTGGGACGGCGGGTTCGTCTGGGCGTGCAAGAACTACGACGGCGACGTCCAGTCCGACACGGTCGCGCAGGGCTTCGGCTCGCTCGGCCTCATGACGTCGGTGCTGCTCACGCCCGACGGCAAGACCGTCGAGGCCGAGGCGGCGCACGGCACGGTGACGCGCCACTACCGCGAGCACCAGAAGGGCAAGCCGACGTCGACCAACCCGATCGCGTCGATCTTCGCCTGGACCCAGGGCCTCAAGTACCGCGGTCGCTTCGACGACACGCCCGACGTGGTCACCTTCGCCGACACCCTCGAGAAGGTCTGCGTCGACACGGTCGAGTCGGGCAAGATGACCAAGGACCTCGCGATCCTCATCGGTCCCGATCAGCCGTGGCTCACGACCGACGCGTTCCTCGACGCGCTCGACACGAACCTCGCCGCGCGGCTCGGGTGACTCGCTCAGGGTGAGCGGAGCGAATCGGCGACGGCGGCGACGAAGCCGTCGCAGAGCGTGTCGAGGTCGGCGAGTGGGATGTTGAGCGGCGGGCAGACGTAGGCGGTGTCGCCGAGCGGCCGGAGGTAGAGGCCGTGGCGCAACGCCGCGTCGGTGAAGCGCGGGCCCATGGCGCCGCCGTAGCCGCCGTCGCCGAGGTCGACGGCGCCGACGATGCCGAGCTGGCGCGTGCGCGCGACGCCGGGCAGCGCCGCGACCTGCGCCAGCATCGCGGCGATGCGCGCCGCGCGCGGCGCCACGCCGTCGACGACGCGCTCGTCGCGATAGATGGCGAGCACCTCGCGCGCGACGGCGGCGCCGAGGGGATGGCCGCAGAAGCTGTGGCCGTGCATGAGCGCGCGGGAGCTGCCGCCGCCGCCGGCGACGCCCGGCGCCGCGCGGAAGCCGTCGTAGATCCGCGCGGTCGCCAGCGTCGCCGCCATCGGCAGCATGCCGGCCGTGAAGCCCTTCGCCGTACACAGGAGGTCGGGTACGACGCCGGCCTGGTCGCACGCCCACATCGTGCCGGTGCGGCCGTACCCGGTGAAGACCTCGTCGGCGATGAGGAAGGTGTCGGCGCGCGTCGCCGCGTCGCGGATGCGACGCAGGATCGCCGGCGGATAGATCGTCATCCCACCGGCGCCTTGCAGGAGTGGCTCGACGACGACACCGGCGATGGTGTCGGCGTCCTGCGCGAGCCGCTCCTCGATCGCGGTCGCCACGCGGTCCCAGTCGTCCTCGCCGGGCGCGGGCGAGCGCGCCACGTCGAACAGCAGCGGCGCGAACACCGTGAAGAAGCCACCGGGCGCCGCGCCGGCGAGGCTCACCGCGCCGAGCGTGTCGCCGTGGTACGCCGAGGAGAGCGCCAGGAACCGGCGCCGTGCCGGCCGGCCGTTCTGCTGCCAGTACTGGAACGCGATCTTCACGGCGACCTCGACCGCGGTCGAGCCGTCGTCGCTGAAGTGCACACGCTCGAGTCCGGCGGGCGCCACCGCGCACAGCTCCGCGGCGAGCGCCGCGGTCGCCGGGTGCAACGCTCCCCCCGCGCTCACGTGATCCACGCGCGCGACCTGCGCCGCCAGCGCCGCGACCAGCCGCGGATGACGGTGCCCCAGCGTGCACGTCCACCACGAGGAGATGCCGTCGAGGTACCGGCGCCCGTCGGCGTCGACCAGCCACGCGCCTTGGGCCTCGACGATCACGAGCGGCTGGTGGTGCTCGTGTCGTTCGGGCGACGTGTACGGTGGCCACAGGTGCCGGCGTGCCAGGTCGACGGATGCGGGAGCGGAAGCAGAGTCGGACGGACCCACGGTGGCGGTGATGATACGCAGGGGCCTCGACGTCGCGCCGCGCCGGTCGATGGAGATCCTGGACCGGGCGCAACAGGTCGCGGAAACGCCGTTCTCGCGTGAGGGCTGGGTGAGGAGCGACCCTCAGGGTGAGAAACTACCCAGGGAGAAATCGCGAGTCATCATGGATAGATAACCGTCCTCTGCGTCGGGTAGCGAGTACTTTCAACAGAATGCGGAGGTGTTCCGGGACACGTTAAATCCATCGGGAGCTGGATCGGAAGTAGCAATGCGAGCCTGCCCATGAACGAACTGGCTTCCTGGCGGGCTCGCTTTGCCGACGACATCCTCGGTGACTCCGTCGCGCTTCGTCGCGTGCTCGAGATCGTCCGGAGGGTCGCCGGTTCGAGCTCGAGCGTGCTGCTGACCGGCGAGACCGGCACCGGCAAGGAGCTGGTCGCTCGCGCCATCCACCGCGCGTCGCCGCGTGCGTCGCGGCCGTTCGTCGCGGTCAACTGCGCGGCGATTCCCGAGAACCTCGTCGAGAGCGAGCTCTTCGGTCACGTGCGCGGCGCGTTCACCGGCGCGTCGGCTCCGCGCGCCGGTCGGTTCGCGGCCGCGTGCGGCGGGACCCTCTTCCTCGACGAGGTCGGCGAGCTGCCGCTGTCGGCCCAGGCGAAGCTGCTGCGGGCGCTCGAGCAGCGCACGGTGTGTCCGGTCGGATCGGACGGCGAGGTCGCGGTCGACGTGCGTGTGGTCGCGGCGACACACCGGGATCTCGAGGAGATGGTCGCGCGCGGTACGTTCCGCGCGGATCTCTACTTTCGCCTCTCGGTGGTGCCCATCGAGCTCCCGGCGCTACGCGCTCGCGGCGCCGACATCGAGCTCCTGGCGGAGGCGGCGCTGCGGCGAGTCGCTCAGCGCGGCGGAACCCACCTGCAACTCGACGACTCGGCCCGCGCCGCGATGCGCGCCTACGGGTGGCCAGGCAACGTGCGGGAGCTGAACCACGTCCTCGAGCGCGCCTCGGTGCTCGCCGACGGTGACTCGCTGTCCGCGCACGATCTGCGCCTCGGTGACATCTCCGGGAGCTTCCCGGCGATCTCCGTGCCCGTCGAGGCGCCGGCGCCCGCGATGCCCGCGACCGACGACGCGACGCTCGATCTGCGCGCCGCGATCGAGAGCCTCGAGCGACGCATGATCCGCGAGGCGTTGCAGCGGGCCCAGGGCAACCGCACCGAGGCCGCGGCGCTCCTCGGCCTCAACCGGACGACGCTCGTGGAGAAGCTCCGCCGGTACGGCTGACGCCTGCGGGCGGTTGGCGCGGCGGTTGGCGCGGAGGGCGAGGCGAGCCGCTACTTGAAGCGGGACGAGTCGATCCCGTGGCGATGCAGGAGACGGCGGAAGTTCGTCCGATCGATGCCCGCCTGCCGTGCCGCGCTCGCGATGCTGCCCTTCGATTGCTCGAGCAGCCGCAGGAGGTAGGCGCGTTCGAAGTCGGCGGCGGCGCGGCGCTTCGCCTCGGTCAGGGACATGTCCGCATCCGCGACGACGATGGGCACCATCGGCGAGGACCCCTGCGGCATCCGCGCGGGTTGCCGGCTCGTCGCGATCGCGCCCGGCAGCGACGCCAGCGAGATCTCGTGGGTCGTCGTCAGCGCGAGCGCGTGCTGGATCGCGTTCTCGAGCTCGCGCACGTTGCCCGGCCAGGCGTACGCCTCCATCGCTTCGAGCGCGTCCTGGGCGATCGTGATCCCGAGGCCGGGCGCGTGGCGCTGGAGCATCGCTTGGGCGAGCAGCGGCAGGTCGTCGAGTCGTTCACGCAGCGGCGCCACGCGAAGATTGACGACGTTGAGCCGGAAGAAGAGATCGGCGCGAAACCGCCCCTCCTGCACCGCCCGGGACAGGTCCACGTTGGTGGCGGCGATGACCCTCACGTCCACGGAGCGCGCGCTGTCGCTCCCGACGGCGCGCACCTCGCGCTCCTGGAGCGCGCGCNNAGGAACAGCGTGCCTCCGTCCGCCTCGGCGAAGACCCCAGGGCGCGAGCTCGTCGCGCCGGTGAAGGCGCCGCGCGTGTGCCCGAACAGCTCGCTGTCGATCAGCCCCTCCGCGATCGCGCCGCAGTTCAGCGGCACGAACGGGCGTTCGGCTCGGGGGGACGCGAGGTGGAGCGCGCGCGCCACGACCTCCTTGCCCACCCCGCTCTCGCCGCTGATCAAGACTCCGACGTTGGCGGCGCCGATCCGCGGGAGGGTCCGCTTCAGCTCCTGCATCGGCGCGCTCTTGCCGACGAGGAGGCCGTCGGGGAGCGCCTTGGTGTCGACCTGCTGCGGCAGGTCGCGGTGGAGCTGGGTCCGGCGAACCGCCAGGTCGACGATGTCGTTCAGCACCGCGGCCCTGGGCGGCTTGACCACGTAGTGGAACGCGCCGCCGCGGAGGGCGGCGGTCGCGGTCGCCGCCGAGTCATCGCCGGTGAGCATGACGACCGCGGTCGGGTTCCGGGCGTCGCGCAGGCGCGCGAGCACCTCGAAGCCGCTGACCGGACCCATGTCGACGTCGAGCAGGATGGCCTGCCACTGGTCGACGCCGACGCGATGGGACAAGAGGTGCGTGATCTCTTCCCGTGTACCTACATGCTCGACGGCGTACCGCGTCTCGAGGAGTCGCTGGACCGCACGCGCGACCAGGGGGTCGTCATCGACGAGGAGCACCCGAGGCGGAGAAGCGTCCATGCCCATCTCGACCTTCCTACGCGACGGCGTGCGCGTACGGGTACGCGTAGGAGGCGTGGCAGGTAACCGATGGTGAGCGGCTGGCCAGATCCATCGGTTCAGCCCTGGAGCGTGATCGGCACGCTGGGTAGCTGCAGTACGAACGTCGGTCCATCCGTGCTCGCCTCGTGGTGCACGCGCCCTCCGTGAGCCTCGCACGCGAGGCGGCAGAAGTACAAGCCGAGCCCGCGCTGACCGTCCTTGCCCAGCGCGTACTTGCCGAAGAGCTTGGCCGCGACCTGAGGGGGCACCTGAGGTCCGGTGTTGTGAACGCTGATCTCGACGCCGAGCTCCGCGCCGTCGGGGGAGCGCCAGGACGTCGCCGACAGGCGGATCGCGCCGCCCGAATGGCAGTAGCGCAGGGCGTTGCCGACCAGGTTGTGGAGGACGCGCGCCACGAGCGCCTCGTCGAACTGGCCGGTGAGCTCCGGATCGCACGAGACCGTGTGGCGGATCTGCCGGCTGATCGATGGTGCGTGGACCGCCATCACGTCGAGCAGGAGGGCGCGCAGGCGTACCTTGCCGACGCGAGGGCGCAGCGCGTCGTCCTCGAACCGCGCGATGTCCACGAAGTTGGCGACCAGGCCCGACATGCGCTTCAGGGCCCGCAGGATCGACTGCAGCGCCTGCTGCTCGTCATCGCCGACCTTGAGGACCTGGGAGAGATAGGTGACGTTCGACAGCGCCACCGCGAGGCCGTTGTTGAGATCGTGGGCGAGCAGGGCCGCCGCCTCGGTGCCCCACGCGAGCACGCGATCGGCCTGCTCGCGAGCCTGACGGGCCTCGATGTAGGCCTGCTGGCTGCGTGTCGACGCGACCAGCCGACGCAGGAGCTCGGCCATCGAGATCGGCTTGACCATGTAGCCGTCGGCGCCTGCGTCGAAGGCGGCCAGGCGCGTCGGTTCGTCGTCCGTGCCGCTCAGGATCTCGATGTGGACGGCCGGACCGTAGAGGGCCTTGAGCCGGCGGACGACCTCGAAGCCGCTCGTCGGCATGCCGAGATCGATGACGGCGAGGTCGATCGGCATGCGTTCGCCGAGCTCGATGGCGGCGGCGCCGTCGTTGACGACGCGCACGTCGCACCCGACCCGCGCGAGCGAGCTCGATACCGCGCGGCAGACCCGCGGATCGTCGTCCGCGACGAGGACCCGCACGCCGGTGGGCATCGGCGGGACCGAGGCGGCCGTCGTGCGCGCGTCGGCGACCGTCGACGGGTCATGATCGAGGGCGCGCGAGGCGGACTCCTTGCTCACGGGCGGGACGCCATGCCAGCGCCGTGCCACGCCAACCCGTTGTCTCCGCGCGATGCCAGGCCCTCCGCGCGGCTGGCTGCCGTCAGCGCTGGCGACGCCGGCGCCCTACATGGGTGGCGGCGGCGGCCGAACCGGGACGTCGAAGCCCATGCCCGCCCTCCAACCTGTCGATACTCACGCGGCGGAGGCCCATGCCGCTCCCGCGACGGTCTGTGACGTGCTGCTCGACGCGGCCATGACCGCCGACGCCGACACGATCTGGTTCGAGCCGCGACTTCCCGCCGAGGACACGTACGACGTGTCGATCGAGCGCATCGGGCGCACGGTCGCCGCGGTCTCGCTCCCGGGGGCGATCGGCGCGGCCGTCGTCGCGCGCCTCGCGATGCTCGCGGAGCTCGATCTGGTCGCCCGGCGGGCGCGGACGGGGAGCTGCATCGTGCGTTCGCCGGCGATGACCGCCGAGATCGTCGTGACGACGCGACCCGGGCGGACGCTGCGCGCGGAGGTCGCGGTGCGTCGGCAGCGTCCGCGCGTGGTCGCGGAGGCGTCCGTCGAGCCGCTCGGGCCGGGCACGGTCATCGGCCAGTACCGCCTCTGCGAGCGGCTCGGCTCCGGGGGGATGGGCGAGGTGTTCCGCGTGTCGCACACCGTGCTCGGACGCAGCTACGCCCTGAAGGTGCTCCGGCGCGACATCGGCAATCAGGACGCCGAGGCCGCCGGGCGCTTCCTCCGGGAGGCGCGCGCGGCGGCGCGCATCAAGCACCGGCACATCGTGGACGTGTTCGACTTCGGCTATCTGGACGATGGACGTCCCTACCTGGTGATGGAGATGCTCGAGGGGGAGAGCCTGTCCGCGCGCCTCGCCGACGGGCCGATCGAGCCGCGCGTCGCGCTCGCGATGGCGCGCCAGCTCGCCTCGGCGCTCGCGGCCGCGCACGAGGTCGGCGTCGTGCACGCGGACGTCAGCCCGTCCAACGTCCTGCTCGTCGGCGACGACGTGAAGCTGGTCGACTTCGGGCTCGCGCAGCTGCGCAACGATCCCACGCGCGCCGCGAGCGAGCAGCCCGCCGAGTACGTCTTCGGCACGCCGTCCTACATCGCCCCCGAGATGATCCGCGGCCTGCCCGCGGAGGAGCGCAGCGATCAGTACTCGCTCGGCGCCGTCATGTTCGAGATGCTGACCGGCCGCACCCCGTACCGAGCCTCGAACCTCCGCGAGCTCTGCGTCATGCACCTGCGCGCGCCGATCCCATCGCTCGACGGTGACTGGACGCCGCCGGCCGAGGTCGACCGGCTGATCGCGCGCTGCCTCGCCAAGCAGGCCAAGGACCGCTTCCCATCGATGCGCGCGCTCGAGGCGGCCCTCGTCGACGCCGAGCAGGCCCTGTTCGTCCACGGCGGATGGCGGAAGTGGCTGTCGCCATGAGCCCGAACGAGATCCTCTGTGTCGACGACGACCTCGACATCCTGTCGACCGTCGCCCGGCTGCTGCGCGCCGTCGGGCACCTGGTCACCGCCGTCGACACGCCCGCCTCCGCGCTCGCCATCCTCGGCGCCCGGCCGATCGCCGTCCTGGTCTCGGACTTCGAGATGCCGGAGATGAACGGCGTGGAGCTCGCCGTGCGCGCGAGAGAGATCCAGCCCGAGACGGTTCGCATCATGCTGACCGGACACCGCACGGTCGAGACGGCGATGCAGGGCATCAACGTCGGTGAGGTGTTCCGCTTCCTGTCGAAGCCCTTCGATCCCGAGCACCTCCAGCGCGAGGTCGCGGCGGCGCTCGCGCACCACCGCGAACGCCTCGAGGTCGCGCGCGAGCACCTCACCGTGGTTCGCCGGCAACGCCTGGTCGAGGCGCTCGAGGCCGATCATCCGGGGATCTCGACGATCCCCCGAGACGACCACGGCGCCTACCTGCTCGATGGGGAGGCCCGCGAGCGGGTCAGCGTCACGTTGATGGCGCCGGTCCTCGCGCTGTTCCGCGAGGCGGACCGCCAACCTTGACGGCAGCGTTCCCGGCGCGGCGTACAGGGCCGCGACTCTGCGGGAGGCGTCGTCGGCACGTGCCTTGCTGAAGCCTGGGTGGTCATGAGCGACGAGCCCACCGAGAACCCCGAAGCGCCTCCCGCGCCCCGACCACCGAAGGTCGTGGTCGCGCTCCTCGCGGTCAACCTGCTGCTGTCCGGCTTCATCCTCGTGAAGGTGATGGGCGCACCAGCGCTGGCCGCGCCGAAGGAGGCGCATGCGCAGGAGGCGCCGCGGCGGGAGGTCGTCGGGCCGCTCGTGGTGCTCGATCCGTTCGTGGTCAACCTCGACGAGCCCGGGATCCCTCGCTACCTGAAGGTCCAGCTCCAGGTAGAGGTGAAGGACGGCGGCGCGGCCAAGGTGCTCGAGAGGAACAAGACGCTGGTCCGCGATGCCGTCCTCGGCTACCTGTCCGGTCTCAAGGTCAACGAGACGCTGGGCGCGGCGAGCAAGGATCGCATCCGCGAGGAGCTCGAGACCCAGGTGACCGAGATCCTCGGCGAGGGACGCGTTCGCCGGATCGTCTTCGCCGACTTCGTCGTGCAGTGAGGCGAAGATGAAGAACGACGCTCCCAGCATCACCGTCGATGGCCGCGAGGTCGGACCGGGGCATCCTCCCTGGATCGTCGCCGAGCTGTCCGCCAACCACCTCGGCCGGCTCGACCGCGCGCTGCAGATCGTCGATGCCGCCGCCGACGCCGGCTGCGACGCGATCAAGCTCCAGACCTTCACGCCCGACAGCATGACGCTCGACGTCGGTGGCGCCGGGTTCGACATCGCCGACGGGCCCTGGCAGGGACGCCGGCTGTACGACCTCTACGCCGAGGCGTGCACGCCGTGGGAGTGGCACGCCACCCTGTTCGCGCACGGTCGCGCCCGCGGCCTCACCGTGTTCTCGACCCCGTTCGATCCCGGCGCGGTCGAGCGCCTCGAGTCCCTGGCCGCGCCGATCTACAAGATCGCGTCGTTCGAGCTGGGTGATCTCGAGCTCATCACCGCGGCCGCGCGCACCGGCAAGCCCGTGGTCATGTCGACCGGCATGGCCACGGACGCCGAGGTCGCCGAGGCCGCCGCGACCGCGCGCGCGGCGGGCGCCGCCGGCGTCGTGATCCTGCACTGCGTGTCGGGCTACCCGACGCCACCGGAGCAGGCCAACCTGCGTCGCCTCGAGGCGCTCGCGCGCTTCGGCACCGTCGGGCTCTCCGATCACTCGCCGGGGGCCGCCGTGGCCATCGCGGCCGTGGCGCGCGGCGCCTGCATGATCGAGAAGCACCTCACGCTGGCGCGCGCGGACGGCGGTCCCGACGCCGGCTTCTCGCTCGAGCCGCAGGAGATGGCCGAGGTCGTCCGCGGCTGCCGCGCGGCGTGGGCGGCGCTGGGCGACGGCAGCGCGCGCCGGCCGCCGAGCGAGGACACGAGTCGCCCGTTCCGCCGGTCGCTCTATGTCGTCGCGGACGTCGCCGCTGGCGAGCCGCTCACCGCCGACAACGTCCGCGCGATCCGGCCCGGCTTCGGGCTCGCGCCGCGCGAGCTGCCGGGGGTGCTGGGGCGCCGCGCGGCGGTCGCCATCCGCCGCGGGACGCCGCTCGCCTGGGAGCTGGTCGCGTGATCGCCGGGGTCGCCCGCCCGCGTGGCCACGGCGTCCAGCTGTCGCTGCGGAAGGCTTCGCGTCGCGATCGTCACCGCGTCTTGCGGTGGAACAACGCGCCCGACGTTCGCGCGCGATCCCTCGATCGGCGTCCGATCGATCCGGCCGACCACGCGCGCTGGTTCGAGCGGCGGCTCGAGGATCCGCTCACCCACATGTGGATCATCGAGCACGAGCACCGGCCGATCGGGGTCGTGCGCATCCAGCGACTGCAGGCCGGCGCGCCCGGCCTCATCTCGATCGTGATCGACGCCGCGGCGCGAGGACGCGGCGTCGGCCGGGACGCGATCGTCGCCGCCTGCCGCCTCGACGGCGGACCGGTGATCGCGGAGATCGTGCCCGAGAACGCCCAGAGCCTTGCCTGCTTCACCCGCGCCGGCTTCGCGCCCGTGGCCGCGTTCGACGGGCTCGACGCCCCCGAGGTCGCCTCGTCCACGCCGCCGCGTCCGGGTGTCCACCGCCTCGTCTGGAGGAGAGCTCATGTCTAGTTCCCAGATCGCCGATCACGCCACCTCCCAGCTCGCGCTCTGGCGCTCCGAGTTCGGCGCGTCGTACACCGACCGCAACGACATCGAGCGCCCGGCCCGCGTCGCGAGCTGGCGCCGGATCCTCGCCGATCGGCCGGTCACCCGCGCGCTCGAGGTCGGCTGCAACGTGGGGTGGAACCTGCGGTACCTGACCGCGTGCGGCGTCGACGAGGTCTGGGGCGTCGAGCCGCAGCGCTACGCGATCGAGAAGGCGCGGCGGCGCTCGCCCGACCTGCACATCGTGCCCGGCACCGCCTTCGAGCTCCCCTTCCGCGACGGCTGGTTCGATCTCTCGTTCACGAGCGGCGTGCTCATCCACATCGCGCCCGACCAGCTCGGCCGCGCGCTCGACGAGCTCCACCGCGTCACCCGCCGGTGGCTGGTCGTGATCGAGTACGACCACCCCGAGGAGGTCGCGATCTCGTATCGCGGCCACGCCGACGCGCTCTGGAAGCGCGATCACGGCGCCATCATCGCGGCGCGGTTCCCCGAGCTCGTCCTCCGCGATCGAGGCCTGCTGCGTGAGGCTGACGGCTACGACGACTGCACCTTCCACGTCTTCGAGAAGTCCGTGCCATGAGCGTGGTCGCCGTCATCCAGGCGCGGATGGGCTCGTCCCGGCTCCCCGGGAAGGTCCTGGCCGAGATCGAGGGACGCGCGATGCTCGAGCACGTCGTCGAGCGGGTCCTCGCATGCAGCGCGATCCATCGGGTCGTGGTCGCGACGACCGAGCTGCCCGAGGATGACGAGCTCGCCGCCCGCGCGCGCGCCCTCGGTGTCGACGTCTACCGGGGCAGCGCGCACGACGTCCTCGATCGGTATCGTGGCGCCGCCGCCGCGGCGGGTGCGCGTGTCATCGTCCGCGTGACCGCGGACTGCCCCCTGCTCGATCCGGCGGTCATCGGCGCGGTCGTCGGCGCGCTCGACGACGGCGTCGACTATGCATCCAACACCCACGTGCGTACGTTTCCGCGCGGGCTCGACGTCGAGGCCTTCCACGCCGACACGCTGACGCGCATCGCGCGGCTCGCCACCTCGGCGGCCGCGCGCGAGCACGTCACGTCGTTCGTGCTCGAACGGCCGGCGCTGTTCGCGACCCGAGACGTCGTCGCGGCCCGCGACGACAGCGATCTGCGGCTCACGGTGGACACGCCCGGCGATCTCGCGCTGGTGCGGGCGGTGGCGCGGCGGTTCGGTGCGGCGAGCACGCCCTACACCGCGGTGGTCGGCTTCCTGCGCGCGCATCCCGACGTCCGCGCGCTCAACGCCGACGTGGTGCAGACGTCGTGGCGCGACGCGGAGGTCGGCCATGCACGCGCTTGAGCCGGACGTCGCCGCGACCTCGACCGCCGCATGCGCGGCGTTGCTGGCCGAGCTCGGCCACGCCGGCGAGGCCCTCGCCGGGGCCGCGGCTCGCGGCGACGTGATCGCCGCGATCGCGGCGTCGCAGGAGTCGCGGCGGCTGCGCGCCGAGCTCGCCCGGCATCCCCTGCCGGCGACGGGCGCCGCCGACGACGTGATCGCGCTGCACGCGCTGGTCGCGGCGGGGCGGACGGCCGCGACGATCGTCGACGCCTGGCGCGCGCGTCCGCTGCCGCCGGCGCGCGCGCTGCTCGACTCGCCGCTGGGCGTCGCCTGCTTCGTCGACGATCTGCTGCCGACGACCTGGGATCAGACCCGCGACCTGGTCGTGCTGGTCGGCGACGGTCTGCACGCGGTGGCCGGCTTGCTCGCCGACCTCGGCCAGGCCCGCATCCTGGTCGTCGCCGCCTCCTCCGCCGCTGCGTATCCGCCGGCGGCGATCCAGGTGGCGGACGCGGAGGAGGCGAGACGGATCGTGTGCTGCATGATGCCGTGCCCGCCCGAGCGGGTCGTCGTGCGCGCCCTCGACGGGGCGCTCCCCGAGCTCACCCAGGCGACGGGTGATGCGGTCCACACCGCGCTGTGCGATCTGCGCGTCCACCACAACACGATCCAGGCGTTCTCGGAGCGATGGCTGGATCAGGGTGTCGCCAACCTCGACGCGATCACGCGCTGGCCCTCGGTCGCGGCCGTCGGCGACGGCCTGGCCGGCGTCCCCATGATCATCTGCGCGCCGGGACCGTCGCTGGCGCGGAACATCGAGGCCGTACGCGGCGCGCGTGGGCGCGCCATCGTCGTCGCGGTGTCGCACTCGCTGCGCCCGCTGCGCGCGGCGGGGGTGGTGCCCGATCTCGTCATCACCGTCGATCCCCAGGACGTCCGGTATCACTTCCGTCCCGGTGATCTCGACGGGGTCGGCGCGCTGGTCAACGGCGTGACCGTCCACCCGGCGTTGTGGGAGCTCGGCGCAGCGCGTTGCCTCACGCTGGCGTCCAATGGGCTCCTCGATCAATGGCTCTACCAGGGGCTCGAGGGCGTGGCGAGCGTCCCCGGCGGCGGCTCGGTCGCGACGACGGCGATGGCGCTCGGGCTCTTCTGGCGCTGCGATCCGATCGTGACGGTCGGGCTCGACCTCTCGTTCCCCGGCGGCCAGTACTACGTCGCGACGAGCTGCGACGGCGCGGCGCGCGCCGTCGTCGACGGCGACGGCAAGGTCCGGGTCGACGGCTGGAGCGACGGCTTCCAGGCCATGAAGGCGGCCGGCGGCCCCGTCGCCGCGCGCGATCGCCAGATCGAGCTCCCCGGCTGGCACGGCGGCACCGTGCCCTCGAGCTTCATGTTCGCGCTGTTCCACCGGTGGTTCGTCGAGACCGCGCGGCGCGAGGGCGCGACCACGCGGCTCTACAACTGCACCGAGGGTGGTGCCTTCATCGACGGCATGCGTCACGTGCCGCTGGCCGAGGTCCTGGCCGGCTTCGAGCGCGAGGTCGACGTGACCGCGGCGCTCGACCGCGCGTGCGCGGCGATCGATCCCGAGGCGCGCGCGGCGCGGGCCCGGCGCTGGCGCGAGCAGACCGTGCGCGACCTGACCCGCGCGATCCGGCTCGCGCGCGCCGGCGCCGCCCTGGCGACCCGCCGCGACGCAGCCGCCGCGCGACGGCTCCCCGGGGTCGAGCGCGCGCTCGCGGAGGTGCTGGCCCGTCACGACTTCGTCGCCATGCTCGCCCAGCGCGAGATCGACGACGCGTTCGACGAGGCGCGACGGCCCGCGACCGAGGACGAGTACCTGCGTGCGACCGAGCGGCTCATGCGAGCCGCGGAGCGGACCGCGCGCCGGGTCCGGGCCGCCTTCTCCGGCACAGGAGCGAGCCATGGGTAACGAGCTCCCGCGCAAGCGGGCCGGGCGCGTGGTCGCGATCGCGGGCGGCAAGGGCGGCGTCGGCAAGAGCGTCGTCTCGCTCAACCTCGCGGTCCTCCTCGGCCGGTTCGGCTATCGCACGACGATCATCGACTGTGATCTGGGCGCGCCGAACATCCACACGCTCCTCGGCGTCACCCGCCCGGGGCCAGGGCTCGGCGGCTACCTCGATCACGAGGTCGAGAACCTCGCGGACGCCGCGATCGACGTGGGCGCGCCCAGCCTGCGCGTCATCCCCGGGACCGCGCGGCCCGGCGCCGCCAACATCAATGCCGGGCAGAAGCTGCGGCTCCTGCGCGCCATCGCCAACCTCGGCGGCGACATCGTCATCGTCGACGTGGGTGCGGGCACGGCGCACAACACCGTCGATCTGGTGACCGCCGCCGACCTGAAGCTGATCGTGATGACGCCGCAGCTGACGTCGTTGCAGAACGCGTACTCGTTCCTCAAGGCCTGCGTCCAGCGTGCGCTGCGCCGCCTGCCCGACGACACCGAGTCGCGGGCCGTGCTCGAGGAGCTCCTCACCGGCGAGGGCGAGACCCGGCCGGTGCAGCGCGCCGTGGCCATCCTGCGCGACAGCCACGGCGAGCTCGCCGACGCCGTCGTCGACGTCCTCGCGCGGTTCGGCGTGATGCTCGTCGGCAACATGGCGAGCACCGAGCGCGACGGGGAGGTGTTCGCGCGGATGTCGCACATGATCGCCGACTACCTGATGATCCAGGCGCCGGTCGTGGGCACGCTGCCGCTGTCCGACGCGGTCCGCACCTCGGTCAACGCGCGCATGCCCGTCGCCCTCGCCGACCGCCCGCCGGAGGTCCTGACCGGGCTCCGGGCGATCGCCCGTCAGATCCTCGACGCCGACGTCCGACGACTGCGGGTCGCGGGCCGCGCCCAGGCCGCCGAGCGCACGCTCCCCATCTGGGTCGAGCGCGACCTGCCGGCGCCGCGCTGAGGCCCCAGGGCTGACGATTCAACACATCGTGGTTCGCCCGAGCGGTGGACCCGCGAGCGCCACTGCTAGCGTGAGGGCGAGCACGTCGAAGGATCCTTCCGAGCACCGGAACGGGTGCACCGGCGTCAGGACGGCAAGGGCGGCGCGCAAGCGCGTCTCGAGCGTGGCCGCCGGAACTTCGGCCGTCGCGGCCATGGCACGTCTGACCTCGGCCGCCGCGAACCCGAGGCCGCGCAGCGCGAGGGTGAGCTGGGCGTCGAAGGGTCGGGTGGCGCCATCAGGCGTGCTGCCGGCGCTCTCATCGGCGGTCGAATGCCCGGGCGGTGGCTCGGTCGGCCGTGCGTCGGTGGTGGGCCGCGCCGCCACGCCGCCCCGGCGCTCACGCGCCTGCTCGCGCTTCGCGCGCATGAAGTCGGCGCCCAGCAAACGCTCGGCCTCGTCCGGTGATCGAGCTCGAGGAACCCACGTTCGGTACAGCGCACGCCGTCGTCACTCACGAACGCGCACTGCTCGGCGTCTCGCTCGCTGACCACGCGCCGGACCTCGTTGGGCACGTACCGCGCGTCGGCGTCCTCACCACGCACCTTCGCCTTGCGCGGCTGCGACGTCTTGCCGAACTTCTGCTTCTCGAGCTTCTCGAGCAGCGTGTCGAGGGCGAGATCGAGCACCTCGGCCAGCTCACCGCTGGGGTGGCGATGGCGCAGGAGCGCCTGGGCGCGCAGGAGCTTGTCGCGGGTCGCGCCGTCGATGGTGACCTGCAGCCCGTACCGGTCCGGTGAGCGCGCCTGGATCCGCGCCGGAACTGGATCCGGATCCGGTGGACCCGCCGCTGGATCGGGGGCGGAGGGAGGCGGAGCTGGATCTGGATCCAGCTGGAGCGACTCGTTGACATCACCGGCCTGCGGCGCCCGCTCCATCCGCTCCGGCAGGTCCGGCCGCGGCGCCAGCCGTGCGACGAGCTCCTCGAGCTCGGCCTTGGTCCGGTGACTGGCGGCCGCGAGCACGTCGCGCACGTTCGCGTCGGTCAGGTGCGGCCCGAGCATGAGGACTCCCGACACGTGCAGGCGGCCCTCGGCGATCGCGTCGAAGATCACGGGGAACTGGCGGGCGATCCGCGCCGCGCGGATCCGCTTGTACGCGACCTCCTCGGCGAGGTGGAGGACCCGCACGCAGTACGCATGCATCGACGCGCAGGCCGCGGGCAGGTAGAGCTTGCGTTCGTCCACTTCGCCCAGATGCGCGAGCAGGGCGGCGGTGGTCTGTCGGTCGGTCGCGACCAGGGTCGCGAGGTCGGCGAGCAACGTGTCATTGGAGACGTGATCGAAGGTGAACGCGCGCATGCTGGTTCTCTATCGCGGAGATTTTTCGGCCGTCAGAACGCGCTCGGCGCGACGAGAAGGCCTCCGGAAT
>DDTA01000189.1 GCA_002344285.1 Myxococcales bacterium UBA2376
GCTGGTCGGCGCGAGCGCGGTGCACCCCGAGCACGTGCTGTGCACGCCGGCGCAGGTCGCGACGTGGCGCGCGCGCGGGCTGGCGGTCAACACGTGGACCGTCGACGATCCCGCGCGGCTGCGCGAGCTGGCGGCGGCCGGCGTCGACGGCGTGTTCGCGAACGATCCGCGCGCGGCGATCGCGGCGCTGGAGACGCCCGCGTCGCCGGGCCGGCGGCAAGGCGAGTAGCCAGTCGCGGTCGTGGCGGGGCGGCGGGTCGCGGAGAGTCGCGGGGTTGCGGTGGCACGCGTGGTGCTCCTGTGGGCGCCATGCGCGCGTCTGTGGCCAGCGTCGTCGTCATCGTGGGGTGTGCGGCGGCGCCGGGCGATGACGCGGCGCGGCCGAACGACGGCATGTTCCAGGACTTCCTCGACGGGAAGTTCGACAGCGCCGGGCACCCGCTCAACGCGCGGGTGACGGCGGCGGCGGCGCTTTGCGGCGGCGCGGGCGAGGAGACGGAGGACGGGATCGTGCTGGGCGGTGCGTGCGAGGGGTGGCTCGAGGGGACCGCGCAACGGGGGGAGCTGGTGGTGAACGTGAGGGTGAGGGTGAGGGAGATGGGAGAGGGAGAGCGGGACGTGGTGACGGTGAAGGTGATGGGAGATGGCGTGAGCGTGGAGGACACGATCACGAGGGAGCGGGTGCGCGAGCAGGACGCGTGGATCGACGTCGCGGTCGCGTACTGGAGCGACGGTGAGCCGCGGCGGATCGCGATCGTGCCCGGGGACGCCGAGATCGAGGTCGCGTACGTCGAGGTGTTCCCGCGGCGCTTCCGCATGGCGCTGTCGCCCGGGTCGGGCGTGGTCAGGGACGAGGAGATGGTGACCGTGGAGATGGCGAAGGACGGCGTGGTCGAGCGAGTCGAGGTCGATGGCGTGGACGTCAGCGAGCGCTGGCGCGCGCTCGACGAGGCAGGGCGGGTCACGCGGACCGAGACCACGTTTCGCGCGCTGTTCGAGGTCGCGATCGGCGAGCTGATGCCGGGGCGCGGCGAGATCAGCCAGCTGCGCGTGCGCGCCGGCGGCGAGGTCGCGCGGATGGAGCTACGGCGCGCGCCCGCGCCGTGTGTGTACGAGGGCGATCCGGCGGCCACGCCCGTGCTGGTCACCGGCTTCCAGCCGTTCCCGGCCAACGGGTGGCACGACAACGTCTCCGAGGTCGCCGTGCGGGCGCTGCGTCCCGAGCGGCTGCGCGGGGTACGGGTCATGCGCGTGATCCTCCCCGTCGAGTACGACCGGGCCGCGGCGGCGGTGGCGGACGCGATCGCGCGCTGCGCGCCGCGCGCGGTCGTGAGCTTCGGCCAGGGCGGCGGCGCGATCGCGCTCGAGGAGACCGCGTACAACCTGAAGGACACCGGCGAGGTCGCCGGCGGCGTGCCCGACAACCGCGGCGTCATCGCGGCGGCGTTGCCCATCGACCCGGCGGCGCCGGCCGAGCGCGCGACGTCCTTGCCGTTGGCGGCGATCGACCGGGCGCTGCGCGCGCTGGGGGAGCACCCGCGGCGCAGCGACGACCCGGGCCGCTACATCTGCAACAACGTCTTCTTCACGGCGACCGGGCTGTCGGGCCGCGCCGGGTTCGTCCACCTGCCCTACACCACGCGCTTCGACGACGCCGAGCGAGCTCGCTGGGGCCGCGTGGCCGAGGCCATCGTCGCCGCCGTCGCCGACGGATCGTGACGGGAACTTGCGCTGGCGCGCGCGGCGCGGCAGCGTCAAGGCATGCGCCAGGTCTGCCTCGTCCTCGCCCTCGCCGCCTGCGGCCCCAAGGTGGACACGCGCTCGCCGTTCGACGAGGACGACCCGCGGTCGCGCGCGGCGCGCGACGCCGAGGCCGCGCGAGCGGCGCAGGGCGACGCCGCGCCCGAGCCCGCGGCGGCGGCGCCTGCGGGGCCGGCCGTGCGCGAGGGCAAGATCGAGCGCGCCGTCCTCACCGCGACGCTCGACGCCCAGCCGGGCGAGCTCCTGCAGTGCTTCGAGGTCGCCGCCGTCGAGCACGGCGGCAAGTTCGCCGGCTGGCGCCTCGTGCGCTTCATCCAGCGCTGCGGCGATCGCTTCGCCGGCCTCGATCTCGCGGTCGGAGACGTGCTGGTGAGCGTCAACGGGCGCGTGATCGTGAAGCCCACCGACCTCGCCGACCTCTGGGCCGAGCTCTACAAGACCGACGTCATCGTCGCCGAGCTGCGGCGCGGGACGTCGCCGCTGGTGCTGCGCTTCGACGTGGTGCCGCCCGTGGCCGCGACGTCCGCCGCGCAACCCGCGCCCTGAACTCCGGACGTCCAGGCGCCGGTCGAGGTACCTTGCGGCAATGGCGGAATCACGACCGCGGCTCGTCGTTCGCCCGCTGCGCAAGACCGACCTGAAGGCCGTCCAGGAGATCCAGCGGCGCTCGTTCCCGATGATCGACGCCTGGACCAGGGAGCAGTTCGAGAGCCAGCTCACCGTCTTCCCCGAGGGGCAGATCGGCGTGGAGCTGGACGGCGCGCTGGTCGCGACGTCGAGCACGCTCATCGTCGACGAGGAGGACTTCGGCTCGTACCACACGTTCGATCAGGTCAGCGACAACGGCTTCATCCGCAACCACGATCCCGAAGGCGACACCCTCTACGGGATCGACATCGCGGTCGATCCCAAGCACCGCGGCCACCACCTCACCCGGCGCATCTACGAGGCGCGCAAGCAGCTCGCCCGGCAGCGCAACCTGCGCGCGATCCTGATCGCCGGCCGCATCCCCGGCTACGGGAAGCAGGCCGACAAGATGACGGCCGAGGAGTACGTCCAGCGCGTCATCCGCAAGGAGTTCAAGCACAAGGACCCGGTGCTCACCGCGCAGCTCGCGCAGGGCTTCTCCGTGCGTTCCGTGCTCAAGGATTACCTGCCGCAGGACTCGGAGTCGCGCGGCTACGCCGTGTACATGGAGTGGCTCAACCCGGAGCACCACCCCAAGGGGTCGGCGCCGGTCCGCCACGTGCGCGTCGCGGCGGTGCAGTACGAGATGCGGCCGATCACGAGCTTCGAGCAGTTCGCGCAGCAGTGCGAGTTCTTCATCGACACCGCCGCCGAGTACCGCGCCGACTTCCTCCTGTTCCCCGAGATGCTGACCAACCAGCTCCAGGTGCTGGTCCAGGCCCCGGAGTCGTCGGCCACGGCGCGACGGCTCGACGACTTCACGCCGCGCTACGTCGAGCTCTTCACGCGCATGGCGATGAAGTACGACGTCAACATCATCGGCGGCACCCACCTGACCGTCGAGAACGACAAGCTCTACAACCTGGCCTCGCTGTTCCGCCGCGACGGCTCGGTCGAGAAGCAGTACAAGCTGCACGTCTCCCCGTCGGAGCTGCGCTGGTGGGGCGTGTCCGCTGGCGACGAGGTCCGCGTCTTCGACACCGATCGCGGCAAGATCGCGATCGTGATCGGCGACGACGTGGCGTTCCCCGAGGTGGCGCGGATCGCCGCCGGCAAGGGGGCGATGCTGCTCTTCGTGCCGTTCAACACCGACATCCGCTCCGGCTACATGCGCGTCCGCGCGTGCGCGCAGGCGCGCTGCATCGAGAACGGGGTGTACGCGGTGCTCGCCGGCCCGGTCGGCAACCTGCCCTTCGTCCAGGGCGCCGACATCCACTACGGCGAGGCCTGCATCCTCACGCCGTGTGATCTGCCGTTCGCGCGCGACGGCGTCGCCAGCGAGGCCACGCCGAACGTCGAGACCATGGTGCTGAACGAGCTCGACATCGAGGCGCTGCGCCGGAGCCGGCTCACCGGCAGCGTGCGCACCTGGCTCGACCGCCGCGCCGACCTCTACGCCGTGCGTTACACGGAGGCCGGCAAGAGGAGCGAGGTGTGATCGTCCACCGCTTCGGCGGCGGCCTGGCCGTCGTCCACACGCAGCCCGCGCACGCCCAGGCGCTCGAGGAGCTGCAGACGATCGTGTTCCCGACCCTCGCGCCCGAGCAGCGCTTCCGCGCGCCGCACTACGTGAAGCACGTCGAGCTGTTCCCCGACGGCCAGCTGTGCGTCGTCGAGGAGGCCACCGGCCGCGTCGCCGGCATGACGTCGACCATCCGGCTCGACTTCGACTTCGCGCACCCGGGCCACACGTTCGCCGACGTGATCCAGGGCGGCTGGTTGACGTCGCACGACCCCGCCGGCCGCTGGCTCTACGGCGCCGACATCGGCACGCACCCCGACTTTCGCCGGCGCGGCATCGCCCGCGCGCTCTACGCGGCGCGCCACGAGGTGGTGGCGCGCTTCGGGCTCGCCGGCCAGGTCACGGTCGGCATGCCGAGCGGGTACGGCGCGGTCAAGCACGAGCTGAGCGCCGAGCAGTACTACGCCGAGCTCCTCGCCGGCGAGCGCGAAGACCCGACGGTCTCGGCGCAGCGCCGCGTCGGCTTCGAGCTGCGCGGCCTCCTCGCCGACTATCTCGACGACCCGGTGTGCGACGGCTACGGGGTCGTGCTCGTCCTGCCCGCCGAACGCGACGTGAGGTATCCGCCATGACGATCATCCAGCGCGTCACCGAGATCCCGGGACCGAAGAGTCGTGCCCTCCTCGCGCGCCGCGCGGCCGCGGTCCCCGGCGGGCTCGGCAAGGCGACCGAGGTCGTGATCGACCGCGCCGAGGGCGCGCGGGTCATCGACGTCGACGGCAACACGCTCGTCGATCTCGCCGGCGGCATCGGCATGTCGCTCGTCGGTCATTGCCCGCCGACCGTGGTGGCCGCCGTCGAGCAGCAGGCGCGCCGGCTCCTGCACCCGTGCGCGCTGGTCGCGACGTACGAGCCGTACGTCGAGCTGGCCGAGCTGCTCAACGAGGTCACCCCGGGCACGTTCGCGAAGAAGACGCTGCTCGCCAACAGCGGCGCCGAGGCGGTCGAGAACGCGATCAAGATCGCGCGCGCGTTCACCAGGCGCGGCGGCGTCCTGTGCTTCGAGGGCGGCTATCACGGCCGGACCCTCCTGACCCTGTCCTTGACCAGCAAGTACGGCCTGTTCAAGCAGGGGTTCGGGCCGTTCGCGCCCGAGATCTACCGGATCCCGGCGCCGGACGCCTATCGCCGGCCGGCGGGCATGACCGAGGAGGCGTACGTCGACGCATGCATCGCGCAGCTCGAGCGCGCGCTGATCGCGCAGATCGACCCGGCGGCGCTGGCCGCCATCCTCATCGAGCCGGTGCAGGGCGAGGCCGGGTTCATCCCGATGCCGGCGCGCTTCCTGGCGCGCATCCGCGAGCTGTGCACGCAGCACGGGATCGTCATGATCGCCGACGAGGTGCAGACGGGATTCGGCCGCACCGGCACGCTCTTCGCGTGCGAGCAGCTGGGCGTCGTGCCCGACGTCATCACGACGGCCAAGGCGCTCGGCGCCGGGCTGCCGATCAGCGCGACCACCGGCCGCGCCGACATCATGGACGCGCCCCACCTCGGCGG
>DDTA01000148.1 GCA_002344285.1 Myxococcales bacterium UBA2376
CTGACACTCGGCGACGATCTTGGCGACGTGCTTCTCCTTGTCCCCGCACGCCTTCGCCATCTGCTCGCAGCGGGCGACGAGGGACACGCCCCCCTTGGCGCTCCCGGTCTCCTCCCTGGAGTCACACGCCGTCGTGGCCACGGCGAGAAGGGCTGCGCCCACGAGGCACGGCAGGACCCGTCGATGTGCCATTCCGCGAGCTTACCTCAGCTGGGGTCAACCCGGCTGGTTGCGCATGTGATCGGCGAGACGATCCAGGGTCTCGTCGAGGAAGGCGCGCAGCTCGTCGTCGGTGACGGTCTCGGCGAGCGCGCGGCGCATGCAGAGCATCCACTGATCCCGGACGCGCGTGTCGATCGGGAACGGCAAGTGCCGCGCGCGCAGCCGCGGGTGTCCGAAGCGCTCGACGTACCGCGGCGGACCGCCGAGCCAGCCGGTCAGGTACCAGGTGAGCTTGTCGCGCGAGTCGTCGAGCGACGGCGGGTGCAGCGCCCGCAGCTCCATCACCTCGGCCAGGGTGTCCATGTGATCGTAGAAGCGGTCGACCAGGCGACGGACGGCGGCCTCGCCTCCGAGACGGTCGAACGGGAGCGCGGACATCGCGCCAGGCTACCGCACCGGCGGCGCCCGCAGGGCGTCGGGCAGGGACGTGTCGGTCAGGCTCTCGAGGAACGCGACCAGGTCGGCCTGCTGGGCGTCGGTTAGGCCGAGGCGCTGCATGTGCGGGGACTTCTCGACGCCGGGGATGTTGCCGCCGCCGGCGTTGTAGAAGCGGACGACGGCCGCCAGATCGGCGAGCTGCCCCGCGTGCATGTACGGCGCGGTGACGGACACGTTGCGCAGGGTGGGCGTGCGGAACTGGCCGCGCTGCGACTCGGCGCGGACGACGCCGTCGAGGATGCCGGGGCCATCGCTGTGCGGGCCGTCGCTGCGGAACGAGCTGGCCAGGAGCGGCGCCACGTCGGTGTAGCGCCCGAGGTCCTCGTCGGGCACGCCGGCGCCGGACTGGACGACGCCGATCGCGTGGAACCGATCGTCGGTGAAGAACGGGCCCTTGTGGCATGCCTCGCAGTGCTGGAGGAAGAGGCGCACGCCGCGCCGCGCCGCCGGCGAGATGGCCGCCTCGTCGCCGGCGACGTAGCGATCGAACGGGGCCTGGCGCGCGACGAGCGTGCGCATGTACGCCGCCACCGCCTTGCCGGCGTTGGCGTGGATGCGATCGACGATCGCGCGATCGGCCTCCGCCATCGCCTCCCACGGACCGGGCGCCGCCCCGGCGGCCGCCGGCTTGCCTGCGGGCGGAAAGCGCGCGGCGTCCGGCGCCGCCGGATCGAGCGCCGGATCGAGGGGCACGTCGAAGAGCGCGTCGTACTCGGCGCGGTAGCGCGCGAAGAGCGTGTGCGCGACGGCGAGCCGCGTGCCGTTCATCACCTCGGGGTTCTCGATCGCGCCCAGCACCAGCGACCACTGCGAGTCGAAGCGACCGCCCCAGTTGGTCCAGCGGTAATACGACGCGTTGAGCACCGGGGGCGTGTTGCGGCCGCCGGTGCCGGTCCCGGTCGAGACGTGGTTGGGCGTGCGGCGATCGTCGAGCGCCGGTCCGTCGTGGCACGTGCGACACGACACCGTGCCCGGTCCGGAGAGCGCCGGGTCGAAGAACAGGCGGTGGCCGAGGCGCGCCGCGCGCGGATCGTCGGCGTGGCGGTTGGTCGGATCCGGCGGGACCGGACCGAGCGGCGACAGCGTCGCCACGCGCGCGCGCTCGGCGGGTGTGAGCGCGTCGGGATCGGGTCGCGCCCTGGAGCCGCCGCATGCGACGAGGAGAGCGAGCGTGAGGAGCAACAGCCGCACGGCGGCATGGTACCGTGGCGCCGTAGCGTCCAGGAGGACCCGTGGATCGAACGAAGTCAGGAGTCGTGATCGCCTTGACCGCCGCCAGCCTCTTCGCCGCGGCGTGCAAGAAGGAAGAAGCGAAGACGCAGCCGGCGCCGGCCGCGGGCTCGGCGCCCGCGACGGGAGCCGCGACCGGAACCGCCGCCGCCGCCGCGCCGACACCGACACCCGCGCCCACGGCCGAGGCGTCAGTGACCAACCCGGTCGCCGCCAACCCCGACGAGAAGACCGCGCAGGTCGACTGCCTCGGCATCAACGAGTGCAAGGGCCAGGGCAGCTGCAAGACCGCGACCCACGGCTGCGGCGGGCAGAACGAGTGCAAGGGCAAGGGCGTGGTGAAGGTGGTCGAGGCCGAGTGCGCCGAGAAGGGTGGCAAGGTCACCCAGCGTTACCCGTAGTCGTGCGCGGGTTCGGCCTCGGGCTGCGCCGGCCGCATCACGCGCAGGCGATGCGCGGGCCGGTCGACGGCGTGGACTGGTTCGAGGTCATCACCGAGAACCTGATGGTCGACGGCGGGAACCCGCGCCGTGTGGCGCGGGAGGTCCGCGCGCACCATCCGGTGGTGCTGCACGGCGTGGGGCTGTCGATCGGCTCGACCGATCCACTCGATGCGCGCTACCTCGACCGGCTGGCCGCGCTGTGCGACGAGCTCGAGCCGGCGCTCGTGTCCGATCACCTGTGCTGGACGACGCTCGGCGGGCACAACACGCACGACCTCTTGCCGATGCCGTACACCGAGGCGGCGCTCGCGCACGTCGCCGCGCGCGTCGCGGCGGTGCAGGAGCGCCTCGGGCGCCGCATCCTGCTCGAGAACCCGTCGACGTACGCCGTGTACCGCGGCGCCGAGCTGACCGAGGCCGCGTTTCTCGCCGAGCTGGCGACGCGCGCCGATTGCGGGCTCCTGCTCGACGTCAACAACGTGTACGTCTCGTGCACGAACCACGGCTGGGACGCGCGCGCGTACCTCGCCTCGCTCCCCGCTGCGCGCGTCGGCTACTTGCACCTGGCCGGGCACAGCCACGGCGAGACACTCCTCATCGACACCCACGACGCGCCGGTGATCGAGGAGGTGTGGGCGCTCTACGCCGAGGCCGTACGGCGCTTCCCGGACGCGGCCACGTGCCTCGAGCGCGACGACGACATCCCGGCGCTCGACGTGCTCGTCGCCGAGCTGTCGCGCGCGCGCGCGGTGGCGGCGGAGCACGCGGCGTGAGCGCGGCGCTCGACGCGCAGCTGCGCTGGCTCCACGCCGCGATCACGGGTGCGTCGCCGCCCCCGGAGCCCGAGGCCGCCGCGTGGCTCGAGCGCGACGGCGCCGCGGACGCGTCGGCGCGTCTCCACGTCTACCGGCACGCGTACGTCGCGCGTCTCGCCGACGTGCTCGTCGTCGATCATCCGAAGCTGGCGGCCGTCCACCCCGACCTCCGCGCGCTCACCGCCGACTACCTGCGGGCGTTCCCGCCGACGCATCCGTCGGTACGTGAGGTGGGCGCACACCTCGCGCGCTTCCTCGCCGACCGCGGCGCGCCCGCGCACCTGATCGAGCTCGCCGCGCTCGAGCGCGCGCGCGTCGAGGCGTTCGACGGCGGCGCCGACGTCACGCCGCTCGACCGCGAGGCCGTCGCCGCGCTGGCGCCGGAGGACTTCCCCGCCCTGCCGCTCCGCTTCGTGCCATCGCATCGACTGGTCGCGCTCACCACGCGCGCCGACGAGCTGTGGGACGCCATCGAGCGCGCGGCGCCGCATCCCGCACCCGCCGCCGCGACCCGCGCGGTGCTCGTGTGGCGCCGCGCCGTCACCGTCGTCCACCGCACGCTCGACGACGACGAGGCGACGCTCGCCCCGGCGCTCGCCGCCGGCACGACCTTCGGCGACATCTGCGCGCTGCTCGCGACCGCGCCGCAACCCGCGGAGCGCGCGCTCGCCCTGCTCCTTCGCTGGCTCGACGCGGCTGTGCTCGTGTCCCGCCCGGCGGATTGACCGTCGCCCTGACCGGCCCGTCGAGTCCGAATCGACATCAGGCCGGCAACAGATCCGGCGCGAGCGGAATTCACGACGTGCGTCTTCCGCGCGCAACCTGGATGCTCCCTCCGTCATCGAACGAGGAGCACCATGACGGACCCGATCGGGATCGACGCGATCACCTTCAGCCTCCCCCGCAGCTACGTCGACCTCGGCGATCTGGCCGAGGCCCGCGGCGTCGCCGCCGACAAGTACCGCCTCGGGCTCGGCGTCTCGCAGATGGCGATCGCCGCCGGCGACGAGGATCCGGTCTCGCTCGCGGCGGCGGCGGGGAGTCGCCTCCTGGCGACGAGCGGCCGCGACCCACGCGAGATCGGCTTCTGCGCCGTCGGCACCGAGACGGCGGTCGATCACTCGAAGCCGGTGTCGTCCTACGTCCACGGCCTCCTCGGGCTGCCGAGCCGCTGCCGCGTCTTCGAGACCAAGCACGCGTGCTTCGGCGCGACCGCGGCGCTCCTGTCGGCGACCGAGTGGATCGCCTCGGGCGCGGCGCGCGGCCGCTCCGCGCTCATCATCGCGAGCGACATCGCGCGCTACGAGGTCGGCAGCCCGGGTGAGCCGACGCAGGGCGCCGGCGCCGTCGCCATGCTGGTGTCGGCGCGCCCGCGGCTCGTCGAGCTCGAGATCGGCCGGAGCGGCTCGTTCGCGCGCGACGTACACGACTTCTGGCGACCGCTCCACAGGAAGGACGCGCTCGTCGACGGCAAGTTCTCGGTGCAGTGCTACCTCGACGCGCTCGCGCACGCGTACCGCGACTGGAAGGAGCAGTTCGCCGGCGACGAGCCGCTCGCCCGCACCTGCTATCACGTGCCGTACGGCAAGATGGCGCACAAGGCGCACCGCATGCGCTGTAGCCTCGACGGGCTGGACGAGGCCGCCGCCGATCGCGACTTCGAGACCACGGTCGCGCCGTCACTCCGGTTCTCGGCGCAGGTCGGCAACATCTACGCGGGCTCGCTCTACCTGGCGCTCGCCTCGCTGCTCGACGCCGAGGCCGCGGCGCTGGAGGGTCGCCGCATCGGCCTGTTCAGCTACGGCTCGGGCTGCGCCGCCGAGTTCTTCGCCGGCCGCGTCGCCCCCGGCGCCGCGGCGATGGTCGCGAGCCTCGAGCTGGCGGCGCCGCTCGCGCCCGGCGCCCGCGCGCGGCTCACCATCCCGGCGTACGAGGCGCTCCGGCGCGACGACGTCGCCGCCGATCGCCGCGCATCGGAGGCCAGCTCCGAGCGCCCGTTCGCGTTCCTCGGCGTCGATCCGGCGGAGCGCCGCCGCTACATGAGCCCGCGCGAGTAGCCGGGCGCCGCGCCATCGCCGCGTCAGCTCGGCGCCGTCGAGCCCAGGCGAAACCAGATCTGCCGCGGCGCGTGGCAGAGCCTGCAGCGCACCGCGACGACGCGGTCGCCGGTCGGCGTGGTCTCGTGCTCGCGCAGCGCGAGCTCGCCCTCGCACTGGGGACAGGGCGTCGCGGCCACGCGCGCCTCGATCACCGCCGGCGAGACGATCGTGATCGGCCGCGCCGCGGAGCCCCCGGGCGAGAGCGACCACAGTCGCTCGCGATCGTGGATCAGCTTGCGGGTGGCGCGCGCGTCTGCCCGTCGCTGGGTGCGCGGTCGCTTGCCGGCCATGGGCGAACTATAGCGCCCGGCGCGTGCAACCAGCGACCGGCCTCGCGCCGGTAGGTCTTGTGGCGGTCGTCGACGAAGTGGTCGCCGTTCCACACGCGGTGGTGGATCGTGAGCAGGTCGCCGTCGAGGACCAGGCGGTTGTAGCCGTTGGGCTCCCCGCGCGTGCGCGTCGAGATGCAGGTGCCGGCGTGGACGGCGAGGATCTCGCGCCGCTCGTCACGGAAGCCGGCCGTATCGGAGGCGTGGGCGACGTGCAGGTGGCCGCTGCAGATCACCTCGACCCCGGCGTCGTGGAGGATGGGCAGCGCCGCGTCGGCGCCGTCGACGCGCTCGCGCGCCGGGCGGCCGGCCGGCAAGACGAACGGATGGTGGACGACGAGGATCTCGAGGCGGCCGGGGTGCTCGGCGAACCGCGCGGCAGCGGCGCGCGCCTGCTCGACGGTGACCCTGCCGCCCTTGAACGTGAAGCCGTGGGCGGTGTCGAGGCCGACCACCGCGAGCTCGTCGTCGACGTACGTCGGCGTGAGCTCGTCGCTGATGATCCGGCGATAGCGCGCGAGCGGATGGAGGAGCCGGCTCCACACGTCGTAGAGCGGGACATCGTGGTTTCCCGGGACCACCACGTACGGCGCCGGGAGGAGGTCGAGGAACGCGCGCGCCGCACGGAACTGGTGCTCCCTGGCGCGCTGGGTGAGATCGCCGCTCACCAGCACGACCGCGGGCGTCGGCGCGGCGCCGCCGGACAGATCCTCGAGCAGCGCAGCGGTGACGGCGGGACTCTCGCTGCCGAAGTGCGGATCGGAGAGATGCGCGACGAGCTTCATGCCGCCACCTCCCGCGACGCCTGCGCGGCGGACGGACGCACCACCGGCAGCGCGCGGGGACGGATCGCGTAGCAGAGCGGCGTGTCCAGCGTGGCGACCTCGCCGTCGAGCGCGACGCGAACCCGACGCCGGCGCAGCTCGACCCGGAGCTCGCTCACCCGCTGGATCTCGAGCTGCTCGATGTGGTCGAGGCGCCCGAAGATCGCCCGCAGCGAGAGCCAGAACATCTGGAGCCGGCCGGTGCACCGCATGGTGTAGAGGCTGAGGCTCCCGCCGTCGAGGCAGGTCCGCTGCCCGAGCGACAGCGGTCCGACCTGATAGGCGTTGTTGCCGACGAACACGAACGGCGTCCGGGTCAGGACCGCGCCGGCTTCGCTCTGGACGTGCACCGCGACCAGCGGGAACCGGCGCAGCACCCGCCAGGCCGCGGTCAGCATCGCGCGCCACTTGCCGCGGCCGGTCGCGCGGCGCTCGGCGTCGCGGGCCCCGACGATCAGCGGGTACAGCCCGATCGACGAGTTGTTCACGAACGTGCGGCCGTTGACGTCGCCGGCGTCGACGCGCTCGGCCGTCCCGGTCGCGATCGCACGCGCCGCCTCGACGAGCTCACCCGGCATGCCCAGATCGCGAGCGAAGTGGTTGAGCGTGCCCAGCGGCAGGACCGCCAGCGGCACGTCGCCGCCGACGAGCGCGGAGGCCACCGCGCTGACGGTGCCGTCACCTCCGGCGGCGACCACCGCGTCGACCCCGGTGGCGGCGGCCGCGCGCGCGCTGGCGGTCAGGTGCGCGCCGGCGCAGCGATGCACGGCGGCCTCGACCCCGGCCTCCGCGAAGGCAGCCTGGATGGCGCCCGCGCGCTCGTCGGCATGGTCCGCGCCGATCGATCCGGCGCCCGCGTTCATGATCACCGCGACCTTCATGCCGACGGGGCGCTGCAAGCGCTACACCGCCGCAACGTCGCGACAACGCGCCCGGCCGGCGGCAGGATCGCCACACCGAGGCGCACGCGCACGCCGTGACACGCGGGGCGACCTGCGCGAGAGTCGGCGCGTGACCTCCCCGCTCGATCCGCGCGCGCTGCGGGCGCACTACACCCAGTTCCTGAGCGCCCCGCCCGGGGCGCCGCGGCGCGTCCTGCTCACCGGTCACTCGCACCAGGCGTGGCCCGACGTGGCGCGCGCCGGGCAGGACGCGGCCTTCGTCGACGCGGCGACGCACGTCGACGACAAGTGGGCGCGCGTGTTCGCCGTGCAGGACGAGCTCCGCGCGTACGTCGCCGAGCGCATCGGTGGGCGCGCGGACGAGCTCGCGTTCGCGTCGAGCACGCACGAGCTGGTGACGCGGTTCCTGTCGGCGCTCGACCTGCGCCGGCGCCCGCACCTCGTGACCACCACCGGCGAGTTCCACTCGATGCACCGCCAGCTGCGGCGGCTCGGCGAGGAAGGGGTCGAGGTCACCTGGGTGGCGGCGCACCCGGCCGACACGCTGGCCGAGCGGCTCGCCGCGGCGGTGCGGGACACCACCGCCGCCGTGCTGGTCTCGAGCGTGCTGTTCGAGACCTCGACGATCGTCGCCGGCCTCGACGGGGTCGCCGCCCGCGCGCGCGCACGCGGCGCCCGCGTCCTCGTCGACGCCTATCACGCGTGGCACGTGGTGCCCTTCTCGCTCGACGACGTCGGCGGTGACGACGTGTTCGTGGTCGCCGGTGGCTACAAGTACGCGCAGTGGGGAGAGGGCACGTGCTTCCTGCGGGTGCCGTCCGGGACCGGGCTGCGGCCGGTCTACACCGGCTGGTTCGCGGGGTTCGCCGAGCTCGAGGCGCACCACGATCACACACGGCCGGTGGGCTACGCCGCCGACGGCGCGACCGCGTTCGCGGGGAGCACGTTCGACCCGGCGAGCTTCTACCGCGCGGTCGCCGTCACGCGCTTCGCCCGCGCGCAGGGCATGTCGCCCGCCGCGCTGCGCGCGCTCTCGCTCCGCCAGACCTCGCGCCTGATCGACCACGCGCGCGCCCTCGGGCTCGCCGTGGCCACGCCGGTGGACGCCGAACAGCGAGGCGGCTTCGTCGCCCTCGCGACGCCCCGCGCCGCGGAGCTGGTCACGGCGCTGCGCCGCGACGGGATCTACGCCGACGCGCGCGGCGACCGCCTCCGCCTCGGGCCGGCGCCCTACGTGGCCGACGACGAGCTCGACGCGGCGATGGACGCCGTCGCGACGACGATACGGGCGTGACCGCCGGTTGACGGCAGACGGTGGCAGTCGGCGTCGAACCCCGCGGCGCCGCGCCTGGTCCGGGGCGTGCACTGTCGACGGCCATGCGCAACCTCCCTCGCCTCCAGCTCCTGCCACTCCTCGTCGCGACCGCCCTCGGCGGCGCCGCGTGCACGGACGACGACAGCGATCCTCCAAAGCTGGTCTCGGTCGCCAACGAGACCAGCGCCGCCCACACGGTCACGTTCGGCGAGACCGCGTTCGGCTCGGTGCCCGCCGGCGCGATCAGCGAGTACCTCGAGGTCGGCGACGGCCTGAAGGCCGTGATCGTCGATGGCCGCCGGATGATGGAGACCGAGCTCGGCTCCGACAACGTCGGCGGCTCGTGGACGCTGTACCTGCAGAGCGCCGGCGACCAGCTCCTCGTCGGCGTGGCGGTGGACGAGTAGCCGCGCGGCCGGCGCCCTGAGCCGTCACTCGACGATCGGACAGTTGACGTCCGCGACGTCGGTGCCGAGCCGGGTCGCGGCCTGGGCGCTGGCCAGGTCGCGCACCGTGCCGAAGGCCGCGTTGTCGTAGACCTGCACGCGCCACAGCGGTGAGTAGCCGGCGTCGGCGGGCATGGTGGCCACCACGTTGTGCGTCTGCGCGCTCCCGGGCTCCGTCCGGAACCCGGACGGCGGGCCGCCGCCCGGCTGATCCGGGTTGGTGTTGAAGGTCACGTAGATCGGCGAGGTCGGCACCACCGCGCCGGCGAGCGCCTTCTCCTCGAACGTGAAGTAGTGGACCAGCTGCCCGCGGTACCAGCCGCGGTGGAGCGAAGGATCGCCGCCGGCGAAGCGACGCGTCGCGGTCGAACCCTCCGGGACGACCGGGCAGTTGACCAGCGTCTCGGTCGTCGTCATCGGCCAGCCCTCGGCGTCGAGCTCGTCGAGGCTCGTCACGCTGTTGGCGACGTAGTCCTCGGGCACGGACACCATCACCACGCGCCAGAAGTCGTTGTAGCCGGGGTCGCCCGGCACCGCGTCGATGATGTTGAGCTGGCCGGCCACCGGCTCGCCGTCGTGGACCAGCACGTAGATCGGCGCCGGCGCCGTCGGCTGCACGTCGAAGTTGTAGTAGCGCGCGACCCCGCCCGACGGCGCGAGCCCGGTGGTGATGAACGGCCCCTCGTCGAACGCGATGGGCGCGCCCGGCGCGGGCAGGCCGTTGGCGGCGTCGCGGACCATCAGCGTGCCGGCGGCGGCGCTGAAGCGGTCGACCATGGCGCGTGGCGCGGTGGCGGGGTCGACGGGGGCCGCGCCGGTGTCGTCGCCGCAGGCGACGAGGGCGAAGGGGACGGCGGCGATCAGGAGATCCATGAATCGAGACATCGAAGTTCCTCCGGGAGGGTGTGGTGGGAGGTACGGAGGTGGACGTCAGTGCGTAACGCGCAATTGATTCAACAGACCATTCAGGTTATTGCAACGATGATGGAAGCCCCGCGTCACCTGATGGATCGCGCACGCCAGCTGCGCGCGCTGTGGGACTACCTGCCCGCGTTCCGCGTGGTCGCCGAGACCGAGCACCTGCCCACGGCCGCGCGCGCGCTGCACGTCTCGCCATCGGCGCTGTCGCGGGCGATCCGCCTCGCCGAGGAGCAGGTGGGCGCGCCGCTCTTCGAGCGCGCCGGCCGGCGCATGCGCCTCAACGCCACCGGGCACGCGCTGCTCGGACCGGTGCGCGCGGCCATGCGGCTGCTCGACGAGGGGCTCGGTGGCCTCGCCGGCGCAGGCCTCGCCGGCCCGGTCGTGATCGCCGCGACCGACGACGTCGCGGCGTGGCTGGCCGCGCCCGCGCTCGCCGCGCTGCGCGCGACGTCGCCGGGCCTCGTCGGCGAGCTGGTCGACGTCCCGGCGGACACGCCGCGCGCGCTGCGGCGCGGCGATCTGGACGTCGTGGTCACGCCGGCCGTACCCGGCGACGGCAGCGAGGACGTCGAGGCGCTGGCCACCGTGAGCTACGGGCTCTACGGCGCGCCCGGCCGCGGCCCGCGCACGCGCGAGGTCGTCGCCGTCGCGGGCGCGCCCTCACCCGCGCTCCGCGGGCACCACGTCGCGGCGGTGGTGCCGAGCGCGACGCTCGCCGCCGCAGCGTGCCGCGCCGGTCTGCTCGCGTGGCTGCCGGCGCCCCTGGGGGGGCTGTTCGGCCTCGTCCGCGTCGGGGACACGCCGGCGCAGCGCGTGACGATCCACGCCGTCACCCGGGCACCGGTCGGCGCCCACGCCCGGACCGAGGCCGCGCTGGCGGCCTTGCGCGCCGTCGCCGCCCGTCACGGCACCGTGAAGCGGCAGGGCAAGCGCCGGCGGTAGCTGGCCTTTCTGCGGCGACGTGCCGATCGGCCGCGGATGTGGTCTACCGATCTCATGCCGCGCAAGAAGCCTGATCCCGAAGCGGCGCTCGCGTCGGACGATACGTTCGAGTCCGGCCCCTTCTCCGACGAGGCCCGCATCCCCTGGAGCGAAGCGCTCCGCCCCGAGCATCCCCGCGACGGGACGGCGGAGGCGTCGGATCTCCACGAGCTCGCGCGGCGCGCCGTCGAGGCGGACGACGAACCCGGCGTGCCGCTCGACTTCGCGCACCCCGCGCGCGACGCGCGCGACCTGCATCGCCGGCCGCGCCCGCTGCGCCCGCGGCGGGGGACGGCGCGGAAGCCGCCGACGAGTAAGGACGCGTAGGTCTCGCGCGCGATCCCGGCGGCTAGAGTCGCGCCATGTCGCCCGACAGCCGCACGAGTCGCGTCGTCACGCCCCTGTTCCAGCTCTGGAGCCACGTCTACGACGCGCGCTTCTTCCAGCGCTTCTACGGCAGCATCCACGATCGCATCCTCGCGCGCGCGCCGGCCGAGGTGCGCGCCGCGCTCGACGTCGGCTGCGGGACCGGCGAGCTGGTGGTGAAGCTCGCGCGGCGCTATCCGGGCGCGCGCATCGTCGGCGTCGACATCTCCGCCGCGATGCTGCGCCAGGCCCGCCAGAAGGACCACGGCGCCGCGGCGGTCGAGCTCCTCGAGGGGAGCGTCTACACGCTGCCGTTCCCCGACGCCTCGTTCGACCTCGTCACCAACACCATCTCGTCGCACTTCTATCGCGACTTCACCGCCGCCGCGCGCGAGCTCGCGCGCGTGGCCGCGCCGGGGGCGACGCTGGCGATGGCGAGCCTCGGCAACGGCCCGCTCCGTCACCTGCCCGGGAGCACGGGCAAGGAGATCAAGGTGGGCGACATGGCGTACCGCGCGCCGGCCCACCAGCGCGCGATGCTCGAGGAGGCCGGCTGGACCGTCGAGCGTGTCGACGCGCTCCTCCTGGGCGCGGTGCTCTACACGGCGCGGCGCGCGACGCGGTAGCGCCTGCCGGCCTATACTGGCCGGGCGGATGAAGTACGTCGTCAGTCAGTTGATGTACATCATCAAGCAGCCGCTGCTGCGCGAGAACCTGCGGCGGCTCAGCACCCAGCTCTTCGTCCTCCTGGGGATGATCTGCGTCTACACGGTGCTGTTCCACGTGCTCATGGTGCGCGAGGGCCAGGACCACTCGTGGCTCACCGGCGTGTACTGGACGCTGACGGTCATGAGCACGCTCGGGTTCGGCGACATCACGTTCGAGAGCGACCTCGGCCGGATGTTCTCGGTCGTCGTCCTGGTGAGCGGCATCTTCATGCTGCTCATCGTCTTGCCGTTCGCCTTCATCCGGTTCTTCTACGCGCCGTGGCTCGAGGCCCAGCTCAACCTGCGGGCGCCGCGCAAGGTGCCCGAGGGCACCAAGGACCACGTCCTCATCTGCCAGCACGAGGTCGTCGCGAAGGATCTGATCGAGCGGCTCGCGCTCGCCAAGATCCCGCACTTCGTGCTCGAGCCGGATCCCGCGGTCTCCGCCCACCTCCACGCCGCCGGGGCGCCGGTGATCACCGGCGATCCGCAGGACGCGGCGACCTGGCGCGCGATCGCCGTCGATCGGGCGCGGGCGGTGGTCGCCAACATCGACGACGCCCAGAACACCAACGTGGTGCTGACCGTGCGCCACCACGCGCCCAGGGTGCCGGTGATCTCGATCGTCGACGACGAGGAGGCGATCGACATCCTCGAGCTCTCGGGCGCGAGCACCGTCCTGCCCATCAAGAAGCGCCTCGGCGAGCACCTGGCGAACCGGGTGAACGCCGGCCACGCCGAGGTCCACATCATCGGCCACTACCGGGGGCTCGTCATCGGCGAGTTCCCCGTCCACCGCACGCCGCTCGCCGGTCGGACCCTGCGCGAGCTCGCGCTGCGGCGCCGGATGGGCATCAGCGTCGTCGGCGTCTGGGAGCGCGGGCGCTTCGAGCGACCGGACCCGGACCGCCCGCTGTCGGAGTGGGGCGTGCCGGTCGTGATCGGCACGCCCGACCAGATCCTCGAGCTCAACACGCTGCTCGTCATCTACGACACCAACTACGAGCCCACCGTCGTGATCGGCGGCGGCAAGGTGGGGGTCGCCGCGGCCAAGGCGCTGCGCGCCCGCGAGGTCAAGGTGCACGTCGTCGAACGCGAGGAGCTCCTCGGCCACAAGCTCGGCGCCGACGTCGCCGATCGGGTCTTCACCGGCGACGCGGCGGATCGCGAGGTGCTGGTGGAGGCCGGCATCATGAGCGCGCCGGCGGTGCTGCTGACCACCAACCGCGACGCGATCAACATCTACCTCGCGGTCTACTGCCGGAAGCTCAACCCCGACCTCCGCATCATCAGCCGCATCACCAACGAGCAGAACCTCGAGGCGGTGCACCGCGCCGGCGCCGACTTCGCGCTCGGCTACTCGTCGCTCGGCGCCGAGTCGATCTTCTCCACGATCCAGGGGCGCCAGGTGATGATGTTCGGCGCGGGGGTCGAGCTGTTCCACGTCCCGGTGCCGTCCCAGCTCGGAGGCAAGACGCTCGAGGAGGCGGCGATCGGCGCGACCTGCGGGGCCAGCGTCATCGCGGTGCAGCACGGTGAGGAGACCATCACCAACCCGACACCCGAGATGCCGCTACCCTCCCACGGGGAGCTGCTCCTCCTGGGCACCCACGAGCAACGGCAGGTGTTCAGCCGGATCTTCGGCTGAGCCTACACCACCACACATCACGCCCACGGCGAAAGAATCGTGCACGGTGGCCGTTCCTGACCTGACGTGATCGCCTCCCAGAAATCACGTCGGCCGCAGCGCGAAGCGCGGCAATCAGGGGCAACCACCGTGCACATCTCGTTCGTGACGGGACCCCCGGTGAAGGTCGCAAAAATCTTTCGGCAGAAGCCACGCCGGTGGGGGTGGCGAGCGCAACCGCCCGCTGTGGCCCGGTTTCGCGAGGGATGACGCCGATGTGCTCGACCTTGCTCGCATCGGGAGCGGGCACCTGCGTTGCTCCGGGGATCGGTCATGGACGACGAGATCACCCGCGGAGCATGCGGTTGCCGAGCACGAACGCGAGCCCGAAGGCCGCGATCGCGAGCGCGACGAACGGCAGCGGCGAGCGGCTGGACGAGCCGGGCCCGGGGCGCGTGGTGGCGTCGACCGCCGGGAGGTCGGCGCGCGCCAGCTCGATGGCGTACGCGGTGGCGAGCCTCGCGAACTTGACCGCGTGCTGGACGTTGTGGTCGCTCCGCTCGAGCGTGTCCTTGCGCGTGTGGATCGCGCGGTTGGAGTCGCGGAAGCGCGCCTCGAACGGCATCGACGCCCGGAAGCCGTGGCGGGTCCACGCCGCGTGGTCGGAGCACGCGTAGCCGCAGCGGTCGTACGCCCACGTCGCGCCGACGTAGGCGTCGATCAGGCGGCCGAGGAACGCGTTCTGCCCCGCGTCCGTGTGATCGGCGATGAGCCAGATGTCGCGATCCGAGCCCTGGTAGTTGGTCATGTCGAGCTGGAGCACGCCGACGACGTTCACCCCGCGGCGCCGGTAGTCGCTCGCGATGCGCAGCGAGCCGCGCAGCCCGACCTCCTCGGCCGCGTAGGCCATGAACTGGAGCGTGCGCTGGGGGCGCACACCGCTCGCGAGCAGCGCGCGCGCGACCTCGGTGAGCGTCGCGATCCCCGACGCGTCGTCGTCCGCGCCCGGCGCGTCGCTGCCGGTGCCGCCCGGCGCGATCGAGTCGAGGTGACCGCCGATGATGACCACCTCGTCGGCCAGCGTGGTCCCCGGGATCGTGAGCACGACCGAGCGCTGCGGATAGCCGTGATCGACGAGCTCGACGGTGACGTCGGCGCGGGTCGTGAAGCTGCGCCAGCGATCGCGCAGCCACGTGGAGGCCGCCGCGCCGGTCGGCGAGCGGTAGTAGCGGTTCTTCATGCCGGAGAGGTGCTCGATCGTGCTCAGGAGCTGGCCGGGCTCGATCGCGGGCAGCACCGCGCGCACGACGTGCGGACGCTCCAGGCGGTAGTCGACGGGCGGCCCGTCGGCGGGCGCGACCGGCGCGTCGAGCGCGTCGAGCGCGTCGGCGAGCGACTCGTGCACCATGAAGCCGCCACAGCGCCCGTGGTGCGCGTGCATCGCCTCGGTGAGCGCGTCGAGCGCCGCCTCGTCGATCGACAGGACGGCGACGTCCTCGTCCGCTGCCAGCACCTCGAACCCGGTGTCCTCCGCCGCAGCGGTGCGGGCGGTGGCGAGCGCGTCGGCGCCGACCGTGATGAGCAGTCGTTCGGCGAGCGCCGGGGCCGGCGCGAGGAGCGCCATCCCGATGGCCACGTTGACGATCGAAATCAGGCGCATCCCGGGAGTGTACCGTGGATGTCGGGGCGGTATAGTTGCCGGCCTCGCGTGAGGGGTGCGAAGTAACGCCGTGTTTGCGCGAACTGCCGAGATCGTCGAGCTGCTCCTCACGGTGGGCTACGCCGATGGCCTGTTCCACCACAAGGAGCACGCGTACATCCGGCGCTACCTCGAGTCGGTGCGCGGGCTCGTCGGCCCCCACAACGGCGCCGACTACGAGGCCGTGTTCACCAAGCTGGTCAAGGACGTCGCGGCGCTCGCCGACGAGGCCAAGGCCAGCGGCACCGACGGCTTCGTGCCCATGCGCCTCAAGGCGCGGGCGGTGACGCTCTTCCGCAGCTTCCCGCCCCCCGAGCAGGCCACCGTGCTCGAGCTGGTGCAGGGCCTCATGCACGCGGACGGCCTCATCACCCAGCCGGAGAAGAAGCTCTACGAGGAGCTCATCGGCTACTTCACCGGCCCGCCGACGCCGAAGGCGGCCGCCACCACGATGCCGGAGATGGCGGCGCCGCCGACGACCACGGGCCGTCCGGTCATCCTCCAGCCGGCGGCGTGGATGGACCTGCAGGCGGTGGGACACCCGGTGCTCGACCCGCTCGAGCAGACCTACTCGCCGCATCCGATCGAGCGCAAGGCGCAGATCGATCTCGACTACCAGCTGGTGCACGCGGCGATCGAGGTCTGGGAGCGGCAGCGCGCGCAGGGCAACGGGCGGCTGACCGGCGTCACCGATGTCGCGCGCTTCGCCCCCGGCACGCGCTTCCTCGACCAGCACGTCCACGTGATGCGGGCGTCGGGCGCGATGGAGCTGATCGTCCTCGGCGACACCCACGGCTGCTACGGCTGCCTGAAGGCGGCGCTCCTCCAGACCGACTTCATCAACCGCGCGTGGGCGCACCAGTGGGACCCGGCGCGCTACCCCGACGTGAAGCTCGTCCTCCTCGGCGACTACATCGACCGCGGCCGCTTCAGCTTCGACGGCGTCCTGCGCGCCGTCCTGCGCCTGCTCGTGTCCTTGCCCGATCAGGTGATCGTGCTGCGCGGCAACCACGAGCACTTCCGGGTCCACGAGGGCATGATGTACAGCGTCGTCTATCCGGCGGAGGCGCTGGCGTCGATCATGACGCACGTGCCGTTCGAGATGCTCGACGCGTACCGCATCCTGTTCGAGAAGATGCCGACGGCGTGCCTCGTCGATCGCATGATGTTCGTGCACGGCGGCGTGCCCCGGGACGACACGTTCGCCGAGCGCTACCGCGACCTGGGCAGCCTCAACGACCCCGAGCTCCGCTTCCAGATGATGTGGAGCGATCCCGAGCAGACCGACCACGTCCCGGTCGAGCTGCAGCGCCAGAACCCGCGCTTCATGTTCGGCCGGCGCCAGTTCCGCGCCTTCATGGAGCGGGTCGGGATGCACACGATGATCCGCGGGCACGAGAAGATCGAACGCGGGTTCGACGTCATCTTCGACCTCGGTGATCGCCTGCTGCTCAACCTGTTCTCGGCGGGCGGCTGGGACAACAACGATCTCCCGGTCGACGCCTCGTACCGCGCGGTGACGCCGATGGCGCTCACGATCCACCACCGTCCCGAGGAGTCGCGTGCGGTGCCGTGGCCGATCCAGTACCAGCCCTTCAACTACGAGGTGCACAACGGGCTCCACCGCCCCGCCCCGCTCCTCGAGTTCCGGTACGGCTGAGCGCCGACCGGGTATCCTCCGACCATGGCCGACGACGATCGCGACGGACCGAGCCGGCGCCAGCTCGCCAGGAAGGCGCGTCGCACCGCCGGCGATCGCTCGGCGGACCTCGCGCGCACGCTGATGGGCGTGCCCGACTCGACGCTGGCGAAGCTCGAGCTCGACGAGGATCTGCGCGAGGTCCTCGATCGGGCGCGCGCGGTCACCCCCCACGTGGCGCGCCGTCGCGCCGAGCGCAACCTCGCGGGCCAGCTGCGGCGCTTCGAGCTCGACGACGTCGAGCGGCGCCTGGCCAACGTGCAGTCCACCGGCGTCGCCGAACCACAGCTGTTCCACGCGGCCGAACGCTGGCGGACCCGCCTCATCGAGGAGGGCGAGGCCGCCCTCGCCGCGTTCCCCGGCGGATCCGCCGATCCGCTCCCCCAGCTCGTGGCCGACGCGCAGCGGGAGCGCGCGACGGGCAAACCGCCCGGCGCCGCCAGGGCGCTGTTCCGCCACGTGATCGCCGTGTTGCGCGCGCAGGCGCCCGGCGAGGGCTGAGGCGCGCATCGGGGCGCCGAACGCGCTGACTCGCGCCTTGCCGTTGCCGGCGCCGGGGGTAGCCTCTCGCATGAAGTCCGTCGCGGTCGAGCTGGGCGCGCACGTGTTCCTGGACGAGCGCGGCGACATCATCGGCGCCGTCCGCGCGGTCGCGCCGGACCACATCCTGGTGTTCGTCGAGGGTGCCGGCGACTTCGTCGTCAAGGGTCCCGGCGTGCGCGCGTCGCACGACGGCAAGGTCATCCTCGACCCCGCGAACGTGGATCCCGAGCTGCTCGAGGCCGCCCGCCACGCGCACGAGCACGAAACCGAGTAGCGCCACCGGTGCTCGCTGGCGAGGAACTTGCAACCTCTCGCGTGCGGATGCGCACGCCCGGCCTGCTCGTCATCGTCCTCGCGACGACCACCGCCTGCGGTGTGCGCACGCGCCCGGTCGCGCCCGGCGAGGTCGGCGTGGGGTCGATCCGGATCACCGGCGCGGCGTCCGTCGATGACGACGTGATCATCGAGGGCCTGGGGCTCACCCACGCTCGCGAGACCGGCCAGCCCTTCGCCCGGTTCCTCGTGGGCCTGGACCGCCGCCGCGTGCGCAGCTTCTACGTCCGGCGCGGCTTCTTCGGGGTCGAGGTCGAATCCGAGGTCGAGCGACGCGAGGACCGCGCGGACGTGACGTTCGCGATCGACGAGGGCGCGCAGGCCCGCCTGGCGCGCGTCGTCTTCGAGGGCCACCCCGACGACGTGCCGGTCGACGCGCTGCGGGCCCGGATCCCGATCGACGACGGCGACCCGTTCGACTACGAGCGCTACGAGCTCGCGGTGCCCGACGTCGTGAGCGAGCTGCAGGCGCACGGCTACGCGTACGCGCGCGTGAACGGGATGGTGATCGCCGACCCCGCCCGCAGCGAGGCGATCATCCGCCTCGAGGTCGAACCGGGTCCGCTGGCGCGCTTCGGCCAGATCACGGTCGACGGCGTCCCGCCGGGCCTCGGCGACGCGGTCTCGGCCCGCGTCGTCATGCGCACCGGGGACCGCTACTCGGTCAAGGCGCTCGACGACACCCGCGCCGCGCTCTATCAGCTGGGCCGGTTCGGGCTGGTGCGGGTCGAGGCCGACCGCGAGCGCGACGAGATCGTGAACGTGCTGGTGCGCGTCGAGGAGTCGCCTCGCCACGAGGTGCGGCTCGGCGGCGGCGTCGGCATGGATCCCGTCGCGTACGAGGTGCGCGGGCGCGCGGCCTACGGCGTCGCCGCGTGGCCCTGGCCCCTGACCACCGCGCGCGTCGAGCTGCGCCCGGCGCTGGTCCTGCAGCGAGGCGGCGACGAGGTGGCGCCGCGGGTCGCCGCGACGGCGACGCTCGATCGGATCGATCTCTTCTACCCGCGCTTCGGCGGCACCGCCGAGGCGAGCTTCTCCTACCTCGCCGTCGAGGCGTACACGAGCTACGGACCCCGCGCGCGGCTCACCGCACGCACGCCGACGTACCGGCGGATGATGCAGGCGACGGTCGGCTGGCAGCTCGGCCTCGTCGGCTACCGCGACGTGTCGCCGGTGCTCGACGACGCCACCGTGATGCAGCTCGGCCTCGACCGCACCGCGCGGATCGGCGCGTACGAGGCGAGCGCGGTGCTCGACCTGCGCGACGATCGCGTGGCGCCGACCCGGGGCGGGTACGTCGAGCTCCGCGCCGAGCAGGGCACCGAGGCCGCCGGCGGCGCGCTCACGTACACACGCGTGACGCCCGAGGCGCGCGGCTACCTCCCGCTCGGGCCGGCCGTGCTCGGCGCCCGGGCCCGGCTCGGCGCGCTCGCCGGCGACGCCCCGGCGGTCCGCCGCTTCTTCGCCGGCGGCGCCAACAGCCACCGCGGCTTCCCCGAGCGCCACCTGGCGCCGTTCGCCGCCGGGATGGTCGACGGCAACGCGCGGGAGGTGCCGTACGGCGGCACGGCCTCGCTCGAGCTCTCGACCGAGCTGCGCTTTCCGCTGCCCGACCTGCCATACCTGCCCCCGCTGGGTGGGGCCGCCTTCCTCGACGGCGCGGACGTCACCGAGTCCTGGGGCGCGATGGCGATCGGGCGACTGCACTGGGCGAGCGGCCTCGGCTTGCGCCTGCCCACGCCGATCGGCCCCGTGCGTCTCGACGTCGGCTACCGCCTCAATCGCGTCGAGCCCGGCGAGCCGCAGGCCGGCCAGCGCTTCGCGTTCCACCTCAGCGTCGGCGAGGCCTTCTGATGGCGAAGCGACTCGCGCGCTGGTTCGGTCGGTTCCTGCTGGTGCTGGTCGCGCTCGCGCTCGCCCTGGTGCTCGCCGGGATCATCGCCCTCCACTCCGACTGGGGGCGCGATCAGGTTCGGGGTCGGATCGAGGCCGCGCTCCTCGAGAAGTTCCCCGGCGGCGCGAGCGTCGGGCGCCTCGAGGGCAGCCTGCTCGGTGACTTCACGCTGCACGACGTCGTCCTCCGCGATCGCCAGGGCCGAGAGGCGGTCCGGACCGAGCGCATCGAGCTCAACGTCGCGCTCCTCGCCTTCCTGCGCGACGAGGCGCGGCTCGAGCAGCTCGTCGTCGACGGCGGCCGCGTCGCCCTGTTCCAGCGCGGCGACGAGCCGCCCAACGTCGCGGCCATGTACGAGCCGAGCCCGGATCCGCTCCCGTTCGACGTCGTGATCGACCGCCTCGAGGTGCGCGGGGCCGAGATCACGATCACGCGCGACGATCGCGTGGATCACCTCGACGGCCTCGTCATCGTCGGGCGGCTGCGGGTGGGGCAGGACGGCGCGCTGCGCGCGCGCGCGGACGTGGGCGCACGCTGGCGCGAACGCGACACGCCGCTGGGGGTCGTCGCCGACGTCGCGATCGACCCGGCAGGGGTGATCCGGCTGTCGAAGGGCACGGTCGTCGCCGGCGACGTCGCGGTCGAGGCCACGGACGTACGCGTCGGCGCGGGCAACGATCTCCGCGGCGCCCTGCGCGTCAAGGCGCCGCCCGGCGCCCTCGCGCGCCTCGTGCCCGAGGCCGACCTGACGCCCGCCGCGCTCGAGCTCGACGCCGCGGTGCGGCCCGACGACGACGACGGCCTGCGCGCCGTGCTGCGGGGCTCGTTCGGTTCGGCACGGTTCCTCGGCGCGATCTCGGGTCGCCGCGCGGAGCGGCGCGCCTCGCTCGGAGGCACGGTCATGGTGCGCGGCGCCGACGCGAGCGAGCTGCTCGCCACGCTGCCGGCGACCTCGGTCGACTCCACGACCGTCGTCGCGCTCGAGCTCGATCTCGACGCGGGCCTCCAGGGAATCCACGGCACGATCGGCGTCGACGGCGGCGGCACCGTCGACGCGATCGAGCTCGACCGGCTCACGGCCGGCGTGACGCTCGCCGGCGGCGAGGCCCGCGTGACCGCGGCGGCGCACGCCGCCGGTGACACCTGGCTGCGCGCCGGCGGCGTCGTGACCGTGACCGAGACCGAGCGCGGGCGCCTCGTCGACCTGCGTGACGGCACGGTGGTGGCTCACAGCGCGAACCTCGCGCGCGCGGCGAAGGGACACGCCACGATCGCGGGCAGCTTCGACGCCGACCTCGCCATCGCGGGTCGGCTGGTGGGCGACGAAGGCGCGGCGCCACGGATCGCCGTGCGCGGCACCGTCGGCGGGAAGCGACTCCAGCGCGAGGACGTCCGCGTCGGCGCGCTCGACGTCGAGCTCGATCTCGACGGCCTCCCCGAGCGCCCGGGCGGCCAGGCGAGCGTGCGCGTACGTGGTGCGCGCGTGGGCGACGGGACCGTCCCCGATCTCGACGTCACCGCGCGCGGCCGCGTCGGCGGCGGATTCGACGTCACCGCGCGCGCCGTCGACCGCGCGCGCGACGTGCGCGGCACCCTCGCCGCCACGGTCTCGTTCCCCGAGCGCGAGGACACCGTGGCGGCGGTCGCGCTGGGCACCTTCGACGTCGTCGCGCAGTCGGCGCGTGTGCGCGGCCGCGGCGGCCGGATCACCGTCGGTGCGGAGCGGATCTCCGTCGACGGCGTCCGGGCCGGCGCGGCGGGCGGGACGATCACGGTCGACCTCGACGTTCCGCGCGCGCGCCCGACCGCGCTCACCGGGGTCGTCGCCGCCGAGGGCATCGACCTCGTGCGGCTCCGGAGCGTCGATGGCGTGCCGCCACGCGTGCGCGGCACCGTCGACGCGGCCGTCGACATCGCGCGCGGGCATGCGCGGGCGACGCTCGTGTACCGGGACGATCGGCTCGGTCGCGCCACGGCCCTCCTCGACGTCGCCCTCCCCCGCCGGCGTGAAGACCCCGACGCCTGGCGCGCGCTCGACCGCCGGGCGATCCGCGAGCTCCAGCTCGCGCTACACGCGATCGATCTGGCGGAGGTGAGCGACATGCTCGCGCTCGAGACGCCGGTCGCCGGCCGGGTGGACGGCGAGCTGCGGCTCGGCGCCGACCGCGCCCCGCGGGCCGTGCTCCACGCGCGCGGGCTCGTCAGCGACGCGCTCCCGGCGCCGACGGACCTCGAGCTGGCCGTCGATCTCGAGGACCCGAAGCTCACGCGCGTCGACATGACGGCGACGATGCGCGACCTGGGGACCGCGCACGTCGAGGGCGCGCTGCGCGCGCCCACGCACGCCCTCGACGTCGACGCCTGGCGGCGGCTCGGCCTCGACGCGATCGCCGCCGCGCGCGTGCACGTGCCGGAGCTGGTGATCGACGATCGGCTCGCGATCCGCGCCGGCGTCCCGGAGCTCCGCGGCGTGGTGACCGCCGATCTGCGCGCCGGCGGCGCGCTCGCCGACCTCACGGGCACGATCACCGCGCGCAGCGCCCAGGCCGGGCCGCTCGTCGACCCCGCGATGGTGGTGCTCCACCTCCTGGGCGACCGGGACGGCACGCGCGGCAACCTCACGGCGACGGTCTGCGGCGCCACCGCGCTCACCGCGACGCTGGCCACGCCGCGCGAGCTGGTCGCGATCCTGACCGCCGGCGAGGAGCTCACCGCCGTGCCGCTGACCGGACGGCTGACGATCGAGGAGCTCGAGCTGCGGCGCGCCGCCCGCTCGTTCGGCGTCAAGAACGCGCCCACCGGCGTCGTGCGCGGCACCGGCTCGGTCGCCGGAACGCTCGGCGCCCCGACCGGAGAGCTCGCGCTCACCGTCGAGCATCTCGGCGCCCGCCGGCCCCGCCGCGGCGGCGGCCCCCTGCGCGGCGGCATCCGCAACGTCGCCGTCGAGGCGAGCTACCGGGAAGGCCAGCTCCACGCCACCGCCCGCGCCACCGGCGGCGACGGCGGGCGGCTCGAGCTGGTCGCCGACGCGGACGTCGACGCGCTCGACGAGGCCCAGGCGCGGCTCTCGGCCGAGAACTTCGAGCTGCGCCCGTTCGCGCGCCTCGCGCCCGACGTGCTCCTCGGGTTGTCCGGAAAGCTCGACGCCGATCTGCGGCTGCGCGGCAGCGAGCCGGAGTCCGCGAGGCTGCTCGGCACGCTCGTCATCCGCGACGCCACCCTCCCGATCGACGACACGATCGGCGTCGTGCGGGACGCGAAGGCCGCGTTCACGTTCACGCCGGGCCGCGCCACCCTGAACGTCGAGGGCACGATCGTGTCGGGCACGGTCCGCGTCGTCGCCGACGCCCAGCTCGACGGCCTGCTGCCGCGCTCGGGCTCGCTGCGCGCGACCGCCGAGGAGATCGAGCTCATCACCTCGTCGGCGCCGCAGGTGAACGGCACGCTGACCGCGGAGCTGGAGCGCAGGAGCGACCGCTGGCTGGTCACCGCGGCCATCCGGCGCGGGAGCGTGACCTCGCGGGTCACCGCCGCGCGCGAGCTCCACCCGTCGGCGATGCCCGCCGATCTGGTGTTCGCCTCGACCGCACCGGGAGCCCCGCCGCCGAGGCCTCCGGAGCGCCAGGTGAAGGAGCTCTTCGGCGCGGCGCCGACGGCGCCGTTCCTCGACGTCATCCTGCGCGTCCAGGGCGTCGCGGTCGACGTCCCGCAGCTCCGCGGCGAGGTCGGCGGCCGCCTCGATCTCTCGACCGGGCAGGACGGCGCCCTCGTCGACGGCAAGCTCGAGGTCGTGCGCGGCGACGTGATCGTGCTCGAGCGCCGCTACCGCCTGCGCCGCGCCGCCGTCACCTTCGACGGCGGCCTCGACCCGCTGCTCGATCTGCAGCTCGAGCGCGAGCTGCCCGAGCTCACGCTGTTCGCGAACGTCAGCGGGCGCGCGAGCGAGCCCGAGCTCGAGCTCGCCTCGGAGCCGCCGACCTACACCCAGGGCCAGCTCCTCGCCTTCGCGATCTCGGACACCGCGTCGGCCGCCGGCAGCGAGACCAGCGACGCCGCCAGCAACCTGTTCGCCGCCGTCGCGTCCCAGGCGATCGTCGGCACCCTCTCGCCGATCCTCCCCGTGCGCCTCGACCTCATCGCCTACGAGCCCGCCACGGCCTCGTCGAGCCGCGCCTTCGTGTTCGGGCGCTGGATCACCCGCCGCCTCCTCGTCCTCTACCGGAGCCGCACCGAGGCCCGCGTCGACGAGAACGTGAACGAGGCCGAGATCGAGTACTGGCTCGGACGCCGCGTCCTCTTCGAAGGCGTGGCCGGCGATCGCGGGATCCTCGGCGCCGACCTCCTGTGGACCCGTCGCTGGTGATCAGTCGGCGTGATCGAGCGGCGCGAGGGCGCCGTCCTCGATCGCGGTCCGGTCGCGGGCTGGATCGTCGGTCTTCTGCGGCGGCTTCTTCTCGCCGAGGTCCTCGAGGGCACGCGTGGCGCGCTCGACCGTGGTCGCGCGGGCGCGTTTGCCGCGGGGCGCGGTCTTCGGGGGGCGTTTGCGCTTGCTCATGGGGGACCTCTCGCCCATGCCTTGCAAGCGCCATGTCAGCGTGGTCGTGCGACGATGACGCGTGGCCCGAGGGGCGACCTCGCCGTATCCCGACCTCGAGCGCCGCGAGCTCACGCTCCGCGGCGTGACGCGCACCGTGTTCTGCACCGGCCGCGGACCGGCGGTCATCCTCATGCACGAGACCCCGGGCCTCTACCCCGGCGTCGCCGAGCTGGGACGCCTGGTGGCCGCCGCCGGCCTGCGGGTCTACATGCCGTCGATGTTCGGCGAACCCGGACGTCCGATGGGCGCGCGCTACGCCGCCGCGTCGCTCACCCGCGCGTGCGTCTCGCGCGAGTTCGTGCTGTGGGGGACGCGCCGGAACAGCCCGATCACCGCCTGGCTGCGCGATCTCGCCCGGCTCGCGCATCGCGAGTGTGGGGGCCGCGGCGTCGGCGCGATCGGCATGTGCCTCACCGGCGGCTTCGCGCTCGCGATGATGGTCGACGACGTCGTCCAGGCGCCGGTCCTCAGCCAGCCGTCGTTGCCTTTCGGGGTGACGCCGGCCCAGCGGCGCGATCTCGGGATCGACGACGCCACGCTCGCGCGCGTGCGCACGCGCACCGCGGCCGGTGTGTGCGTGCTCGGGCTCCGCTTCACGCACGACGTGCTGGTCCCGGCGGAGCGCTTCCAGCGCCTGCGCGACGAGCTCGGCGATCGCTTCATCGCCGTCGAGATCGACTCGGGCCCGGGCAACCCGCACGCGATCTCCCGGCTCGCGCACTCGGTGCTCGTCCTGGACCGCGTCGATCGCCCGGGGCATCCGACGCGGCTCGCCCTCGAGCGCGTCATCGCGTTCTTCCACGAGCGGCTGGCCGTCGCGTCGTGGCGTGACCCGGCCTGAACGACGAGCGACCGGGCGTCAGTGTGCCGGGGCGCACGGCCCCCACATCTCGGTGAGGGCGAGGCCGTCATCGGACGTGGGCGCGATCTGGAGATTGCCGGGGTTCATCACCGAGTGGCGATCGTTCGCGGAGACGTGCCAGAGCCCGAAGGCGTGGCCGAGCTCGTGGCTCATGACGATCGCGAGCGTCTCGGGATCCGAGAGCCGTCGATTGAGATAGATGACGCCCACCTCGTCCTCGTACACGCCGTGGAACGCGGGCGAGGCGTCGGCGAAGCGCACCTCGACGACCGGCGCGCCCTCGAGCGGCATCGTCGTCGGGGCGGCGACGCCGCGCTCGCGCCACAGGTCGAGCGCGAGCTCGATGCCGGCGCGCTGCTGCGCGTCGGCATCGGGCGCGTTCACCACGAACGGCTCGCAGACATCGAAGACGATGTCGATGACCTGATCCGGAGCTCCGCCGCTGCACGCACCCGTGCACGCGACCGCGACCCCCAACGCGACGGCAAGATGGAATGACGACATGCGCGAGCCGCCCATGCTAAGGGGCGGCCGCGCATGTGCTCAAGCACGTTCTTCGTCGGGGGTCACTCGCTTGCGAGCGAGGCTGGTCGGCTGCGGATCAGAACTCGTAACCGAGCTTGGCGCCTGCCGTCCACGCATGGAGCCGGACGTCCTCGGTATCCGGATCCTGGCGGATGAGATCTTCCTCGGTCGCCATGCGCAGCGCGCCGCGCACGTCGAGCAGGAAGCCGTTCACGCGGTAGCTGAGCCCGACGCCGACCGGGATCTCGATCAGGTTGTCGACGTCGTTCACGTCCGAGGTGTTGGTGTCCGTGTTCGCGAGGTCGTAACGCTTCCAGGCCGCGCCGCCGAAGAAGTACGGGTTGACCGTCGCGAGCGGCAGCAGGTTGACGCGGGCCACCGCCTCCACGCCGGTGCCGATCAGCACCGCGCTGTCATCGAGCCCGACCGTGTCGATGCCCTGCGCCGTGCCGATGTACGCGGCCTCGACGGCGATCGGCGAGCGCGTCCCGATGGCGGCGCGCACGTCCCACATGCCGCCGGCCGACGTGGTGTCCCGCATCGACTCGTCGGTGAACCCGATCACGCCACCACCAACGGTGAGCGAGATGCCGATGGGCTGCTTCTCCTTGTCCATGGCGAGGTCGTGCATGTGCACGTCGACGTTCACGGGGGTCGGCTCGGGAGGTGGCGGGGTGATGATCACGGGCTCGGCCACGGGCACCGGCGGGACGGGCTCCGCCGGCACGACCGGGGCGGCCGGGTCTTGCGGATCAGCGGGGATCGTCGGCTCGTCAGGCTCGACGGGATCCTGCATGTCGGGGGCTTCCTGCGCGGCCGCGCCGCTCGCGACCAGCGCTGCGCCGAAGAAGACGGCGGCTCCGATCTTGGTTTTGAGCATGTTGTCCTTCCTTTCGGTGCCGACGTAGCTGCACCGCACGTGCCATGCGGCATGCGCTCGACGGACGGGCCATCTCGACGCCCGATCACCACCCGGCGCGCTCGACGCCTCCCCGCCATCCGTTGCGGCCGGGTCAGTGATAGCCTCGGGTTCAGGTGGCAGCGGACATCAAGATGAAGGTGTCAGCGCGGACCGACGTGGGACGCGTCCGCACGACCAACGAGGACGGGCTCGCGGTCAACGACCTGGCGAGCGGCGAGCAGATCGACGTGACCGCCGGCGATCGCGCGGTCGACGTGCAGGAGCGCGGGGTCCTGCTCGCCCTGTCCGACGGCATGGGCGGCCATCAGGCCGGCGAGATCGCCAGCGCGCTCGTGCTCCAGTCGCTGCAGCAGGCGATGCAGCAGGAGTCGCGGGGCCCGATCCACCAGCAGCTCGAGGAGGCCGTGCAGCGCGCGAACCTGACGGTGATGAACGCCGCGCGCGCCGACAACCGCCGCGGCATGGGCGCGACCCTCACCGCCGTCTTCGTGCACGGCGCCGAGGCCTACATCGCCGAGGTCGGGGATTCCCGGGCCTATCTCCTGCGCAACGGCCGGTTGCGCCAGATCACGCGGGACCAGAGTCTGGTCCAGCTCATGGTCGATCATGGCGTCATGTCGCCCGAGGAGGCCAAGCGCTCCGCGAGCAAGAACGTGATCCTGCAGGCCATGGGCCTCGCGGCCGATGTGCGGGTCGCGATCGCACGCCTCGAGCTGCGCCGCAACGATCGCTTCCTCCTGTGCTCCGACGGCGTCACCAACGAGGTGGGCGACGACGAGCTCAAAGAGATCCTCACCGGCAGCGCGCCACGGGCGGCGTGCGACACCATGATCTCCCTGGCCAACGAGCGCGGCGGCCGCGACAACTCGACCGTGATCGTCGCCGACCTCGCCGGCGAAGGGCTCGAGCTCCCCGACGAGTTCGAGACCGTGACGTCGACGTACGAGGTGCTGAAGGCGTTCGAGGCGAACCTCGGCAGCAACCCGGCGATGACCCCACCGCCGCCGCTGCCGTCGGTGAACGTGCCCATGTCCCCGGCGATCGAGGCGCTGCCGGATCTTCCCGAGGACCTCCCGGCGCCGTCGACCTCGGCCGCCACGGCCGCGGCCGCGGGCGCCGCGCCCGCAGGCCCGGGCGAGACCCAGAAGCTGGCCCGCGTCTCCGGGCCGACCTGGGCTACGGTCGTGCTCGTGGCCGTGGTGCTCGTCGGCCTGATCGCCCTCCTGCTCCTGCTCACCAGCTGAACCAGATGTCCGAGCACGTCGACGTCGTCATCGTGGGCGCGGGCCTCTCCGGCATCGGCGCCGCCTATCACGTGCGGGCGCGCAACCCGGGCAAGCGCCTCGCGATCCTCGAGGCGCGCGGCGCCATCGGCGGCACGTGGGATCTCTTCCGGTACCCCGGCATCCGCTCGGACTCGGACATGTACACGCTCGGGTACTCGTTCCGGCCGTGGGCCAGCGACAAGGCGATCGCCGACGGGCCGAGCATCCTGGCGTACATCCGGGAGACCGCGCGCGACCACGGCATCGAACCGATGATCCGCTTCCACCACAAGGTGGTGAGCGCGGCGTGGTCGAGCGACGACGCGCGCTGGACGCTCGAGGTCGAGCGCACCGACACCGGCGAGACGGTGCGGCTCACCTGCGGCTTCCTCTTCGGCTGCAGCGGGTACTACTCGTACGACGCGGGCTACACGCCCGAGCTGCCCGGACGCGCGGCGTTCCGGGGCACGGTCATCCACCCGCAGCAGTGGCCGGAGGACCTCGACTACACCGGCAAGCGCGTCGTCGTGATCGGCAGCGGCGCCACCGCGGTGACGCTGGTCCCGTCGATGGCCGAGAAGGCCGCGCACGTCACGATGCTCCAGCGCTCGCCGACGTACATCGTCTCGCGCCCGTCCGTCGACCGGATCGCGCAGGCGCTGCGCCGCAAGCTCCCCGACGGCGTCGCCCACGACGTGACCCGCTGGAAGAACGTGCTCCTCGGCTCCGCGTTCTACAACTTCTGCAAGAAGTTCCCGCGCCAGGCGCGGACGCTCATCGACAAGGGCGTGCGCGCCCACCTGGGCGCCGACACGCCGATCGACGTGGCGAAGCACTTCAACCCGACCTACGCGCCGTGGGACCAGCGGCTCTGCCTCGTGCCCGACGGCGACCTGTTCCGCGCGGTCCGCGCCGGGACCGTCGAGATCGTCACCGACACGATCGAGCGCTTCACCGCGACCGGGATCCTCCTGGCGTCGGGGCGCGAGCTGTCCGCCGACATCATCGTCACCGCGACCGGGCTCCAGCTCGTCTTCCTGGGCGGGGTGAGCGTCACCGTCGACGGCGAGCCGGTCGTGCCCAGCGAGCGCAAGATCTACAAGGGCGCGATGCTCTCCGGCGTCCCCAACCTGGCCGTGGCCCTCGGCTACACCAACGCGTCGTGGACGCTCAAGAGCGAGCTCATCGCCCAGTACGTCGCGCGGCTCGTCGAGCACATGGACCGGCACGGCCTGCGCTCGTGCGTCCCCGAGCCCGGCCCCGACGTCGGCGACGAGCCGGTGCTCGATCTCCAGTCCGGGTACGTCACCCGCGCGCTGCCGATGTTCCCGCGCCAGGGCTCGAAGGTGCCGTGGAAGCTCTATCAGAACTACGTGCGCGACCTGGTGATGATGCGTCACCGCCGGCTCGACGACCGCGGGCTCGTGTTCCGCACCTGAGCCGATGACGCGGCGAAGAAAGGCGGCGCAAGGGACAGGACGCGGCGCGCGCGATAGGCTGCCGCCATGAGCGAACTCGTCCGCTACCGGATGGAAGGAACCACCGCCGTCGTCGAGATGGACGACGGCAAGGCCAACGCGCTTTCGGTCGCGATGATCGACGCGCTGCTCGCCGCGCTCACGCGCGCCGAGGGCGAGGCGAGCGCGATGGTGCTCGCGGGGCGGCCGGAGCGCTTCTGCGCCGGCTTCGATCTGCGGGTCATGATGAGCGGACCCGAGCATGCCAAGGCGCTGCTCACCCGCGGCTCCGACCTGCTCATGCGGCTCTACGGCACGCCCATCCCGCTCGTCATCGCCTGCACCGGGCACGCGCTCGCGGGCGGCGCGCTGGTCGTCCTCACCGGCGACCTGCGGATCGCCGCCGGCGGCGCGTTCAAGATCGGGCTCAACGAGGTCGCGATCGGGATGCCGGTGCCGCTGCTCGCGATGGAGCTCGCGCGCGATCGCCTCACGGCGGCGGCGTTGCCGCGCGCCACGCTCATGGCCCACGTGCACACGCCCGACGAGGCGCTGGTCTCCGGCTACGTCGACGAGGTGGTGCCGGCGGCCGAGGTGCTGCCCCGCGCCCTCGCCGAGGCCACCCGGCTCGGCGCGCTCGGCCGGCTGCCGTATCGCATGACCAAGGAGCGCCTGCGCGGCAAGACCATCACCTACATCAAGGAGTCGATGGTCAGCGACATGAAGGCGCTGGCGTTCCCGGGCGCCTGACCCGCTCGCGGCGCACGAAGCCGCGACGGTACAGGTACGCGGCCTGGGCCTCGCGCAGGCGCTCGACCAGATCGTCGGCGCTCGCCGGGCGGCCCGACGGGTCCTTGCACAGGCAGGCGAGGACGATCTCGCGCAGGTTGGGATCGGCGTGGGCCGGCAGCGGGCGCGGCGGCTCGGTGACGATCGCGAGCATCTCGTCGCGCGACGTCTCGCCCTCGTCGAAGGGCAGGCGCGCCGCGATCATCTCGTAGATGAGGACGCCGAGCGCCCACACGTCGGTGCGCTCGTCGATCTCGTCGAGCGTGATCTGCTCGGGCGCCATCGTGCGCAGCGTGCCGACCACCTGCCCCTCGGGGCGCGCGTCGGGATCGTCGGGCTCGGGGTGCAGCCGGCGCGCGATGCCGAAGTCGATGAGCTTGGGCACGAGGCGGCGACCGTCGCGCACCATCATCACGTTCTCCGACTTGATGTCGCGGTGGACGAAGCCGGCGTCGTGGATCTGCGCGACGGCGTCGGCCAGGACGATCGCGGTGTCGAACGTCTGCGCCGCGAGCAGCGGCCCGCGCACCAGCCGGCGCGCCAGGGTCTCGCCCGCGGCCAGCTCCATGACGTAGTACGGCCGGCCGTCGAGATCGCAGCCGAAGTCGTAGACGTCGACGATGTTGGGGTGACGGATCGAGGCCGCGATGCGGGCCTCGCGCAGGAAGAGCGCCTGCGCGTCGGGGTAGCGCGCGAGCGCGGGCGCGAGCTGCTTGATCGCGACCAGGCGGCCCATGATCGTGTGCTCCGCGAGGAACACCTGCGCCATGCCGCCCTCGCCCAGCAGCGCCAGGAGCTCGTACGGTCCGAGCCGCGTGCCGAGCTTGTCGTCGCGGGTGGTCGCGCACCCGCGCGCCACGACGCGCGGCCGGGTGCGGGCGTTGTCGTCGTCGCAGCCGGCCCCCGGGCCGGTGAACGTCGCGGTCACTGCGCGGAGCTGCATGACGTTCCCTCGGCGATAAACCAATCACTGCGGGCGCGCAGGGGCAAATTTTCGGCCGGTGAGACGCCGACCGAGCAACCTAACCCTGCGTTCGCGCGACGAACGCGACGAACGCGACGTCAGTCCCACTGGCTGACGATGTACACGCTCCAGCCGTGGAGCGTGCCCGCGGTGCCCGCGCCGATCGTCGTGACCTCGAGCTTCCACGCGCCGTTCACCGCGTCGTCGCTCGGGATGCCGGGCGCGCCGGGGCGGATCCGCGACGGGATCACCGAGCCGCCGCTGGCGCCGTCCCAGATGAGCCCGCGATCGCCGGCCGGGCTCACGAGGGTGATGCGGAGGCGGCGCGGATCGGCGCCGCGGACGTCGACGTCGACGAGGATGTCGATCGGCACCGTCGCGAGCCCGTGCACGATCGCCGTCGAGGACGACGTGAGCCCGGCGCCGGCGGGGACGAGCTGCGGGACGTCCATCACGAAGGCGTCGGCCATCCACGTCCCGACGCAGATCCCCGCGTCCCAGACCGTGAGCCCGGCGCACACCAGGTTCGGGCCGCACGCGCGGGTGACCGAGCAAGGGTTGCCCTCGCCCGGCACGCTGCGGATGTCCTTGCACACGCCGAACGCCGTCGACTCGTCGCCCGGCCGGCCCCAGCAGCGCAGCGGCGCGCCGCCGCAGTCGGCGTCGCTCGTGCACAGGGGCATCAGCTCGTACGCGAGATCGACCGCGCACGGCGGCACGTACGTCGTGAAGAACGCCTCGAACGAGCCGCCGCAGAACGGCGCGCCGAGCGGGCCGGCGCAGATCGCGTCGAACACCGGGCCGAGCGCCTCGCCGTCGGTGCACGTCGCGACCGCCTCGTCGGTCGTCGCGCCGTCCGCGACCTGGACCTCGACACAGGCGCGCATCCCGGCGCGCAGCGCGGGCACACACGTGGCGCCCTCCGGCGGGCTCCAGCCCGGCGCCCAGACGCGCAGCTTCTCGAGCGCCGCGGTGCCGACGTAGGCGACCCGCGCGACCGCGTACACGTCGGCGTGAGGCCGCGTGTCGACGAGGCCACGCGCCGCGCGCGCGTCGAGGGCGGCCGCGTCGTCGAGCTCGACGAGCGTGGCGCCGTTGGCGGCGGCGACGATCGCCCGTGCCTCCGCCTCGGTCATGCGCACACCCTCGACCTCGATGCGGGGCACGCCGCCGATCGAGTCGACATAGGCGACGAGCTTCGCGATGGTCGCGGGGCCCACCTGCGGGATCGCGTCCAGCTCGGCGACCGAGTCGAGCAGATCGTCGTCCGGCGTCCCCAGGTCGCCGTCGGCGCCGCGCACGTGCGCGACGATGTTGCGCGCCGCCCGCGCGTCCAGCCCGGCCGCGACGTCGAGCGTCTCGAGGTCCGCGAGCGGCCCGTTCAGGAAGCGCAGGAGCCCGACCGCCTCGGCGGTGCCTTCGCGGACCTCGCCGGCGCTCGTGTCGAGCCCGTCATCGAGACAGGCGACGAGCGCGAGGGTCGGGAGCGCGGACAGGGCGGAGACAGCGAGGAGGCGAGCGGACATGGGCGCGCCTTCAGCAACGCGCGTGCCGCGCTGCCTCCTGTCATCTCGATGACTTGGACCGTGGGCCCGGCGCGCCGGGTGTCGTCGCGAACGACAGTGGCTACTCGCCTGCCCGCTCCTCCTGCTCGATCGCCTCCTCCCCTTCGCGGAACGTCGGATATCGGAGCGTGTAGCCGAGGTCCTGCTTCATCCGCGTGTTGCGGATGCGCCGGTTCCGGTACGGCACGCGCGCCGAGCCCGCCTCGAGGATCGGCCGCGCCGGCGGCAAGGGCAGGCCCATGCGGTCGCACAGCCACGTCGCGTAGGCGAGCTGGGTCGTCGGCTCGTCGTCGGCGACGAGGTACTTCGAGCCGCTCGCCGCGCGCTCCTCGGCGGCGAGGATCGCGCCGACCACGTCGTCGACGTGGACACGCGAGATCACGTGCTGCCCCTCGTCGAGGATGCGGTAGTTGCCGGCGCGCAGGCGCGTCCGCACGCCCCGGCCCGGGCCGTACACCGGCGCGAGCCGCAGGATCACCGTGCGCAGCGCGCCGAACGTCGAGCCGTCGATCGCCGCCTCGTCGGTGGTCACGCCGGCCATGGCGCGATCGTCGTGCGCGGTCGGCGTGTCCTCGTCGACCCAGGTGTCGTCGTCGGGGTGGTCGCCGTAGAGCCCGCTCGAGCTGAGGTGGATGAAGCAGCCGATGCCGCCGCCCGCCGCGGCCTGCAGCGCCGCCCGCATCGCATGGCCCGGCGGCAACGCTCCGACCGGCGGGATCGAGTACACGACCGTGGCGCCGTCCATGCTCGCCATCGCGGGCCCGAGCTGCTTCACCATCGCCGCGTCGACGTACTTCACCTGCGCGCCCGCCTCGCCCAGCGGCGCCAGGCGTCCGGTCGAGCGGGCGCAGACCCGGACGGGGCGGCCCGCAGCGAGCGCGGTTCGGGCGAGCCGGCCGCCGATGTAGCCGCATCCCAGAATGATGAGGGGTGAGGTCACCCGCGAGATGGTATCAATGCCGGGCTCGGTCATGACGCTGAAGCACAACCGTGCCTACCGCTTCGTCCGCGCCGGGGTGACCGTGCTGGCGGCGGTCGTGCGCTACCTGACCCTCAAGGTGCGGCGACATCTTCCCGGGCTTCGCCCGACGGAGCGGTCGTGGGACCGCGCGCATGCGAAGACCGGCCGCGCGATCCACCGGCTCGCGACCGGCATGGGCGGCGCGTTCGTGAAGCTCGGCCAGGTGCTCGGCGCGCGCGCCGACGTCATGCCGCCGTCCTTGATCGAGCCGCTGCGCGGGCTCCACGATCGCGTGCCGCCGCGGCCGTTCGCGACGCTGCGCGGCCACGTCGAGCGCGAGCTCGGGCGACCGCTCGACGAGGTGTTCGCGCACGTCGACGAGCAGCCGATCGCCGCGGCGTCCTTGGCGCAGGTGCACCGCGCGCGCCTGAAGAGCGGTGAGGACGTCGTCATCAAGGTGCAGTACCCGGAGGCGCGCAAGCTCTTCCCCATCGACATGGGCTCGCTGCGGCGCGCGGTGCGCGCGGTGCGCTGGCTGGCGGGCATCGATCTGCGGCCGCTGGCGAACGAGCTGGCGGCGCAGGTGTGCCTCGAGCTCGAGTTCGACCGCGAGGCGCGCTCGGCGTCGCGCGTGCGCGCCTCGTTCGAGGGGCGGCGCGACGTCCGCATCCCGCGCGTGTACGCGGAGCTGTCGACCGACAAGCTGATGGTCAGCGAGTTCGTCGAGGGCAAGGCGCTGACCGGCATCCCGGCGCTCGAGGCCGACGGAGTCGAGCTGCGGACGATCGCGGTGACGATCGCGGATCTCTACGCGACGATGATCTTCGAGCACGGCTTCTTCCACGGCGATCCCCACCCGGGGAACATCCTGGTCGCGCCCGACCGGACGACGATCATCCTCCTCGACTTCGGGCTGGCCAAGGAGCTGCCGCCGGGGTTCGGCGACGGCGCGGCGACGATGATCGTGAAGGGCATGAGCGGTGACCTCCCCGGCGCGATCGCGGCGGCGCGATCGATCGGGTTCGAGACCGACGGCGATCCCGAGGCCTTCCGCGATCTCCTGCGCGCGTTCATGGGCGACAACGATCGCGTGCGCAACGCGCTCGACGCGCTGAAGTCGGCGTCGCTCAAGGGCATCCCCAGCGACTTCGCGATCATCGGCCGCGCGTTCATCTTGCTGAACGGGCTGTCGCACCGCCTCGCCCCCGGCGAGCGGCTGATCTCGTCGGCGGTGATGCGGCACCTGGCGCCGCGGGTGATGGGGCGCGTGCAGGCGCAGGCGCAGGCGCAGGCGCAGGCGCGGGCGCAGGCGAGCTGAGCCCGTGCTGTCCGACGCGCAGCTCGAACGCTTCCGGCGCGATGGCTTCCTGCACGTGCCGGGCTTCGTCGAACCCGCGGCCTGCGACGCCCTGCGAGCGCGCGCCGACGCGCTGATCGCCGCGTTCCGGCCCGGCGAGCAGCGCACCGTGTTCACCACCAACGAGCAGGCGCGCAGGACCGACGACTACTTCCTCGACTCGGGCGAGGACCTCCGCTTCTTCTTCGAGGAAGAGGACGCGACGGTGATCAACAAGATCGGCCACGCGATGCACGATCTCGATCCGGTGTTCGCGCGCTTCTCGCGCACGCCCGCGATCGCCGGCATCGTGCGCGCGCTCGGGATCGACGACCCGCGCGTCCTGCAGTCGATGTACATCCTCAAGGCGCCGCTCGTCGGTGGCGAGGTCCGCTGCCACCAGGACGCGACGTACCTGCACACCGATCCGCCCGAGGCCATGGTCGGCCTGTGGTTCGCGCTCGAGGACGCGCGCACCGACAACGCGTGCCTGTGGGCGATCCCGGGCGGACACCGCGAGGGCCTGCGCGCGAGGTTCGTGCGCGACGGCCGCGCCACGCGCCTCGACGTGCTCGACCCGCGCCCGTGGGACGACACGCGCCTGGTGCCGCTCGAGGCCAGGCAAGGCGACCTCATCCTGCTCGACGGCCTGGTGCCGCACCTCAGCTACACCAACCGCTCGTCGCGCTCGCGCCACGCGTACACGCTGCACGTGATCTCCGGCGCCGCCGCGTACCCGGCGTCCAACTGGCTCCAGCGCGCCACGCCACCACGCGGCTTCTGACCTGGTAGCGTCGGCCCATGGCTGACACCCCGGGCACACCCGGCAGGCTTGCCACGCGCTGGGCCGGCTTCGGCACCAGCATCTTCACCGAGATGACCGAGCTGGCGCGCGCCCGCGGCGCGGTCAACCTGGCCCAGGGCTTCCCCGNNCGCGATCGCCCGGCACGTCGAGACCTCGCACCACCAGTACGCGCCCGGCAGCGGCGAGGAGCGCCTGCGCCGCGCGGTCGCGCGCTTCGTGGCGTCGACGACCGGCGTCGAGCGCGACTGGGCCACCGAGGTGACGATCACGACCGGTGCGACCGAGGCGATCTACGCGACG
>DDTA01000128.1 GCA_002344285.1 Myxococcales bacterium UBA2376
TCGGGGAAGCCGTACTCGCCGAAGCCGCGGATCTGATCGAAGACGCGCTCGGCGAACTCGGCGGCGATGCCCTTCTCCTGCATGCGCGTGATCAGGCGATCGCGGTGCTTCTCGATGCGGCCCGAGCGGCGCCAGGCGGCCATGTCGCGGCGGAGCTGATCGGCCTCGCCGGGCGTGTAGTCGGCGGCGACGACGGCGAGGCGCATGACCTGCTCCTGGAAGAGCGGCACGCCGAGGGTCTTGGCCAGCACCGGCTCGAGGCACGCGTGCGGGTAGACGACCTCCTCCTCGCCGCGGCGGCGGCGCAGGTACGGGTGCACCATGCCGCCGGTGATCGGCCCGGGGCGCACGATCGAGACCTCGATGACGAGATCGTAGAAGTTGCGGGGCTTGAGCCGCGGCAGCATCGACATCTGCGCGCGGCTCTCGATCTGGAAGACGCCGACGGTGTCGCCGGCGCAGATCATGTCGTAGGTGTCCTTGTCGTCGGGCGGGATCGTCGCCATCGACAGCTCGACGCCGCGCGCGCGCAGCAGATCGAAGCAGCGGTGGAGGTGGTGGAGCGCGCCCAGGCCGAGGAGGTCGACCTTGAACAGGCCTAGATCCTCGAGGTCGTCCTTGTCCCACTGGATGACCGTGCGGCCGGGCATGGTCGCGTTCTCGATGGGTACGAGGTCGTGGACCGGCTCGTGGCCGAGGACGAAGCCGCCGGGGTGGATCGAGAGGTGGCGCGGGAACTCGAGGATCTCGGTCGACAGGCGCGCGAGGTGCTCGAGCATCGACGTGCGCACGGGGCGCGCGGCGCCGCCGGGATCGCCGAGCGAGTGCTCGAGCGCGCCGGCCTCGACGTCGCCCCAGTGCGAGAGCAGCTTGGCCGCGCGATCCAGCGCGGTCTCGGGGATGCCGAGCGCCTTGCCGACGTCGCGCACCGCCGACCGCGGCCGGTAGCGGATGATGTTGCACACCATCGCGGCGTGATCGCGGCCGTAGGCGCGGTAGACGTGCTGGATCACCTCCTCGCGCCGCTCGTGCTCGATGTCGAGATCGATGTCGGGCGGCTCGGCGCGCTCGCGCGACAGGAAGCGCTCGAAGAGCAGCCCCATGCGCACCGGATCGACGGCGGTGATGCCGAGGCAGTAGCAGACCGCCGAGTTCGCCGCCGAGCCGCGGCCCTGGCACAGGATGTCGCGCGCGCGGCAGAACTGGACGATCTCGTGCATCGTGAGGAAGTAGCCGCCGTAGTCGAGCTCCTCGACCAGCGCCAGCTCGGCCTCGAGCTGGCGCCGCACGTTGGCGGGGATGTCGCCGCCGTAGCGGCCGCGCGCGCCGGCGAGCGTGAGCTCGCGCAGGTGCTGGCTCGTGGTCAGCCCGCTCGGCAGCTTCTCGAGCGGATAGCGGTAACGGAGCTGCCCGAGGTCGAAGCTCGCGCGCGCGGCGAGGTCGAGCGTGCGCGCGACCGCCGCCGGGTCGTCGGCCCACAGCCTGGCGAAGCCGTGCGGCGCGCGCAGGTCGTGCTCGTCGTTGCCGCGCAGGCGCCGGCCGGCGGTGGTGAGCGTGACGCCGTGGCGGATGCACGTGAGCACGTCCTGCAGCGGCCGGCGCGCGCGCGTGTGGTAGAGCACCTCGCCGGCGGCGACGACGGGCAAGCGCAAGCTCGCGGCGCGCGCCCGCAGCCGCGCCTCGAGCGGCACGTCCTCGGCGCGGCGATGACGCGTGACCAGCGCGTACAGGCGATCGCCGAACGCCTCGCGCAGCGGGCCGGCCGCGGCCGCGACGGTGGCGTCGTCGCCGGTGTCGAGCAAGCTGCCCTCGCCGCCCCAGAGCGCGAGGAGGCCGCCGGCGTGCGCGCACACCTCGTTCCAGCCGACGAGCGAGCTGCCCTTCTCGACGCGCCGCCGTCCGGCGGTGAGCAGGCGCGTGAGGTTGGCCCAGCCGCCGCGATCGGCGGCGAGGAGCACGATCGGGGTGGGCGCAGCCCGTTCATCCTGAGCGACGCCGCGGAGCGGCGGAGTCGAAGGACCCTGCTTCTTCCCCGATCGCCGCGTCCGGCCGCGCCGCGCGAGGCTCATGGGCGCGACGAGGTCGGCCTCGTGATCGTCGTGGTGCAGCCCCGCGGGCCGCGCGCGCCCGACCGGCGACGGCACGAGCGACGCGCCCGGCGGCGCCACCGTCACCGTCGCGCCCGGCAAGAGCTTCACGCCGAGCTCGCGCGCCTTCACGTGCGCGCGCACGACGCCGTGCACGCCGTCGCGATCGGTCAGCGCGATCGCCGGCAACCCGAGGCGGTGCGCCTCCTCGACCAGCTCCTCGGGATGGCTCGCGCCCTCGAGGAAGGAGAAGTTCGACTTGCACCAGAGCGGGACGTACGAGGACACGACGCGAGCCTTGATCTGGACCTGATCATATGTTCAGGTCCGGTTCGGCTCAAGCGTCTTCAGCTACAGAAGCGGCTCAGCTTGGCCTCGGACTCCTCGCGCAGGTGTCGCTGCTGCTCGTCGAGCTTCCGGCGCTCGGCCGCGCGGTGCATGTTGGCGACGATCGTGTCGGTGCCGATGAGCGTGAGCACGAGGACGTTCGAGGCGAACGAGAGCATCGTCGTCACCACCGACACCGCGGTGAAGTTGTACTTGGTGACGAAGTCGTGCACGCCGGCCAGCATCACGCCGGCCGAGCACATGAGGATGAGGATGTACGCGAGCCAGTAGCGCTGGATGCGCTCGCGCGCCTCCTCGTGCAGGAGCGGCGCCGTCAGCTGGCGCCCGGCGAGCGCGATGAAGATCTGCGCGAACATGACGCCGAACAGCCCGGCGACGAAGTAGACGCTCGCCGTGATCTGGTACGGCATGAGGATGATGACGTAGGCGAAGAGGGCGTAGAGCGGCGCGGCGAGGATGAGGAGGAAGCCGGGCCCCGCCGTCCCCGGGAAGAGCAGCTTGGAGACGATCGACGCGCGGATGAGCCCGGGCATGAGCGAGATCGCCTTGGGCGCGAGGACGAGGAGCGCCTTGATGCCGAAGAACATGCCGACCGCGGTGTGCATGTACTTCTTCTTCGCCGAGATGTTGATCTGCGCGAGGATCTCCTTGGCGCCGCTCAGCCGCTTGTAGTCGAACGCCTCCTGGAACGGATAGAGGTACACGACGAACGGCGCGAGGAAGTAGACGAGCCACGCGAAGAGCAGGATCCGCCGCTGCTTCTTCCACTGCGTCCACAGGCCGAGCATGAGGAACGCCGACAGGCAGAAGAGCCCCTCGGCGAACGCGGGGATGAGCATCGCGGCGCGGGCGCTCGCCGGCACCGGCGGCCCCTCGAAGGTCTCGATGACGCGCATCGCGGTGAGCGGGACGAAGAAGACGGCGACGATGAGCAAGACCGACCGGCGCCAGGCGAGGAACGCCTGCTGCTCGGGATCGGTGATGTGCGCGGCGCTCGCCGCCAGCGCGCGGCGCTCGGCGACCAGGACCTCGTTCGGCTTGATCGCCAGGCGGAACGCGCGCTTCAGCGAGACCAGGAAGAAGCTGCCGGTGAGCGACTGGACCAGCTGCGACTGCGGGAGCGGCCGCTCGTAGGTGGCGACGCCCTCCGAGTGCGCCGGCGCGGCCGGCGAGGGCGCGTCGGGCGGCGGTCCGTAGGGTGCCTTGGGATCGGTCACGCGGCGGTATCTGACAACGCGCGCCCGGGCCCGTCAATTGCCGGGATAAGCTCGACGTCACGACGCGTTCTTCCATCATGACCACTGCTCGCCTCGTTCCGCTCGCGCTCGCGCTCACCCTCGCCGGCTGCCGCACCGAGCGCGCAGCCCCGACGACGCTCTCGTCGACGCCGGAGGTGCCGGCGCCGCCGCGCGCTCCCGCGCCGCTCGGCGCCGGCAAGGCCGCCGCGATCGAGCGCGCCTCCACGCGGGAGGCGTTCGACGCCTGGCGGGCGCGGCGCGCCGCCGAGGTCGCGCCGGCGACCGTCGAGCACCGCGTCGACGACATCTTCAAGTGCCTGAACTGCGAGGACCTCCTCGTCACCGAGCGCGTGATCGAGGCCGGCGTCTGCCGCCAGGGCCCGTGGGTGCTCAACATCGCGAAGGACGACGGGCAACCGACGCGCTTCGACGCCACGTCGATCGCGACCGATTGCTGCGACGCGAGCTGCCCCGATCGCAGCCCCGCGGCGTGGATGCTCGAGCTCAACCGCATCCTCGAGCAGCGCGACGCCCTGGCCCTGCGCGCGCTGGTGTCTCCGACCGAGGGGCTCCAGGTCGCGAGCGGCTTCTCCGACGGCGAGGCTTCCTCACGCGCCGACGCGAAGGTCGGCCGCGACGGCGACGTGGCCGAGGTGTTCACCATCATCCAGCCCGTGCAGCTCTTCTCCGACCAGATCGGATGCCCGGACACGTTCGATGCGGCCGGGGAAGCGACCTGCGGCGTCCACGGCGGCGGCTTCGGCGCGTCGTATCGCTGGCGTCGCGCGCCCGCCGGCGCCGGATCGGCCGTGTACCTGCTCGGCGTGTCGCAGCAGTCACACTGATTTGAACGCCGTCACGCGACCGACGTCTCACCCGCATGACCTCCCCCGACGCCAACCCACCGTCTCCGCGACGTCGCCCGCCGACGCCTCCGCCCGTGCCGAAGCGCCGTCACCCCGGCGAGCCGTCGCCTTCGGCGTCGAGCACGATCCCGATCCGCCCCGAGGACATCATCGGCGAGCTCGAGCGCTGAGCCTGGCGCCTGCGTCGGCGTCGCTACTCGACGGCGCCGTGCTGGAACCAGCGGCGGCGCGCGCGATCGTAGAAGAGCCACAGGCAGTCGCCGCGCCGGGTCTCGGCGAAGTGGTACTCACGGTGCACCTCGGTGCTCCACCACCCGCCGGACACGACGTACGGCCCGACGATGCTGGTGACCGTGCCGTGCGCCAGCCCGCTCAGCACCCAGCCGTCGTCGCGCACGCTGGGTGACTGCGGCGGCAGCACGAGCGGGCGCGCGAGCACGCGACGCACCAGGAGCCGCGGCCGATCGCGTCGCGGTCGCGGCGCGACCACCGCGTCGAGACGCTCCCAGCCGAAGCGCGCCTCGGGCAGGTGCCCGGGGCGGATCACCGCGCGCACGACGGCGTCGTCGCCGAGCTCGGCGCGCAGCCGCGCCAGCGCGACGTCGGCCGCGCGCAGATCGCGGCGCGGCTTCTCGGCGAAGAGCGCGAGCTGCTCGCGCGTGGCCTCGACGTCGTCGGCCCACACCCGCACGCCGACCACGCCCGCCACGGGCGGCTGGTGCTCGAGGCGCAGGCGCACCAGGCCGAGCAGCGCGCGCCCGTCGAGCGTCGCCGCCGCCGGCTTGATGCAGTCGACGCGGCGCTCGTGGCGGCCGACCCCCGGACCGTAATGCCGCAGGTTCAGCTCGAGGTACAGCGCCGTGAGCGCGCGCCGCCTGTCCGCCAGCCGGACGAGCAGCCGATCGAGCGCGCCCTTGGTCGCGAACACCAGGCGCTCGGCGTCGAGCTCGGGATCGTCGAGGAAGACCCGCTCGTCGGGCGCCTCGGGCGGCGGCTCGGGCGGCGGCATCTATGTTCACAGCAACGCTGCCCTGACCCTCGCGGGAACCATCCGCGTTCGAGGAGGTGGAGGAGGCAAGGGAGGATGCTGAGGGGCTGCCGGCGGAGGCGCCGGGGGCCGTGTGCTCCTTACCTACAACACCTTCAGCAACCCTGGCACCGGCGTGGTTCAGACCACCGGCGGCGCCAGCGGATCCGTAGACGGTTCAGGCACCTTTGGCGTGGGCGGCACCACCGGCATGGACAGCCAGGGCGGCCCCGCTTCAGCCGAGCCCGCCCCCAAGCTGGCTCTGGCCGCGACTACCCTTTTCACGGGCCCGACCGGCACCACCTTCAGCTACAACGCCGGTGCTGGAAGCGCTCTGGTCAATGCGAACCTCATCCTTGACTCCCAGAACGCTTCGGCCCAGATCACCGTCACCAGCATCACGCCTTCCACCACGCAAAACGGCATCACCGCACCCAACCTGACCGGCGCCAACCCCGTCGGCACGGCCTTCAACTTCACGGGCACGCCTGCCGCGTCGGGCACCACGACGTTTACAGTCACGCTCAACGACGGCACGCTCAGCAAGGTCTGGACCGTGACCTTCAACGTGTCCACCACGGTCGCGCCGCAGATCACCAGCACCGCGCCCACCACGGCCAATGTCGGTTCGCTGTACAGTTACACCATCGTGGCAACGGGTACCCCCGCGCCCACGCTCTCCGTCACGGGTAACCCCGCCTGGCTGACATTGACGGGCAACGTTCTCTCCGGCACTCCCAGCGCCGTGGGCACCGTGGGCCCCATCACCATTACGGCGGCCAACGGCGTCAACCCCAACGCCACCCAGCAGTTCAGCATCACGGTCAACCCGGCCCTGACGGCACCGCAGATCACCAGCACGGCGCCCACGACGGGCACCGTAGGCACGCTCTACACTTACAACATCACCACCACGGGATATCCCGCCGTCACCCTGAGTGTCTCGGGCAACCCCGCCTGGCTGACGCTCACGGGCAGCACACTCTCCGGCACGCCTACGGCCGCCGGCGTCTTTGGCCCGATCACCATTACCGCTACCAACGGCGTCAACCCCAACGCCACGCAGAACTTCAGCATCACCGT
>DDTA01000129.1 GCA_002344285.1 Myxococcales bacterium UBA2376
CGCGCGCGCGCAGGGCGTGCCGGCGGGGACGGTGCGCTGGCGCCTGAAGCAGGCGGTCGATCGGATCCGCGCCCGCCTCGACGACGACAACGGCGGCGATCGCCAGCGCTGGGTGCTGCTCCTCGCGCCCATCGCGCCGCAGCTCGCACCCGCCGTGCCCGCCGCACCCGCCGCGTCGGCCGCTCCCATCGCCGGCTCGCTCGTGATGAAAGGACTCGCCGTGAAGACAGGTACCAAGGTCGTGGCCCTCATCGCCGTGCTCGTCGCGCTCGTCGCCGGCACGCGCTTCGCCGGGCTGTGGGGCACGAAGCGCGAGCAGCCGCCCGCCACCGCCGCCGCCGGCAAGGACCCGAACACGCCGCCGCCGAAGGCGACCGGCGACACCACCACCGCCACCGCCTCGGCGCCGACCGGCCGCCTCCCGACCTTCCGCGACGACGACCCCAGGGGCTCGCTGCGCCTCGAGGGCATCGTGATCGACGAGAACGATCAGGGCGTCGCCGGCGCGCGGGTCGCGATCAACGCCTGGCCGCCGATGATCGTCGAGACCGATACCGACGGCTCGTTCGCGTTCGACGGCCTCATCGCGCGCGACTACCGCGTCGAGGCCACCGCCGGCAAGGGCTACGCCGGCCCGGCGCGCCTGCGCCTCACCGAGAAGGCCGAGCCGCTCACGCTCCGCCTGCGGCCCGGCGGCGTGCTCGAGGTCGTCGTCACCGAGCGCGACGGCGGCAAGCCGATCGCCGGCGCCGAGGTCGAGCTGCGCGCCGCGCTCGCGTGGAGCGGCGTCACCGGCGCCGACGGCACCGTCCTGCTCGAAGGCGTCGGCGAGACGTGGGCGCCGCTCGCCGTGAGCGCGAAAGGCTTCGCGCCCGCCGCCGTCATGGCGTCGACCTCCGGCGACCCCGCGTCGCCCGGCCGCATCGCCGTCCTCCTCTCGCGCGGCGCCGCCGTCAGCGGCAAGGTCGTCGACGACGCCGGCAAGCCNNCGCGTCGCCGCCGCGCTCGCGACCGAGCCGTTCCCGGTGATCCATCCGCGCCGCGACGGCGTGCTCACCGGCGCCGACGGCACGTTCCTACTGCCTGCGCTCGCCGCCGGCACGTATCGGCTGAGCGCGAGCGACGGGACCCACGCCGACGCGACGAGCGGGCCCATCACCGTCGACGGCAAGCACGCGCGCAAGGGGATCGAGCTGGTCATGGTCGCCGGCGGCGTGGTCCGCGGCACCGTCACCGACGGCGCCGGTCAGCCGGTCGCCGCCGCCGACGTCCGCGTCGTCGCGCAGGGCCACGTCGCGTGGCGGCCCCGGCGCCAGGCCTTCACCGGCGCCGACGGCCGCTTCGCCATCGCCGGCCTCCCGCGCCGCGGCGTCGAGATCGTCGCGTGGCACCCGACGGGTGCCTCGGCGATCGCGCTGGCCGACCTCGCCGCGAAGCCCGAGCACGACGTCGCGCTCGTCCTCGACGTCACCGGCGCGATCACCGGCACCATCGTCGACGCCGCCGGCGAGCCCGTCGGCGACGCGCAGGTCTTCGCCGATCCCGTCGATACCGGCGGCACCGCCGACCTCGCCGTCTGGCAGGTGCGCGGCTACCAGGAGGCGGTCTCCGACGCGGGCGGCGCCTTCCGCTTCGCCGGTCTCCCCGCCGGCAGCTACCGCGTGCGCGCTTCGCGCCCCGCCGCGCCCGAGCACGCGCTGTGGCAAGGCGACGGCGTCATCGCCAAGCCCGGCGGCCCGCCGGTGCGCATCGTCGTCGCCGCCGACGGCGGCGTCACCGGCAAGGTCGTGCTCCCCGACGGCAAGCCGCCCGCGGTCTTCACCATCGAGGTCGGCGCCAGCCATCCCATCCCCGTCGCCTCCAAGGACGGCAGCTTCCGCGCCGACGCGGCCGCCGGCAAGCTCGTGGTGCGCGTCGCCGGTCCGGGCTTCGTGCCCAGGCGCGTCGAGGCCACCGTCGAGCCCGGCAAGGTCGCCGACCTGGGCACGATCACCGTCGAGGCCGGTCGCTCGGTCAGCGGCCGCGTGCTCGACGCGAGCGGCGCGCCGGTGCCGCGGGCGCAGGTCGCGGCCGGCATGATCCTCTCCGGCGACGGCACCCAGCTCTACATCGAGAGCGAGAGCATCCTGGCCAAGACGACCAGCACCGACGACGACGGTCGCTACGTCCTCAGCGGCTTCGGTCCGCACAACATCTCCATCGTCGCCGGCAAGGAGGGCGCCGGCCGCGCGCTCTCGGTGACCGTGCCCCGCGGCGGCGACAGCGCCGTCGTCGACCTCGTGCTCCAGGCCGTCGGCGGCGCCGCCGGCCAGGTCGTTCGCGACGGCCAGCCGCTCGCCGACACCGTCGTCATCGCCAACCCGATCGGCGCCGTCGGCTCGAACTTCTTCGTCGTCACCGGCCCCGACGGCAGCTTCGCCTTCGACGCGCTCAGCCCGGGCGACTACTTCATCTATCCGATGCTCGGCGGCGGCGGCGGTCAGCCCAAGGACATGGCGATGCGCTTCCTGCAGGTCAAGGCCGGCACGCGCGCCTCGATCACGCTCGACGCCTCGCCGGGCCCGGGCAAGCTCACGATCGCGGTCGACCACGACAAGGGGGCGCCGGTCGTGCTCGCCCAGATCGCCGTGCTGCAGGCGCAGGTCGACGCGCCGAACCTGGAGGCCCTGCGCGACGGCACCTTCGCCCTGCCGGAGGAGATCCGCGCGGGCGGCACCTTGATGATGCACTTCCGCCAGGCGATGGGCGCGCCGGCGGAGATCGACGGGATGCGTCCCGGCACGTACACGGCCTGCGTCGTGCCGTTCCCGGTCGGCGACGATCCGTCGATGGCGCGCTTCCTCATGGACGCCGCCAACCTCCTGCCGATGAAGTGCACGCCGGTGACCATCGGCGACTCGCCGGCGCAGCTGAAGGTGGTCGTCCCCCACGCCTGGACCCAGCCGGCGTCGAAGAAGTGACAGCTCGACACCGGGCGCGTCGCGAACCTGGTGATTTCGTTCGGCGCCCGTCCCGGCGTGGGCCTTGCTACCCTCGCAGACGTGCCTCGTGTCGTGCCGCTCGCCGTGCTCGCGCTCACCCTGACGGCATGCGACCCGCAGGTGACGGAGGGCTACGAGCTGTTCGGCACCTGGGCGCAGCTCGACGTCCCCGCCGGTGAGCCGGGGCAGCAGTGGACCTTCCACGACGACCTCACCTACGACAAGACGGGCGGCGAGAACGAGTCGGGCATCTTCTTCGTCGAGGGCACGCGCCTCACGGTGCAGGATGATCCGTCGTCGATCGGCCCCGACCACCTCGCCTTCGACTACGTCGCGACCGACTCGCACTGGCTCGAGCACGCCGCGTTCGCGACCGGCGCCGTGTCCGGCCGTGTCGGCACGTGGCACGGCGTCTTCGAGAACCTCGGCGAGCCGCTGACCGTCGACTACACCGTCACGCTGCGCGCCGATCGCTCCGTGCACGAGACCCGGCGCATCACGGGTCCCGGCCGCGACGAGCTCTACGAGGGCGACGGCACCTGGTCCGACGCGCCCACCGGCTCGAGCTTCACCATCACCGTCACGCTCGTCGGACCCGGCGGCAGCATCCCCGAGACGTACTCGGCCTGGCGCCTGGGCAACGCGATCGGCGGGCCGCTCTACGAGCGCGCCGCGTTCTGATCGTCGTCGTCGGCGTCCGCGACGGACTCGGCCGTCGCCGCCGCTGCCGCTGCCACCACGCGCTCGCGCGAGCGGGCGCGCACGCTGGCGACGACCGCGATCGTGATGCACGACGCGATCACGCCGACCGAGACCAGCGGCGGTACGTGGATCCACTTCGACAGCAGGAGCTTCATGCCGGCGAACGCCAGCACCGCAGCCAGGCCGAAGCGCAGGTACTTCAGCTCGGCGAGCACGCCGGCCAGCACGATGTAGAGCGCGCGCAACCCGAGGATGGCGAGGAGGTTCGAGCTGTAGATGATGAACGGCTCCGTGGTGACCGCGAACGCGGCGGGCACCGAGTCGATGGCGAACACGACGTCGGTGAGCTCGATCGCGATGAGCGCCAGCAAGAGCGGCGTGCCGAGGAGGCGCCCGTTCTTGCGCGTGAAGAACTTGTGCCCGTCGAGGGTCTTCGACCACGGCAGGTGGCGCGAGAGCCAGACGAGCGTGCGGTTCTCCTGCTCCTCCTCGGGCTCGTGGAGGAGCTTCACCGCCGCGATCACGAGCAGCGCGCCGAAGAGGTAGAGGACCTCGTGCCACTGCTTCACCGCCGCGGCGCCGGCGAAGATGAGGGCGCCGCGCGTGACGATCGCGCCCGCGATGCCCCACGTCAGCACCCGCCGCTGCTCCGTCCGCGGGATGCGCAGCATCGAGAAGATGAGCAGGAACACGAACAGGTTGTCGACCGACAGGCTCTTCTCGAGCAGGTACGCGGCCAGGAACTGCTCGCCCGCCTCGAGGCCGAAGTAGATGGCGACGTAGACGTTGAACAGGAGCGAGACGACGACCCAGCCGATGGTCCAGGCGAGCGCGCGCTTCCTGGAGTCGACATGGTCGCCTCGATGCGCGAACAGGTCGATGAAGACCGAGACCGTGACGACGAGGGCCAGGGTGGCCCATGCCCAGAACGGGACTTCGATAGGTGTCATGCCACCTCCGCGTTGCGATCGGACGTTCGAACGAGAACGAGCTCAGTCGAACGCCGCGCGTGGCGGCCGGAAGACGCCGTGACGAAAGGGAGGCACCGGCGCGCCGGTTCCGGGCACCCGTCGCGGCGCCGCGGTGTCGTTCTGCTCCCGCACGACGTCAGCGACCGCCACCTGCGCTTCGTCGAGATCGATCGTCGTCTCGCCGATGTCGTGCTCGACCGCCGCGACCGCGTCCGCGGATGTGCTCATCCCTGGCGCGACGACGAGCGCCACCATCAGGACGAGGAGCAAGCGGAGGACCATCCGGCTGCAGTCTAGCCGGAATTCTGCGATCCGCACCGTTCGTAGCGTGCGATCCGGTCGCACTCGCGCGCACACCCGCGACCTCACGTCGCATGCAGCGCCGATGAAAAGCTGAACCGATGCGGTCGATTCGACCGTGCGTCGCGCGTGATGGCTTGCTCACGCCTCACTCACCGGTGCAAGGTGAAGGAGTCCGGTTTCCGGACAGGGGTCGGGCGGCGAGAGAAGGGGGATCGATCCTCGGCGGGCGACATGGGTGTCGCCTGGGGGCGTCGGCGTGGTGTGCCGTGGGCCGGCACCGGGGCCGAGGGTCGATCGCGGGGGGGCCCGCGGGCCGTGCGTGATACCGTGCCTGGATGTTCACGACGCGGGAGCTCATCCAGCGGGAGAACGAGGAGGAGGAGCGCGAGGAGCAGCGCTCGCCAGGGAAGGTGACGCTCACCTCGCGCCTGCGCGCGGACAGCACGGTCACAGCCTCGCCGGAGCCGACCGCGGACGCGGGGCACGGTTACCTCGGTGCCCCGCCGGTGCAGCTCCTCGCGACCGCCGGCGTGGCCGAGGATCCCTTCGCGGTGCACACGCTCGCCGGCGAGGGCGTCGCCGGTCCCGGGACCGAGTTGCCCCATCGCGAGCAGATCCAGGCGAGCTTCGGACACCACGACGTGTCGGGCGTGCGCGCGCACGTCGGTGGCGACACGGCGCAAGCCGCGGGCGCGATCGGCGCGCAGGCCTACGCGACCGGCGACGACGTCGCGTTCGCGGCGGCGCCCGATCTGCGACAGTCGGCGCACGAGGCCGCGCACGTCGTGCAGCAGCGCGGCGGCGTCCGCCTCGACGGCGGCGTCGGGCGCGCCGGCGATCCGTACGAGTTGCACGCCGACGCCGTCGCCGATCGCGTCGTGCGCGGCGAGAGCGCCGAGGCGCTCCTCGACACGATGGCGCACCGGGGCGCGGCCGGCGGCCCCGCGGTGCAGCGTCTCACCGCCGAGGAACGCGCGACCGCGGTCCGGGAGGCGTCGAGCGATCTGACCCTCGAGCAGCTCGCGCACCGCATCGCGTACATGGACGACGCGACGGCGCTCCGGCCCGAGGATCGCGAGGCGCTCACGAACCACGGCTTCGACGTGGACCGGATCCAGGGGCACCAGGGCGCCGGCGACCTCCAGTACTGGACGTTCCCCGCCAACCCGCGCGCGCCCCGTCACGTCACGCCCGTGATCGCCTTCCGCGGCACCGAGTCCGCCGCGGATCTGTCCGAGGACGCCACGCCGGCCGGCGTTGGCATGGGGCAGTTCACGATGAACCACGCCCAGATCCAGCGCGCGATCCAGGGGCTCGGCGGGCACGGCGTCGTCGCCACCGGCCACAGCCTCGGCGGCGCGCTCGCGCAGATCGCCGCCGCCTACTATCCGGACCTCATCGTCCGCGTCGTGACCTTCCAGGCGCCGGGCATCTCCGACGAGGTGCTCGCGCGCCTGCGCGCGCACGTCGCCAGCGGCGGCGCGGCGCCGACCGCGACCCATCACCGGGTCGACGGCTGCGTCGTCGACGACGCCGGCGACGGCTTCGTTCCCGGCGACGTCGTGGTCCACGGCAGCTACGTCAACGCGATCCAGGCACACACCTCGTTCCCGCTGCTCTCCGACGCGGCCTCGCCGGAGCCGTGGATGACGACGCCGGAGCGCACCGGCGTCGTCGCGGCGTCGGGGCCTGCGGTCGATCCGGCCCTCGGACGCGTCACCGCGCGCGGCACGACCGCCGGTGGCGGGCCCAGCCGCGCGACCAGCACCGGCGGGGTGGCCGAGGGCGCGCGTCGCCACACGACCGTCGACGGGGCGGTGGTCGGCGCCATCGCCGCCGGGCCGCTCGGCGCGATCGTCGGCGGAGTGGCCGCCGACAGCCTCGGTGAGGACGCCGCGCATCGCGACGCCTACGCGCGGATCTGGACCCACGACATCCTGCCCCACGCCGAGGCCGTCGACCGCACGCTCCTCGAGGACGTCATCCCCCGTCGCTGCGAGGAGGAGGGCATCTCGTCCTACGCCTCGCGCATGGTCGGCAACTACCGGAGCATGTTCCCCGAGCTCGCCGCGTCCGACGCGGTCCTGCGCACGATGACCGGCGGCGGCGGGCCGACCAGCGAGGAGGCCTTCGTCGAGGCGGTGCGCGGCCAGACGCGGCTGCGCGAGGAGTCGGTCGGGCGCGTGCGTCGCTACTGGGGTCTCATCGCGGCGGCGGACGCCTCGCGCGGGAGCCACGGCATGAGCGCGCCGCGCAGCGACGCGGAGACGCGGCGGATGCGCGAGGCGGATCGCATGGGGCGCGCCGCGCTCCTCGATCGCATGCGGCGCGGGCCCGACGCGGAGACCCCGGCGCGCACGGAGGAGCGCTCGTCGCGCGAGGAGCCGCCGCGCGGCGCTGCGGCCGCGACCATGTCCGGTCGCTCGCGCCGCTCCGTGCACCCCGACGGGGGCACCACGCAGGACGCCGAGCTGGTCCACGACGCCGCGAGCCGCGGCGTCGCCGGCGCCGGCACCGAGCTGCCGCACCGCGAGGAGATCCAGGCCAGCTTCGGGCACCACGACGTGTCGGGCGTGCGCGCCCACGTCGGCGGCGACGCGGCCCAGGCCGCGGGCGCGATCGGCGCGCAGGCCTACGCGACCGGCGACGACGTCGCGTTCGCGGCGACGCCCGATCTGCGACAGGCGGCGCACGAGGCCGCGCACGTCGTGCAGCAGCGCGGCGGCGTCCGCCTCGACGGCGGCGTCGGGCGCGCCGGCGATCCGTACGAGCAGCACGCCGACGCGGTCGCCGAGCGCGTCGTGCGCGGCGAGAGCGCCGAGTCGCTCCTCGACACGATGGCGCACCGGGGCGCGAGCGGCGGCCCCGCGGTGCAGCGCCTCGTCGAGGCCACCGACGGCGCCGCCGTCTCGACGATCCGGCGGCTCGTCGCGAGTGGGCGGCCGGCGGAGGTCGCCGCGATCGGCACCGCGATCGCGAACGCGCTCGACGCGATGGTCGGCCCGGTCGCGCGCGTCGACGTCGAATTCACGCATCGCGGTGAGCAGTACCGGCTGCGGGTGCCCGTGGCGGATGCGCGCGCGCTGTGCGGCGAGTGCGCGGAGCGCCTGCAGCACCCGGACGCGGGCGCCGGCGGCGACCGCGCGGCGCCCTCGAGCGGTCGCGGCGCGCGCGAGGCCGAGCGACCGGCCGCGCGCGGTGGCGCAGGTCGCGCCGCCGGCGACGGCCTTCCCGACGTCGAGTACGAGGTGAGCCACGGCTACGAGCAAGACTTCACGCCGCCGGCGGTGCCCACGCCGTTCGGCCCGATCCAGGGCGAGGCCACGTTGCGCGTCGGCGGCACCGTCGGTCCGCCGGAGCGCGAAGGGCGTGGCGGCCATCCGCCGCCCGGCCGCGTCACCGTCGAGGGCACGGACAGTGGTGGGGGCGAGCAATCCCTGTCGGTCGAGGGCGAAGGCGTGCTGCGCCGGATGATCGATCACGACCTGGCGGGCTTCGCCGATCACTTCGAGATCTCGCACGATCACGAGGGCCTGCACTTCAGCGCCGGCATGATCTCGCCCGAGGCCCAGGTCGGCCCGCTGACGTTCCAGTTCGGGATCGACGTCGTCCACTACGACCCCGGCGCGAGCGGTCATCCGCCGATGAGCCTGATGTCACCGTCGGCGACGTGCACGGTGGAGCTGAGCCCGCGTGTGCTCGCCGCCATCGGCCTCGAGGCGCGCGCCCACGCGTCGCTCGAGATCGAGGTGCGATGGCACCCGAACTGGGCGGCCATCTGGCGCGCGCTCTCCGCCCGCTTCGGGCCGTACTTCGCGACGCTCGGCGGCGAGGCCGCCGCTGGCGCGGTGACGGGTGGCGAGCTCGCGGCGGCCGGCGTCACCACCGGCGCGGCTGTGCCCGTCGCGGTCGGCGTCGGCGCGGCGCTCGCCGGCCTCGTGTTCGTCGGCGGCGTGATGTGGTCGATGGCGCGCGCCGCCGAGGAGGGGCGGCGGCAGGGCCTCGCCACCTGGTACATCCACGAGTACGCGGTGCAGTTCGGCGACACCCTCTTCCACACCTTCGGCCAGCACGTGCACGGCGCCGAGCACGTCCGCGGCGCCGCCCGCCTCGCGGCGGAGGGGCGCTCCGACGCGCGCGACGCCGTCCGCAACCTCACCCCCGAGCAGCGCCAGCAGCTGCTCGCGCACGGCCGCACCGCGGTCGTCCGCGAGGTCGCCGATCAGCTCGCCCGCGAGCTCGACGTCCCCTTCGACTCGTCCCGCCTGCACTGACCGCGAACGCAGGGCCGGGCGCGGCGGAACCCCGCGAATCCAGGCCACTTTTCGGATTTGAGGAGAAGAGAAGCAACTTCGGGCGGCGGTGGCGATAAGGGAGCCGTGATCGTGACGATCGGCCGCTGTTCGATACGCGCTGTCGCGCGTAACACGATCGATCCGCGACGTAGCATGGGGGCTTCATGAGGCGTCACCGCGAGGGACCGGGCGAGCATGGTGCGCCCGGTGCGGATGGTGTCGGCGTCCCGGGCAAGCGGACACGGACCGGTTCGTTGCCCGCCGGTCGGACGTCGAGGCATTCGCCCGCGCCCGCCGGCGATGGTGCGTCGCCGTGGGCTGGTGCCTCGCAGCACGACGATCCGTTCGGGCTGCACCTGCTCGATTCCTCAAGCGTGGGCGGCACGACGGGGAGAGGCCCGACTGCCTCGGCGCCGCCGTCTTCCGATCAACAGGTCTCGGCCGAGCCTCGGATTCGCGCCTTGTTGCAGGAACGCATCGGTGCGTCCGAGCGGCAGAGACTGGCGACGAGAAAGACGGCGTTGCTGCGCCTCTTCGCGGCGATCCCGGAGCTCGAGCGCGACCTGCTCCTGCGGCGGCTCGCGGATCCCGCGGACGAGCTCGGACAGCTACTCGCAGGCGAGCTCTCTCCGGCGCTGCGTCGACAGCTGCTCGCGGTGCTGCGTGGCGATTCGGCGCCTGCTCCAGAGATGGTGGACCCGGATACGGCCGCGTTCGCCGCCACGCTCGGGCGCGAGCGCTTTGGAACCAGCGAGCGCGTGGTGTCGGTCGATGGCCACTGGAGCGGGTCTCGGTCGGTCGACGTGTTCGTTCGATCTGGCGCGGCACCGCCTGACGGCGAGATCGGCCCTCGGTTGGACTGGCGCCTCGTCGATCGCACCGGTGCCGCCGTGCAGAACGGAACAGTGAGCTGGGGGCCCGGAGATCCTTCGTGCTCGCCTTGGTCGGTGGAGCTCACCGAGCCCGGGCAGTGGCAGGTCGGCATCGAGGTCGTCCACGACGGGCTCGTGATCGCGACGACCGAGCTGCCGGTCCTGGTACGCGTGGCAGAGGCCGAGGGGGCGGACCTGGTCGCATCGATCCGCGGCAGCGATCCGCGCGTTGCCGCCGGCAGCATGAGCAACGCGCAGCTGGTCGAGCAGGCCGACGCGATCCGCGATCAGCTCGGCGCCTACGCGCTCGGCGGGAAGTCGCCGGGCGACGAGCGCGACGTTCGCGCGCTCCGCTCCGCGCTGCAGGAGCTCGAGTGGCAGGGGAGCCAGCGCCAGGTCGACGGAAAGCCAGTGGTGCCGTCCGATGACCCGGGCGCCTTGACGGTGGAGGACGCGAAGCTGGGCTCGGGCGCCGACGCGGCGTCGCGCGCGCTCATCCAGCGTCGGATCGACGCGCTGATCGCCAGGCGCGGGCTCGTGGGTGCGGATCTCGCCGTGGCCGAGCTGGAGCGCGAGCTCGCCGACGAGGGTGAGGGCGTCCTCGGGGGCATGGTCAACGAAGCGCTGGGGAAGCGCGTCGCGGTTCCATGGCTCCGCGAGGAGATCGCCGCGCGGCGCGACGAGACGTCCTCGTTCCTCGAGAGGTTCGAGGAAGCCGGCCGCGCCATCACCTACGGCTTGCTCGCCGAGAGCGAAGCGCGGGTGCGCGGCGAGCTCGAGCGATACCAGCTCGCCGAGACCCAGGCCGGGGGTGGATATGCCGGGCAGGGACTGAAGGCGGGCGGCGATGCGGTCGAGCTCCGTGATGCGGTCGAGCACGGCAAGCGCATCCAGGCTGCACACGCCGCGTGGATGCAGGCCGATCGCGCCCGGCCGCGTGATGGCTCGGGCGACGAGAAGGCGGATGACGCGAGGCGCGTGTTCGAGGCCACGCGCGAGCTCGCGCTGGCGAAGCATCCGATGCTGCGCCCGTTCCTCGAGGGAACCACGCAGCAGGCGCGGGTGATGCCGAGTGGGTCGGTGCCAGGGGCCCTCGACGTCGGCAAGCACACCCCGGAGCAGCTCGGCAAGTTCGTCGGCTGGGAGCTCAACCAGAAGCTGTCGGATATCGACGAGACCCGGAGCAACATCGGCGAAGGCGTCCTCTCGATCTTCGGCGTCCCCAAGGTCGTCGCGTTGACTCGCCAGGAGATGCGCGTCGCGCCGGGCTCCATGCTGGACGGCGCCGTGAACGAGCGTGTCGCTCGAGCGGACAGCTCGCGCGGCTGGACCCAGGGCCTCGTCGCGGCGATCTCGTTCGGGCTCGGGCTGTTGCTCGCGGTTCCGACGGGCGGTGCATCCATTCCTGCGGCGGGCGTCGTCGCGGCAGGCGAGCTGACGCTGCTCGCGGCGGATCTCTACCTGCTGGGCAAGGACTTCGAGGAGCGCGGCGTCTACCGGGCCGCGGCGAACACCGATACGAGCTCGGTCGATTCGCTCTTGCAGGAGGAGCCATCGGCGGGCCCACTCATCTTCGGGTTCCTCGGCTTCGCCGGTCCCGTGGCGGGCGTCGGCGCCGTCGTTCGCTCTGGCTCCGACATGGCCCAGGCCATGGCGCGTGCCCGCGAAGGTGTCGCCGCCGTGCGTGACCTTCGCGCCGCAGCGTCCGCGGCGTCGGGCGACCTCGCGCGTCCCGCCGTCGCGCATCGGATCGAGCGACTCCGCGAGGTCGCACGAGACGCGGGCATGACCGACGCGGAGATCGATGCGCTGGTCCGCAACGTCGCACGCGGGGCCGGCGCGACGCGGGCGGCCGCCGCGTCGACCGTCGCGCTCGAATCGGCGGCGGAGGTCACCGACGAGATGCTCCCGGAGCTGGCGCGGCAGCTCGGCGTCGCGCGCGTGACACGAGGCGGAAGCGGCGGCGCGGTGGCGGTCCAGCCCACGATGGCGTCGGGCCGCGTCGTGGTCGAGGAGGTCGTGGTGGGGCCCACCGCGCGCGTCGCCGACGTGCTCGCGCATGCCGAGACCATCCAGCGCCTCGGCCGCTACGACGGTCTCGTCGGACGGATCCGCGCGACCTGGGATGAGCTGCGCGGACTCGTCGGCAGAGGTCGTCCTCCCCGTTCGCCCCGCAATCCGCACGCCCCCTTCAGCCAGGGCCACGAGGCGTTCGAGGAGGTCCACAAGTACGAAGGCTTCATTCGCACCCGCATGACCGAGCTCGCCGCACAGCTCGCGCGCGGCGGCGCCGACGGCGCGGCCGCGGCGGCACGCATCGAGGACGAGATCCAGCTCATGGAGGGCGAACTCGCCCACTGGCGCGACGTGCTCGCCGACGTCCGGCGCACCGGACACATCGGTGATGCACGTGGCCTCATCGAGGTCCGCGACATCTCTGCGGTGACCGAGGAAGCCATCGCCGCCGGCTATCCCAGGCCGCCGAGCGACGACTACTTCTACCGGCGCTGGCCGGGCGGCGGACCCGAGGGGCAGGAGTTCCAGCTGCTCCGCCGCGGCGCCGACGACGCCGACCTCTCGGATGTGCAAGTCAGGAAGGGTGCCTCGGGCTGGGAGCTGGTGCCAGCGAAGGCGGACGTGAACGGCCCGACGACGGGTTCACTAGCGGCTGATCTCTCGGCTGAGCTATCAACGGCCGGTGTTGGCGGTCCTCGACTGAACGAACTCGCCGCTGCCTTCACCAGCGGTGAGCTCGTTGCGATCGAAAGGGTGATCACGAGAAGGCACCTTGTGGAGATCATGCACGTGCGCGGCGGCATCAGCATGACCGGGCTGCGCACTGTGCATCAGTGCGTTACTCATCCACAGATAGTCGGAGTCGACGTGTGGGTTCGTTTCGAGCTCGCGGCCTCGAGCAATCACAACTGGGACAGCGCGCTCGTGGAACTTCGCGAGGCACTCGCGCTCGCCACGGACAACCCCGGGGCCGTGATCCGGGTCGCGAACGATGCCACCCCGATCTTTCGAGCAGGGTCGTCGACTCGGCGGGCGCCATCATTCGACATCTCGGTGACTCCGGCCGCCGGCAGCGCCGTCACGCGCAGTGTGGAGACAACGAGTCTCGATGAACCGTTGAGGTGGCACAGTCAGCTGACGCGTGGATTGAGGCACGCCGCTGAGAAAGCCGAGCACCGTGCCGTCAACGCGGTCGACATTCCGACTGGTCCCACCGGGACCATTGTCCCGATTCCGGGAGAACTGGACGCGGTGATTCAGGTCTCGATGTTCAGGGGGGAAGTCACGGGACCATCAGCCGTCGCGATTCCTGGTACACCAGGTTCGTTTCCATCCTTCACCCCAGCGAGAAACAGCGCCGTCTTCGATGGCATGGGCAACTTCCAAGCGCAGCAACATATTCCTCACGGGAACGTAACCCGTCCGGCGTCGCGCTATCAGGGCAAGCCGAGTCCTGGAAACATCTTTCAACAGTTCCTAGAAGAGGGTTTGAACTCGGGTAGCGTCTACGCGGGAGTGTCGCGTCTAAACCGTGTCCGCATCGTCGATGCTGGCCATGTCGTCTTGGCCGAGTTCGTGCGCGATGCGAGCAACGTCTGGAGCAGGATCCGATGATCGAGCGAAGTCCAGCGGTGTTCCGATATCCAGGGCCGATCGTGCGTCTCATGCTCGGTGGTCGAACCGAGGAGTTCGGACTGGAGGGCGACCCCGCCGCGGATGCGCGCGCCGTGGTCCAGGCGCTCGCGCTTCGATCGTGCATCGTGCGGCCACTCGTCTGCGAGCTGAAGACGGTCACGCTGGCCGGACCAGACTTGGGTCGTCGGGAGACCGTTCGACGACGAGCGTGGCGCTTGTGCAGCAGTTCGGCATCCACATTCGAGATCGTGCGAAGGTCGGGTGACGCGGAGGAGAGGGTCCATGACGAGCTGAGTCCATCCGTCATCGATGACTGGTTCAGCGATGTGCTTCGTTCCGCGAGCGAAGACGGTCGAGCTTACTGGAACGAGTTCGGGATCCCGGTGTGCGCCGCTCGTGTTCCCACCGAGCTGGGCGTTCGTCGAGGTGACTCACTCATCCTGCTCGAGGACGGCGGCGAGCTCGAGGCTACGGTTACGCACGACGACCAGGGCGCGTGGGCGATCGCTCAGCGAGCGCTCGCCGACCGCCCCCCGGTGGGCATCAGCTTCGACGTCATGCCGGCCGCGCTCGCATTGACGATCGAGGTCGGTTGGAACATATGGTGGGACGACAGCGGACCGGGACCCGATCTTTCCGTCTGGCTGCATGATCTGGCGAGGATCGGTTGGTCGTAACCGGCGCGAGACACGTTCAGCCGATCCACGAGGAGCAACGCAAGCGTGACCAGCAGCCCTACTCGGACCAGCTGGAAGCGAACAAGGTGAGATCATGAAGCTGAGCACCCTTACCGGTGGCGCCAGCCCGCTGTTGACGGTCAGGCTGTGGCGGGACGAACCGGAGGCCGAGTCGGAAGAGTCCGTTCGGCGAGAGCAGCTCGAAGCGATGCAGACCTTCGCCCAGGGTTGGTTCGAACCGCTAGCGGTTGCGGTCGAGGTCGTATGCTGCGATCCGGAGCAGGGCAACTCGTCGTATGGCGTCGCTCCGCCGCCTGTCCCCGCGTGGTTCATGCACATCTCTGGAGTAGAGGGCGTCTGGATGGAACCCACCCGAGTCGGCAGCCGCGTCGAAACGTGTGAATCGTTCGACCACGACGCGATTGGTGAGCTCGTCAGGCGTGCGCTCGATCAGCGATGCCGCGACACGACCACCACCGGCCTGGAATCGGTCAGATGGACCGCAGTTCGAGTCAAAGTGCCGCTCGTCGGAGTGACGCGACTCGTGATCGAGGACAAGTCCGTGCCCATCGTGGAGATACCGACCGAACGACGAGATGGTTTCGACTGGGTTTCGGGCGAGCGCACCGAGGCAGTGACTGGCCCACCATTCTGGTTCGACCTGGTCGACAGCGAGCTCCGTTTCGACGTGATCTGGGGACTCTGGCTCGACGGCCCCGGTCGCGAGCAGGTCGACATGGCCATCGAGCGGGTGCTCGCTCGTGGTACGGGATGGTACCTCGCACCTGATTGATGACATGAGAGTGACCACCACGACGGTCGGAGGCGCCTGCATGACCGTTCGCCTGTGGCGCGACGAACCCGATGGTGAATCCGATGAGTCGATCCTCCGCGAACAGCTCGATGCGATGAGCGCGTTCGCGCAAGGTTGGCTGGAGCCGTTGGCCGTGGCGATCGACGTGACGTGTCTCGAGCACGGACAACACTCCGATCCGCGATCTGATGTCCCATCATGGTTGATACGGACGTCTGGGTTGCCCGCGCTACGGATGGAGCCTGTCGTGGCCGGAAGCCGCGTGGAAGATCGTAAGCGCTGTGCGAACCGCA
>DDTA01000091.1 GCA_002344285.1 Myxococcales bacterium UBA2376
CCCCGGCGTCGCTGATGGCTCACGCTGATGATCGCGAGCTGCGTTCCGTCAGGGGACCACGATGGATCACGATCCTCCGCGGCAATGCCCGCGGTTAGGTTGACGAGACCCGAGCCATCCGCAGCAACGAGGTAAACGTCTGCTTCGTCGTCGATCGTCGGTGCGCCGTTGAACGCGATCCGTTCGCCGTCCGGGGACCAGACCGGGCGCGTGTTCGCTTGCAGCGATGGCACAAGACTCCGTTGGCCCGAGCCGTCAGCATTCATCACGTAGATGGACGTCCCGAAGCCACCTCGCAAACCGTGAAACGCGATCATGGAGCCATCGGGCGACCAAATCGGATCGTTGTCGGCGTAGGTGCTGTTCGTGATGTTGGTCGCGTTCGTGCCGTCAGCGTTCGCAACGTAGATCTGAAAGCGACCAGCCTTGTAGCTTCCGTACGCAACCCGCGTGCTGTCCGGCGACCAGGTGGGCCGCGTCGCCTTGACGTCGATCATCCTCGGATTTCGTCCGTCGGCTTCGATCACGAAGACGTCGGTCTGCCCGTCTGTGTAGTTGCGCTCGGTCGCGAAGGCGATGCGCGTTCCGTCGGGCGACCAGACGCCGTAGTAGTCATCGCCCGGAGCCGTGGTTACGTTCGCAACGCCGGTCCCGTCGGCGTTCATGACGAAGATGTCCTTCGCTCCGTCGACGACGCGCTCGAACATCACGCGCCTACCATCGGGCGACCAAACCGGCGCGGTTTCCATCCCGCCTGACGCAACGCTCTGGAGGGTCGCCCCGTTCGTCGGCATGACGTACAGACCGTCGGAACGCACGAACGCTACGAGCGGCTGGCAGACGGGCAGCGGCGGCAGGCACGTTCCGCTGATGCTCGCTTCCACGTCCACGTCAGACCATCGGCGCCCGCTTTCGCAGGCGGTGTCGGGGTACGTGCAGAACTGGTTGCCGGTCTCCTCGTTCACCTCGCACATGCCGTCGGCTGCGAGCCGGCAGCTCGAGTCATCGATGCACTCGATGAAGTCGGGGCCGTCCTGCGGGCAGCCGGTCAGAGCGGCGGCAGCCGTAGACGTGACCAAGATGGTTGAGATAACCCGCACGAACCCTTCCAGCACCGAATCCTCCCCCATCCCTAGCCTCATGCCAAGCGTTGCGCGCCGTTGGCGAGACTCATCGCACGCCCGCTTCATATGCGACGCCTTCCTCTTCCGCCTGATCGAGCGCCGCCTGGAGGAGCATGGCGCCGAAGCTATCGAAGTCCCACGTCGTATCGTGGTCGGCGGTATCCCGGCGGACCCATTTCCAGACGCGTCCCGCGCGGGCGACGTCCACCACGATTCGCGTCCCGTCGCCTGGGTTTTCAACCACGATGCGAGACGGGCTCAGGCCCCAAGAACGTTCGAGCAGCGAGGCGCCGACCACGTTGGCGGCGTACTCTGTCGAGAACGCATCGCCACGGATGCCCAGGATCTCGCGATGCGCGATCTGACAGCTCCCGACTTCCGCGATGAATGCGCGGAGCGACGCGGGAAAAGCGACGCCAAGCGCCGCCTCCGCTTGTTTGATCGTCTCGTCCGGTGCGGGCGTGCCCCAATGAACGTCAGCGAGGCGTCGCAAGAGCTGAATCGCCTCGCGGTAGTCTTCGAGTGCCCTCGGCGTTTCACTCACATGTCACCTCTCGGCGGCACGCCACGGGCCCGCGCAAGCTCAGTTGCGCGCTGCTGCCAATAGCGGCGCTTCCATGAATTGAAGCCTGGGCGATCGATTCCACTCGGGATCGTATTGCCGTTGATATGGATCGTCTTCGAGTGCGCGTCATGAAAATCCGCGAGGATCTCGACCACGGGACCTTCGTTGGCTTGGTTGAGGTGATGGATCTCGAGCGGCCTATGGTCTGAACCCCACGGCGCGACGCCGCGCTGCATTCGTTGCAGGTTGGTCTCACCATCCACGATCATCGCGGGATCGAAGAGGTCGTCTCGACGATACACCTTCATGCCGTCGAACATGGCCGTGTCGTTCCAGTAGGAGCTGGCGCGTCTCCACGCATCGGTAGCGGCGGGCTCGACCCCACGAGGCGGCCCATGTGCGTCGTCGAAGGTCCGGAACGTCGCTGAGCCTTGTGGCGGCTCCAGATCGCCGACCGCCTCCCGCGCTCGCTTGTACGTCGACCGTTCGGTGTTCAACTGTTCGCTCATCTCGCGAAAGAAGTCGTCACCGTCCCTAGCTGCGACTTCCTGCGCGTCGTCGATCGCCTCGTCATACTGCGCAAGCTTCTCTTTGATGCGCTTATCCATTCGACGTCGAACTTGGTCTTCCACGTCGAACCGCATGCGAGCGAGCATGTCGTTCTGTCTTGCCGAATCGAGCTGGCTCCACTTCGGATGCGCACGCATTTCCTTCTCGAGCTGCTCCACGCCCTTGGCGACGAGCGCGTCGACTTCTTCTCGAGCTGCAGCTTTGCCAACGGCCTTGCTGAGCTTCTTGCCGACTCGTTTCGCGCCCTTCTTCGCGACGTTCTCGATCGCGCCGTCGATGTCGGCGTCGCTGATCACCATCGCCACGGCGACGGCGAGCCCCGCCGTGCCGTTGATCTTGATCACCTCGTACCAACCCATGCCGTCCGGCAGTCCGCCCTCCCGTCCGTCGGACTCGCCACCCGCCATACCGCCGACGCGGCCACCATCGTCGGGGATGTTCCCCGCGGCGCCCGGAGCCAGCTCGGCGTTCGCGTTGTGCGTCAGGCTGGACTCGTTGCCGGAGACGCCGTCCGTACGACCATTCGATCGCCCGGAGCTATGCGTGTTGCCAGATGCTCCGCGTCGCGAGCCGTCCTTTCTTCCCGTGGGCGACTTGCGCGAGGGATTCACACCGCGCCGAGTACTCTGGCTGTCGCCGCTCAGCAAGGCATCGGGATCGACGCCGGTCGATGCGTCATTACCGGTCTTCGACGCGCCGGTTCCTTGCGAGCCGTCGCGATGCGTCGAACCGGTAGCACCGTCTTGTCCCCCGGCTTTCCCTCCGCGCCTACCGTTGCTGTCGACGTACGCGCCTGCGCCGTCGTTTGCCGCAGCGTCGCCTCCGTGCTTCGCATCGACATCGCCGAGTGGGACGTCGCTCAGTGTGATTGGTCCACGCTTCTTCTTCGCTCGCGGACCACCGACAAGCTGGACGAGATCCTTTCCCGCTGGGATGGGATCATCGACGATGCCTACGTCGATCACTATCCCGGTTACGTCCTCACGCGCGAGGATCGATCCAACCGTGGTCGGCGTACGGTCATTGCGGTCCTTGTAGAGCTCGAGGTCCTCGCCGAACGAATTGTTCCACCGCCACTCGGGCGCATCGTCGTCGCTCACGTTCGCCGCGAAGTACCGCGCCTTGTCGATGCCGGTCAGGTCGCTGGTTCCCTGCCACCGGACCGTGGCGCCGGACCGCAGAAAGATGTGAACCGTCAGGACGGGCCCTGTTGGACCGCCCTGTGGCTTCGCGGGCTGCAACTGTACGGGGGCCGCCATCACCGGCGAGCCGATGAGATGAAGTCCGTACGGATCCGATTGAGGATCGCCTTTCGATACGGACTCTGCGGCGTCTACGGGACCAAACGGCTGCCGGCTCGAAGCGCGCTCTTGAGGCTTACGTTGCACCAGGAGACCCTCGGTCCGCGTGCGAGCCCCAGGCTTCCCGACAGGCTCCTGCGCGGCGTCTGCGGCGCCTTGGCCGGAGCGGTAACCTCGGTCGTACGTCATGGCTCGGTCGATCCACGCAGGGTCGCCGATCGACGGCGCGGGGCCAAGAGGTCGTCGCTCACCCCGGCCGGGTGAGCTTCCGTGGGCTCGGCGGCGTTGGTCATCCTGACCTCATCTACGCACGCACGCCGGGCCGGTCCCCCGATGTCCGGTCAACCGGCAGACGACACGGTTTCGGCCGGACAGCCTACGGATCGACTACATCGTCAGGATTCCAGGGCCCCGAACCATTTGCGGGAGGCTTGGCCGTGCGGCGGCGACCTGAGGTCGGGCCTCGGGGTGCCGGCGCCGCATCAACCGCCGCGGGCGCGTCGATCGGCGCCGCGACCGCAGCATCGGCGAGCGGAACGAGCGAGAGCCGCAACGTCGACGGCGTTGCACCGACGCGGACGCGCTCGACCGCTTGCGCGTGGTTCGCCAGCTCGGCGCGGATCTCGATCTCGTGGCCGACGGTCGCGACGATGTTGAGCGGTGTATGGCCGCGCGCGGTGCCATCGATCGTGACGGCTGCGCCGTCCGGCTCCGTGATGATCGCGAGCGCGGACGTGCTCGTGCTGACCGCGCTCACAGGCGACGGATCCACGGAGGGACCGCGCTCGGAGTCGTCCTCGCTGTTGGCCGCGATGATCGCCGCGATCACGACGCCGACGGTCGCACCCGCGCCGATCATTACGATGCGGCGCCGCGACGAGGTCGACGGCATCGGCGTCCGCTGGCCGGTTGCGCCCCCGAACGTCGTAGGTTCCTGCGGGCTCGCCAGCGCGACGGGCGGGGACATCGGTGGCGCGTCGAGCGCAGTGACCGCGCTACGCGACACGGCGTTGGGGTTCACCGCGGGCGCGGGCGTCAGCGCGATGTCGGGGAACGAGGACGGCGCCGCGTCGGCGACGACACGCACGGTCGGCTCGCTCGCGCGATTCGTCGCACGTCCCGCGGTCAACGCGTCCGCGTCGACCTTCGCGAGCTCCTTCGCGTGCTCCGTGAGAATCGCGACCCCGTTGGGGCTCCAGGGCGTCGGTGGCATCGCGTGCGCGAGCGCGCGGACGAAGTCTCCCATCGTCGGGAAACGATCCTCGGGCTTGATCGCCAGCGCCCGCTCGATCGCTGCGCCCCACGCCGCAGGAAGCGCCGGAATGATCGCGCACGGGTTCAGAGGGCGAGCGTTCGACGCCTGCATCACGCCGATGTCGGCGGGTCCCTTCGAGCCCTCCCAAAGCCGTCGCCCCGTACTCGTCTCCCAAAGGATGACGCCGAGCGCATAGATATCGATCCGGTGGTCGACCTTGTGACCGCGCAACTGCTCGGGCGCCATGTACGTGGGCGTTCCGAGGATCACGCCGGTCTGCGTGTCGCCCTCCTTGCCGTCCGCGCTCGGCACGCGAGCGACCCCGAAGTCGAGGATCGTGACGTGCCGTTCGTTGTTGTCGCGCTGTGTGAGGAACAGGTTCTCCGGCTTGAGATCGCGATGGATGATGCCGGCCTTGTGCGCCTTCGCGACCCCGCTCGCGACCTGCGCCGCGATCCGCATCATCGTCTCGAGATCCATCGGACCGCCCCACGAGGCGATCGTCTTCGTGAGCGGGCTTCCGTCGAGGTATTGCAGGATGAGGTACCACTCGCCGGTTTCACGCTGACCGACGTCGTGGACCGTCACGATGTTGGGATGCTGAAGCGAGCTGGCGGCGCGAGCCTCGTCCTTCAGGCGCTTGGTGATCTGTTCATGTCGCGCGTACTTCGCGTGCAACACCTTCACCGCGGCGAACGCGCCCGTGTGGATCTGCTTCGCCTTGTAGACACTCCCCATCCCACCGTCGCCGATCTTGGTGACGATGGTGTAGTTGCCGACCCGATCGCCCGGCTCGAGCGGCGGTGGCGGTTGTTCCTCGGGCGGAATGATCGGCGTCTTGTCTTTCCTCGCGCCGGCAGCGGCGGTCGGCGGCGTGGGCTGCCTCGTCGACACTAGAACGCGCCCTCCAACACGAGCCCACCGGGCGTAATCGCGAGCGTCGCGCTCGACGCGCGCGCGCGATCTTCCGGGGCGATTGCCAGCTTGACGATGCCCGCGACGACGAGCACGCCACCAGCGACAGTCGCGACGGTTCCCCACGTCCGACGCGACTCGGCCTTCGCGCGCAGGTCTAGACGCACATCGTCGCGATCCTCGCGGTCCGCGTCCTCCTCGAAGCTCCGCGCCTCGAAAAGAAAGTACGTTCCAAGGCCCGTCGACACGACGCCAGTCGTCGTCATACCCCAACCGAGGCTGTCGGCGTACCACGGCGATGGTGCGTCGCGCGCGTCGAGCTGAAGATCGAGCGCGGGCGTCGGCACGGGCTCCGGCGCACTCGGCGTCGATGCCCGTGACGGCGGTGGAGCTCCGTCACTCGAAGGATCGGGCTCCGTCGGCACCGCGTCGCGCGGCGGCGCCAAGCGCGCGGCACGTTCCTGCTCGGCGACCATGTTCGCGATGTGACACTCGACGAGCTTGCGCACGGGCTCTCGAGGTCGGAGGCCATCGAGGATCCGCCGGTACTGACCGATCGCGTGCTCGTAGTCGCCCAGCGCGCGGTAGCTCTGAGCCAGGTTGTAAAGCAAGCGCCCTGCTGGATCGAGCAATGCGCCCGCCTCGTATTCTTTGACGGCCGCGCGAAACTCGGTTGCGGCAGCGTCATCCTGTCCCACGATGCGCGAGAGCTTGAGACCCTCGCGGTGGTGAGCGTTCCCGTCGCTCATGTGCTTCTTTGCGCGACGGCTCGACGGCGAGCCCATCGCCGGATCTCGCCCGTTCGTCTGCTCGTCGACGTTGACCGCCTGAGACTCCTGTTCGCACGTGGGAGGTTCGGCGTGGGCAATGGCCGGCACCATCGCGAGGACGAAGAGGACTTCGAACGGACGGCTCATGCGATCTTGTCGATCCTCGCGATTCGCCCGGCCGTGGTCAACTGCTCATCGAACGCGGTCGGAACCGACGCCTCCTCGGCCCTCCCCTCGGCCTGCGCGATCAGCTCGTCAAGGCGCTCGATCGTGCCCGCGAGGTGAGTGCGGGCGCTCCTCAGCGTGGGCAACGCTTGGGAGCCGTGAGCACCGTACGCGTGCGCCTGCGTGATGAGAACCGAGGCGCGACGGAGACGGCGCTGGATCGCGTCGCCCGACGTGGGCTGAAGGAGATCGATCTCGGTCGGCTCGGCGGACACGGGCTTGCTCATTTTGGTCAGATCTACGGGACGCGGTCCGCGGCGATCCCGGTTGTCCGGCCGCGTGCCGCCTTCTGCGCTCGAGCCCGGACAGGCGCCCAACTGCCGGCGCGATGGCGTACCGTGGATTTCATGGGCCTCGACACGAACGGCGACGAGGTCAGCCCGCCGGAGCTCGGGGGCATGACACCCGTGGACGAAGACGCCGAGGACGCGGCGCCGGCTCGGCCGATCACCATGCTGCGCGTGGTCGGCCAAGCGCGCGAGCTGAAGCTCTCGGGCGAGAAGGCGAGCCACACACTGGGCCGCGACCTCGAGCCGGCAGTGGACCTGACGCTCGACCATGACGGCGTCTCGCGTGTGCATGCCGTCATCTATCGCAAGGGAAACAAGATCACGGTCATCGATCAGAACTCGACGAACGGCACCTTTCGCCGCGGCGAGCGCGACTCGGATTTCGAGGTCGGCGCTGGCGAGACGTTCCAGGTAACGCGCAAGATCACGCTTATCGCCCTCGACGAAGCGCTCGTGCTCCTGCGCAAGAGCCTGCATTGGGCAATCGGCCTGCGCGCTCACGGACCGGTGGACGACGCGCTCATGGTTGCGGCCAAGAACGGGCCAACGTTGCTCGTCGGACCCGAGGGCTGCGACCAACGGCGACTCGCCGAGGAGATGCACCGGCGGTCCCCGATGCGGCGCGGCCCATTCCTTCCCGTGCCGCTGCGATTCGCCTCCACAGGCGCCGACGTACCGGCCGAACGTCGCGGGCTCTGCCTCGATCTCACCCGCGACGAGCAAACCGATCTCCTCAAGCGCGCCGCGCGGGGAACGCTCTATCTCGATCTCAGCAAGGCCGATCCCGACAGGCACAAGCTGCCGGCCTACTTCGTCAACCATCTCCTGCGCGGCGACCTGCATCCGATACGTCCGATCATCGCCGCACCGACCAAGGAGCACGCCGCCAAGCTCCTCGACGATGAAACCGTGGATCTCCTGAGCCGGATCACGTTGCCCCCACTTGGTGCACGTGGTGGGGACGTGCCCCGTTTGCTCGATGCGCTCATCCTGCAGGCATTCCATGCCGACGGCGTCTCGGATCCGCCGCGCCTGGCCGAGCTGGGACCGGAGAGCATGACGGGGCTCGGGGAGGCAGTGTGGCCGGGCAACTTCGACGAGATACGCAACGAGGCCGTTCGCATCCTGCGCGCGCTGCTCATTCACAAGCGGGTGCGGCAGACCGCGGACGCGCTCGGCATGAGCAAGTCGACTCTCCATGACTGGTTGCGCGCTCACGGCGTCCAAGTGCGATCGATCGCAGACGATGGAAAGGTCGACGCCGAGGCCGTCACGAACCAGAACGAGCTGCCCGCACCTCCTGGAGCGGGCTCCGACGACGATCGCGACGATGAGTGATCGCGACGAGTCGCTTCACGCGCTCGATCACGAGGGCTTGGTAACGTTGCTCAGTCGTTTGTATCTCGCGGCCGGCGAGCCAAGACTTGCCAAGAGCACCGCGCGCGCGATGACGGATGACGAGCTTCGAGACGCGATCCAGACCATGCGAGCGCGGGTCGCAGCCAAGGACTCGCCGAGCTCCGCAACCTCGACGATCCGCCAGGCATCGCTCGCGCGCGAGGTTCGCCCGCCCTCGGCTGGCAAAGGCCGGCGCTTCTTCGTCCTAGTCACAACTGATGCGGCGCTTGTCTCTCGCGCGAAGGCACACCTCAGGACGCGTGGAATACCGGCGATCGCGGTCGATTCGGCAGACGCATTGGCCGCGGTGGCTCGCCAAGCGACGCCCACAGCCATCGTGATCGACGACCGGTGCGGAGCGATACGCGATATCACGACCGCGTTCGGGCCGGGCACGCCCGACGTGTCGATCGTCGAATGTTCCGACGCGGACTCGTTGCTCGCGGCTGTTCACGCGCTCGCGCCGTAGGTGCGGGGCCCGTTTGGCACGAGCTGGCAACTGATGGCACGGCGGGAAACCGCAGGAGGGGGCGGCCGAGAAGAGCCGCGTTGCGACAGAGCAGATCATTTTGACTCTGCCTGACTCTCACCTGTGGAGGTACGGATGAACGAAGTACGAACGACGATCTGGCAGCTCCTCGACGTCGCGAGGGAACGCGGTGGTCTCGGAGGTGCCCGATGAAGGAGTCCGTCGATGGACTCGCGACGCCACGCTCCCCGTCCGGGGAGCCCGCACACCGGGAACCTGCCGCGGCACCGGAAGCCGGCGAGCCGGATGAATCACGGGGCGCGACGGTACTCCCGCTGTACACCGATGAGCTGCCGGCGATGCGCGCCGCAATGCGGTTGGCGCTGACAGAGCAACTCCACGAGAAGGCATCGAGCGTCGCCGAGTTCGAGCTGGCCAAGCTGCGCTCGCGCCAGATCCCCGTGATCGAGGACGGTACCGACATCGTCCAGCAGATCCTGCTCGACACGTTCGAGGGCCGACTACGCTGGCGGCACGAGGACAAGCGATGCACGCTCCTCAAGCACGTGTGCGACACGGCGCGTGATCGGGTGCGCCGAATGCGGGAACGCGCGCGCCACGAGGTCCGGATCGATGCGCTCGATGCAGACCACGAGGGCGAGCGCGCAGACGTGGAGCAGGAGATCGGCGAGATCCAGCATCACCCTGGTGCCGATCCAGTGCGCACGGTAGAGATCCGCGATCTCGTCCGGCTGACCGAGGAGCATCTCTGGGGCATGGCGACCGCCATCGGCGACGCGAACCTGATGAGGGCGCTAGGCGCGGTGATGGCCGGAGCGCGCGGCCAGTGCGAGATGGCCGAAGCGCTCGGCATGGACGACGCCACTGCCCGGCGCGTGTGGCGCCGCTTGCGGGCGCTCGCCGAAGGCTTGCCTGCCGAGCTGCGCGATCAGGCGCTGGACCTCTTGTGAGCCGAAGGATTCGAAGGAGAACAACTATGAAGAATCATGAAGTCGACATGTCCGCGGCGGCCGATCCGATCGACGTCCAGGACGCACTGTTCGACGCGGCCCAGGCCGCGATCCTCGAAGCGAAGGACATCCTCATCTCATCCAGGACGCGGAGTGCAGTCGCCGCGCTTCGGAGCGAAATGTTCGGCGAGAGTCCGCCGCCGGGTGTGCTCGCGAGCGGCAGTACCGACGGTGTCCCCGCGAACATCGATCGCCTGGCTCTGCTCGGCCGGAACGTGATGATCGGCATGGTCCAGCATTGGCTGGACTGCCTCGGCGTGCCGACCAACGACGGCGACGCACTCGCGCTCGTAAGGGCCGCGGTGGAGCTGACGTCGGCGACCGAGGGCGAGCTGGATATGCCGGCGTCGCCGCTCCACCTCATCATGGCGAGTAAGCTGCCGCTCGAGCTCGACCTGGCCCCAGTGGAGGTCGCGTCGCTCACTGACCCGCAGCTGCGCGAGATCCTGCGCGTGCTCGCTCCCACCGATCTGGCTCGGCTGGAGCGACTCGCCGTCTCGGAGTGACAGCAGCGTGTGACAGGGTCACCGCGGGGAAACCGGTGCGGTCCTGCTGTCTGTCCGTCGTGATCGCGCGATCACGTGCATTCATGCACTTACGGTGATCGAGAAGCTCGTCGACGAGCTTCTCGCCGAGCTCGTCGAGGTGCAAACGAGGGTCATCGACGTCGTGATCGCGTTGGTCGCCGCGGTGCGCGACATGGTCGCCGACAAGGTGATCGCGGTCGCGAGGTGGTCGCCGCGCCGGCGAGTGCGGTCGTCGCCAAGGTCACCGCGCTAGCACCGGGAATCGCCCTGCCCGATCGGACGACGGAAAAGTCGATCGAGCCGTGGCTGGCATGGCGACTTGCAGCCAGTACCTCAGTGAGAGGACCCGATTCGCGGGTCTCCCCCGAAGGCGGTGCCCGACGACGATCGCGGCGCCACAGCGGGCCACGTGCGCAGGTGCGCCGATGGCCAGGAGTTTCATGTCCGAGCTTGCATTCACGAAGATGGGGCAGCGGTTCACGCCCTCGGAGGCAGCGGTGTGGTGGGGTGTCCACGAGCTACTGGAGAACCGCGGCGTCAAGACGCTCTACGATCGAAGTGGTGCGCCGCTACGCATCCCGATCGCAGCCGACTCCAACGACCTTCGCGCGGCCGTGGACGACAGGCCGGGACGATTTCGGCTGACCCAGCTCGATGCGGATCTGTCGCCGATCGCCGACGCGGCCCGCGCGTACGCGCGCCTTCCACAGCAGCGCGACGAGGAGGAGGACGACGACGCACCCGCGCCGGCGGCGCCGCCTGCGATCGGCGCGCCGGCTCTGCGCAACGCCGCCGCGGTTGCGACCCAGCCGACAACCGTCACGGCGCCGTTCGGAACCTGGCCCGCGCTACCGATGCCAGTCTCGATGGTCGGTACCGAGTACCTCGTTGGCGAGGCACTCCGCGGCCAGATGCACATGCAGATGGTGCAGATCGAACGCTTGACGGAGCTGGTGGCCGCGACGGTGACGGCGCACGCAAGCGTCGTCAACGCGAACTCGGCCGGCGCGGCGCACATGATGAACGCCGCGGCCGAGCTGCTGCGGGCGGCCGACGGCGCCGCGATGCCCCGACGCGATCCGCCGCCGGCGCCGCCGCCGCCGCCCGCCGCGCCGCCGCCGCCCTTCGTCGGTCCGATGCCGCGCAACTCGGTCTTCGCCGACGACGGCTACGACGATGGTGAGGACGACGACGACGAGGACGACGAGGACGACGACGACGACATCGACGCGCCGAGCGCGCCGACCGAGGAGGACTTCTTCTCCAAGGTCAGCACGCTGGTCACGAAGGTGGGCGAGGCGCTGGCGCCCGTCGCCAGCGTCGCGCAGATGGTCATGGGCGCGGGGATCGGCGGCATGTTCAGTGGCGGAGGCGGCGACGCGCCGCGCAACGCAGCCGACAGCGCGCCATCGATCGCGCCGCCTGAACTGACGACCGAGGAGAACGACGGTGGACATCTGCGCGTGTCCCACGTCATCGCTGTCTCGCACGAGCTTGGCGCCGAGGATGGCGCGCTGTTCCGCCGCGGGATCCGCGCGATGGAGCCGGCCGATCGGCGGATGCTCGTGGATCGCCTGTGCGAGATGCGGCTCGAGGAGGCCGCGCGCTTCGCCGCTCGGCAGGTGGCGCGGCTCAAGGACCGGCTGGCGCACGCGTGCACCGATGACCTCCCCCCTGACGACCTGGAGCACGGCACCGACGAGGACGACGACTGCTGTCACGAGGCGGTCGAGCAGGCCGACGCCCTCCACCCCGACCAGGAGCACGACCCCACCCAGCACCACAACCCAACGCCCACCACCCCCCACGAGCGCGAGCCCGAGGATGAACTCGAGGACGAGTGCCCCGACGAGGCCGCCACGGTGGCGCCCCCCGCACCGTCAAGCGCTGCGCCCGATCGGAGCACGATGCCCATCGCGAACCCGAGCGCCGAAGCGCCGCTGCCGGTGACGCCGGCAATCACGGCGCACATGAAGCTCATCTGCCAGCACCTCAAGTTCACCGAGATCCTCCAGGCGCAGGGCCTCATCAACAGCACCTCCATCGCCGAGCGCAACGGCTGGATCACGCGCCTGATGGCGCTCGAACCGGCGCAGGCCGCGACGATCGTCCGCGCCGAGCTGGCGCGTAGGGCGGGCGGCTGATGAGCCGGACGTGGCACCACCGCCGCCGCCCCGACCGTCTCCTCCGCGCCGACCCCGAACGCGATCACCGTAGGGCGGCGCGAGTCGTGCATCCGCGTGACCTCGATCCGAACGTCGTCGAACGTCCAGGCGCATTCCTCGCGCTCGATGACCGCCGGACCTGATCGCATCGCGTCCTCTCCTCTCGCTCCTCGACCGTCCCCCTCACCAACCTCCCCCCTACTCCCCGCATGATCATCACCCCCCTCAACGACCAAGCCTGCCTCGGTCCGATCACAGACGTCGTGCGCGGACTCGTCGCCGAACGCGATCCCGAGCTGACCGCTCTGGCCAACGAGCTCGGCACGCCGATGGCGACGATCCAATGGATGCGCTCGCTCCCCCAGCGCGACGATACCGGCGAGCCGGGCGACGGCCCGCGCGTCGACGCCTGTTCTCCGCCGCAGCGTCTGCGCATCCCGGCGCCCGATCCGAATTGCGTCGAGCGCGGGAGCCTGTACTGCGTCCTCGCCGAGTTCCAGGATCCGAACGCGAGTCGTCGGCTCGCGACGATCGAAACGCCTGTCGGTCGGCACACGCTCCCCGTCGAGAACAACCGGCCCGTCGTGCTCGATCCGCGCGTGCCGCGCAACTGCGCCCAATCGGGCGTCGACACGCTCGCGGCAACGCCGGCTCCCGCCGACCTCGCGGGCGCAACGGCGTGGGTGTGCCGCGTCGCGGCCGAGCCGGCGCACAAGCTGCCCGGCGGCCCGCGCCGGATCCGCAACGCCCAAGCCGCACTCGTCGCGATGACGAAGGGCAAGCCGGTCGAGCCGAACCTCGCCGATGACGTGGCGACCGTGCTCGCGCTCGCGTCACGCGAAGCCCCGCAGTGGGGGCCGGTCGGCGTCGCCGTCGTCGATCGGGTCGCGCAGGCCGTGCTCGATCTCGAGCGCGCCGTGGGCCGCTGTGCGGGACCGGAGAACGCGCATCGCGCTGCGCCCGCGCATCGGAACGCCGTCGAGCTCCGGCTCGGCCGCTACCGCGTGCGTCCGGCGATCCCGAAAGCGCTCGGTGCGGCGCTGCGTGCGCTCGGCGTCGTCGGCATGGAAACTGGCACAGCCGTGGCGCGCGCCAAGCTCGCGACCCTCGGCGTCACGCCCGGTCTGCTCGGCATCCTCGAGAGCGAGCTGAACAAGGACGGCATGACGCTGGGCGCGCTCACCAAGCCGGCGCCGCCGTCGCACTCGATCGCCGCGCTCACCAAAGACGCGCTCGTCGCGCGTCACCTGGAGCGGGCGGGCGCCGCATAGCTCGCGCGCGCTCGCCCGCTCCGAGGCCCGGACCGTCGCGGGTCCGCGGTCGCCTTCGCCTACGTCCCTCTTCCCCGTAACCCGATCGCCCGCGCATCACGCGGCGGTCCTGCCCGGCGCCCGCCGGGTGAAAACGTCCCGGCGCCCGCCGGGTGAAAGGCTCCCGCTTTGTCCCTCCGCTTCTCCATTCCCGTCACCCTCCGCTCGCTCGGTCGCGGCTTTCATGTCGTCCCCGAGGACGAGATCGAGCGCGACCTGTCGGCGACGCCGTCGCCGATCGACTACCAGCCGATGTTCGAGGCCGGTCGCCAGGTCGCGCTCTGGCTCCTCGACGTTGCGCGCGCACGCACGAGCGATCCGCTCGATCACGCGGCGATCGCTCGTGTGCGGCGCGCGCTAGCGCTCGCGCTCGCGACCGATGCGCCGGTCGGCGCGCGCCCCGACGTGAGCGAGGAAGACCTCCTCACCGTCGCCGGCATCCTTCTCACCGCGTTCGAGGCCGACCTCGGCATCTCGGGCCTGGGCACGATCGCCGGCCGTCTCTACGACGAAGCCGACGGCGATCTCGACACGATCAGCGCGGCGCTCGCGGCGTTCGTCGCCGACCAGGCCGCCGCGCTGTTCGCGCACTCGACGCGTAAGCGCCGTGTCGTCGCCGTCGTGCCCGTGCTCGTCCGCCGCCGCCCGCGCGTCGTCGACGAGGATGCGCTCGCCGACGTCCTCTCCACTCGCTGAACCAAGGAGCATCCATGGCCAAGCCCAAGCTCAAGCCCAAGCACAAACACAAGCACAGGCACTCCTCCCTCGGGATGCGTCCGCGCAACGCGCCCGACGGGATCCCCGACGACGTTCTCTTGCCGCTCGCCCCGGTCAAGCCGTCCTTCCTCCAGCCGCAGACGACGCAGCCCGTGCTGCCGTACCCGTATCCGATGCCGCGCCCGAAGCCGTCGCGCCCGCGCCGCGCCGCTTCGGCGGTCAAGCAGAAGGCCGCCGCGGCGGTGAAGGCGATCAAGCCCGAGGCAGCGACGATCACGAAGGATCACCTCGTCGGCGTCGGCGCCAACGCGGCCGGCGGCATCGCCACGGCGCTCGCGGCAAACGAGCTCGTCGACAACATCGGCGTCATGCCCATGGCGATCGGCGCCACGGTGGTCGGCGGTCTCGGCTCCGCGTTCCTCAAGGGCAACTGGCAGAAGATCGCGCAGGGCATGCTCGGCGCGGGCGTCGGCCAGCTCGGCACCGCGTACCTGACCGAGCGCGCGCTGAAGAAGGCCGCTGCCGCCGAGAAACAGGCGCGGGCGAACCAGCCGGCGCCGCCGAACCCGAACGCGGGCAAGCGCAACGCGTACCTCGGCGGCGAGGACGACGACATCATGATCCGCGCGATGGAGCGGAGTGATCGGCGCATCAACGCGCTCCTCGCCAGCGAGGACACCCGCACCGCGTACGCGGACAGCAACATCGACGCCGACGCCTTCGACGCGTACGGCGGCGACTACGGCTACGCCTAGCACTCGCACCCGCCACGCCCCACCGAGGAGAGGACCGGGGGCGCATGGCTTCGCGCGAGCCGGGGGTGGGCCGCACTCCCCAACCCCCAACCGAAAGAATTTCCATGGACCAGGACGACTTCTATACCGACGACACGCGCAACGCGCGCGTGCGCGTCATCCGTCACCCGGCCGCGTTGCGGCCGGGCACCTACCCGGCTCCCGTGCGCGCGTACCCGCCCGCGGTCTATTCGCCCGCGCCGATGTACCAGCCCGCGGTCTACCCGGGCTACGCGCCGGCTCCGATGCAGGCTCCGGTGATCGTGCAGCGGTCGACGCGCTTCGCCGATCTGACGAACGGCGAGGTGATCGCGCTCGCCGCTCAGGCGTTCGCCGCGCTCCAGTCGCTCCCCGCGTCGCCGGCTCCCGTCGGTGACGTCGAGACCGATGTGAGCAACCTGATCGCGTACCAGAGCGCGCTCGCGACCCACGCCAAGCGCGACGAGCAGCTCCGCACCGTCGGCGCGCTCGTCGCCAAGCTGCTCGCCTAGCCCAAGGAGCCACCCGATGAGCACCCCCAACTACAAGGGTTCCGGTCAGCCGATGCCGTCGGCGAACGACGGCATCACGGGCTGGCTCGGTGGCTTCCTCGGCGGCGCTGCGGCCCCCGCGTACAAGGCGGCGCCGACCACGCCGCCGGCGCCGCCGCCGTGCCCGCCGTGCCCGCCGTGCAAGCAGCTCCCCGAGCCGAAGCAGGCGCCGACCACGCAGACCGACGTCGGCTGCGAGATCGAGCACGCGCCCGCGCCGCTCGTGTTCGACGAGCAGAGCGACATCGTGGTTCCCGTCGGCAACGGCCCGATCACGATCGTCATCCAGCCGCGCGCCTGACGAGCGCACTCCCCAGAACGACTGCGTCTGACGTGACCTGACCTCCTGGCCCGCCCCCGCGCTCGCGCGCGGCCTGCGCCCCCGGTCCTCCTCCTCCTTCCTCTTCTTCTCTCCTTCCTCGGAGCCCACCATGCCTCCTCCCATCATCAACAACCGCCGTCCTGGCACCTTCGGAACGCGTCCGGGCAACTTCGGTCCGGGGCGTCGCCCCGGCTCACCATTCGGGGGAACGCCGATCGTTCCGCCCCCGATCGTCCCAGGACGGCGGCCCGGCGTGCCGGTAACGCCACCGCCCATCGTTCAGCCGCCCGGCGCTCCGTCGCCGGCCCATCCGCCGGCACCACCGAACTACTACCCGCCGACGCCGCCGAGCTATCCGCCGGCACCGCCGAGCTACTACCCACCGACGCCGCCGAGCTACTACCCACCGACGACTTCGAGTGGCTACGGACGCGACCGACGCACGGACCCGCCAAGCGCTCCGTACGATCCGATGCTCGCCGACTACGGCGGAAGCGCCGCCCCGTGGGGCTACCCCGAGGACGGCGCCGGCTACTACGACGATCCATACGCGCTCGAGTCCGGAAGCCCGGCCTGGAATCTCTGGCAGGGTCTCCTCGGCTCGTACCTCAACACGCGCAACGCGGGGGCGAGCGCGAACGGGGAGTCCTTTCCCGAGACGACGGCCGGCGACGTGCGCAAAGCGTCGCTCGCGCTCTCGCGCGAGCTCTGCTTGCCGCGCTACGACTTCGCCGACCTCGCCGCGACCCGCGCCGCATGGGGCGATGCACTCGCGCGCGTCCACGCGACGTGTGGCGCCGTGCCGTGGAGCGCGCTCTACCCCGAGAACGAGCGCTTCTGGCTCTCCGACTCGCTCGCGCTCGCCCAGCGGCTCGCGGCCGTCGATGACCGTCGCAACGCGATGATCGCACGCGCCGACGGCGTGCTCGCGCTCGTCGCCGACAGCGATCCGCTCACGACATGGCAGGATCTGCGCGCCTACTTCGTCGAGCGCCGCATGGTGCGCGTCGACGGAGAAAAATGGCGCTACCCCGAGACGACCGTCGGCGACGCGAGCCAGGTCGTTCGCCTCGTCGACCAGCACGTGGCCGAGATCGTCGACCGCGTGCCCGCCGAGACGCACGAGCGCGGCTGGCTTATCGGACACCTGCGCCGCTGGCGTCCCATCGCCGATGCCGTTAAGGCGTATGCGCGCCAGCACGCCTCCGACGACGTCTACCCGGACAACGCCGCTCTTTGGCGCGAGAGCCGGCGCATCGCCATCGCGCTCTCGACAGCCCACGACCTCGTGCGCACGCCCGGCTTCCTCGACCTGGTCGCGCAGCGGAGGGAACGGAGGACGCCGTGACGTACCGGAACCTCGCCATCGAGCTCCACGACGACGGCCAGCTCCACATCAAGGATATCGCCGACCCTCTCGATCTGTGGGAGGCGACGCGGCGCTTCTTCAAGGAGAAACGCGCGGTGCTGACCAGCACGACGCGCGCCGGCTGGACCTACCCCAAGACGACGAACGCGGACGTGCGCCAGCTCGCCGACGTGTGGACGCGCGTCCACGCGCGGATCTGGCGAAGCGATCTGTCGCGCGCGAAACAGCACAAGGACGAGTGGAACGAGGCGCGCTCGCAGATCGAGGTCGCCACGGCCGGCGCCGATCCATCAGCGACGTTCGTCCACAACGAGCGCTTCTGGCTCCGCTGGACCAAGCGTCAGGCGATCTACCTCTCCGCCGTCCGCGACATGCCCTCGACGTGGGACATGATCGTCGACTCGGTCAAACACTCCGTGAGCCGCTTGCCCGAGAATCTCGAGGCCGGGGGCAACGCCATCGCCGACGCCGGCGCGGACGTCGCGGCGTCGGTCGCCGAGAAGGCGGGGAAGCTCGCGACCGCGCCCGTGCGCGGACTCTTCCACGGCCTCTTCGGCTCGCTTGGGACACCGCTGCTCGTCGGTGCCGCGATCGTCGGTGGCGTGATCGTGGTGCCGAAGCTGGTCGCGCGCCGCGCACCGGGCACCTCCGGAGGCGCGTCGTGATCGCCGCCGAACGCGAGATCAGCAGCGGTCCGTCGATCGTCGTGCCGATGGTCGTCGGCGGCGCCGCGGTTGGCGGCTTCCTCTGGTGGCGCCGCCGCCGGAACGAGCGCGGTGTTGACGACGGCTTTCGCGATGACGAAATGCCGATGGTCGCGTCCGCGGCGCCGATCGGATCGCCGCCACCCCTGCCACCCGGTCGTTGGGTGTTCCCGGTGCCGCGCTGGCAGGGCCGCGCTCCAGAGGTCTCCGACGGCTGGGGCTCGCCGCGCATCGGCGGCAACCGCGGCGGCGTCCACCGCGGCGCGGACATCATGTTCCGTCGCCGCTTCCGCGGCGAGCTCGCCGACGTCTTCCCTCCGCGTACGGAGGAGACGAAGGCGCCGCACACGCGCAACTACTTCATGCCGCCGGGCACCCTCGTGCTCGCGGCGGCCGACGGCCTCATCTGGTCGGCTGGCTGGACGCCGAAGGGCTACTCCGTCGTGCTTTCGCACGGTGCGCCGTGGGCTACCTACTACACACACCTCGCCAGCCTTCGCGTCGGCGAGACGCGGCGAGGCGCTTCCCAGGAGCGCGTGCGCGCTGGCCAGCCGCTCGGCATCGTCGGTGCGAGCCCGCAGGACGCGCGCGGCGTCGCTCATCTCCACTTCGAGATGTGGTTCGGCGGCAACGGCAACGCGGCGATCGATCCGTCGCCGTATCTGCGCCGCATGACTCTCGTCGACGCGCCGGAGGTGAGCTGATGCGCAATCTCGCAGAGGGCCTCGTCGCCGGTGGGCTCGTCGCGGGCGTCGTCTGGTACGCGACCCGCGACCGCGACCGCGCAGCTCGCGAGCGCGCCACCGCCGAGCGTTTCGCCCGCCTCGCGGACGCGCGCGCCCAGCTCGCTACCGCCATTGCTCTCGCCGATGGCGCGGTCGTCGCCGGGAACGCCTCTCGGCTCACGCCACCGTCACCACCGGCACCGTCGCCGCGCGAGGAGAACGGCGGCGTCTCGCGCCGATTCGACGAGCTGTTCGCGCGCCACGGTCGCGGGATTCCGGTCGCCTACCTGCGTGCGCTCGCCCAGGCCGAGAGCGGCATGAACCCGTACGATCGGCTCGGGCTCATCAATGTCGTTCCCATCGCGCTCTCCGACCACAACGAGCGCCACCCCGAGGCGCGCTTCTCGCCGGAGGACATGCGCGACCCGGCCAAGAACATCTCCGTCGCGGCCGATCACCTTCGCGTGATCATCGACGGCTTCCGGCGCCACCACCCCGACGTCCCCAACCTCGCCGAGAACTGGCGGAACCCGCGTTTCGCGGAGCTACTCACCGCCGCATGGAATGCAGGTCATAGCGAGCGCGCCGGCGTGGGTCGCGTCGTTCGCTTCCTCAAGGCACAACCCGCAGCCAGTCGCCCGACCGAGATCACGATCGACGCCGTCTTCGAGGCCGCCGCGCGTGCCCAGGCGACGTCCCACCTCTCCAACCCGCGCAAGCTGGCCTACGCGAAGAGCGTCGCCGCCGCGTTCCTTCGCGAGGTCGAGCGCGATGCGCGCGACGGCATTCGCGTGATCGCGGCGTGACGCGCGCCTCCCGCGCCCAACCACCCACCTTCCCCTGGAGTCCCCATGCCCACCACGCACACGCTCCCCACCACCGTCACCGCCGCTCGCCACATCCTCGCGAACGCTTACGACACCATGCGCGCTCACGCGCGCCGCATCGAAGGCGCCGCACGCCGCACGCTCGATCGTGTCGGCACCGCCGCGGAGTCCTACGTCGGCGACAAGATCAAGCGCAAGGTGAAGCCGCCGATCGTCGCCGCGCTGGTCGCGGCCGGAGTCGCCGTCGTCGTCGCGATCCTCGCGCTCGCGCGCAAGTAGCCGAGGAGGCCACCATGGAATCGCTCCTCGACGCCATCCGCATCGCGGCAAGCGAAGGCGCGTCCGACGACGAGCGTCGGCGCGGTTTGCTCGCGTGTCGCGCCCTGGCTTTCACCCTCGACGGCGGCCTCGTCGTCGAGGCACCGCCGCCCACCGCCGAGCGCGCCAACGCTGAGCTAGTCTCGCGACCCGCGCCGTCGACGCCAACCTCCGGCGCGGCGCTCGCCGGCGATCCGCCGTTCCCTATCGTCGGCCCGTTCGCGTCCAACCCATTCGCCGGCCTCACTGCCGATCAGATCCTCGAGCTGGCGATCGCCAAGCTGCGTGCCGCCGTCGGTGAGGATGCGGCGCCGCCACCGTCTGGCTCGCCGTTCCGGCTCACGCTCGTGCCGGTGCCGAGGACGCAGTGAGCCCGCGCTCGAAGCGGCGAGGTTACGCGGGTCGCGGCGTTTCCAAGCTCACGATCACGTCGGGCAACGCCATCCGCATGCCCGGCCCCGACTACGCGACGATCCTCCCCGAGCCGATGCGGATCCACGACGAGATCCGCGAGCGCTACATCTCCGTGAACGGCTCAGTCGACGCCACCGCGAAGCGCCCGCAGCCCCGCCTGACCGTGCGCGACGCGAAGATCCTTGCAAACCACCTGACGCTCGCGCTGCGCAACGATCTTCCCGGCATCGATCCCCACGACGCCGCAGTCATCTGGGAGAAGTGGCGTCGCTCCGTCGCGCAGCTCCGCGACATGATGCGCGGCCTCGACGACGACGCGCAGGCGCTCGCCATCGGCATCAATCTCGACCAGTGGACACTCACCGTCCATGACGACGTTGCCGAGGCGCTGCGCCACCCCGGCAAGGTGTTCTCGCGTTACTGCCCCTGGCGTGCCGACTGGGCGACGTTCGAGCGCATCCACCCGGAGGCCGTGTGATGACGGTCCCGGTCTCGACACCAGAGGACACCGATCGCGCCGACGTCTGCACCGTCGCCGACGTCGCGCGCTGGCTGGGGGTGAACAAGAAGACGGTCTATGACGCCGTCAACCGGCGCGAGCTGCCGAGCGCGCGTCTCGGCCGGCGCGTGCTCCTGTCGCGCACGGCGATCACCGCGTGGCTCGCCGGGAGGCTGCGATGACGGCCGTGCCGCGCATCGCGCGCGTGCGGATCTTGTGGTCGGAGAACAGCGCCGTACCCGCGCGATCCTTCCACTCGCTGGCCGGCGCCGATGCCGCGCTCGCCACGGCGTTCGAGCACGAGCCTCCGCCCGAGGGCGGCGCCTACGACAAGACCGCGTTCGAGGTGCTCTGGACCGACGGCCAACGCCACGAAGGCCGCGCTGACGTCCGTCGAATCGACGTGCACACTGCGCCCGAGGCCGGCGGCATCCTTCGCCAGCACCTCGACCACGTCGGTCGCTGGTTGCGCGACCGGAGCTCGACGTCGCCGCTCTGGACGTCGGAAGAGGCCGCCGATCGAAAGGCGTGGGGCGAGGAGTTGCTCCGCCGCCTCGATCGCGAGCCGACGTTCGGCAAGATCGGCCGCGCGCGCAACCTCATCTCCATCCCCGAGGACCAGCTCCTCCCGGTTGGCTCGACGAGCGAGTCGCTCGCCGTCTCCCTCCTTCCGGACCCGCTCGCCGCTGTCACCGACCTGGAGGCGCACTTCGCCACCGTCCGGCGGCCCGTCGCGGTGTGGATGGGCCACGGGCGCACCGTGCCCCGCACGACAAACGAGGACGTGACTTACGCGGCCAACTGGCTCTCTCTCGCGCTCGCGCTCGACATGGCTCGGCTCCGCGCGTTGACCGGCCGGCCACACGCCGCCATCTGGGATCGCTGGGCGCGGACGATCGAGCATGTGCGCCGCCACCTCGACGACGATCCACACCTCACCTACCGCGATAGCGTTCGCTTCTGGAGCGATCAAGTCCCGGCGCTCGCGACGCACGTCGACCAAGCGCTCCACGCGCGGAGGGCTTCATGAGCCGCATCGACCCCGCTGGCCACGCTGCTGGCCCTCCACGTGTCGCGCGCGTCCACATCAGCATGAGCGACAACCCCGGCGTCCGCTGGGGCCAGTACGCTTCGATCGCCCACGCCGACGCTATGCTCGACGCGGCGTACGCTGCGGTACCGCCTCCCGACGCGCCGGGCTACGACCTGATCCTGGCCTCGGTCATCTGGACAGACAGCTACGAGCTGAGCCCGCGCATCTACGTGACCGGGCGGATCGTGCGCGAGGCGCAGGCGGATGGCGGACTCCTCCGTCACGCGCTCCTCCGCGCCGCACGCGCGCAGGCGGCTGCAGAGCCGTATCGCGGCTTCACTCCCGATGGGGCCGCAATCGTCAGCGCCGCTGGCCGCGAAGCGATCGCGCGCATCGAGGCCGACTCGCTCGACGACGAGGCGCGACGCAATGCGAGCGCCTGGAGCGGGCCTTCGCTCTTGCCCAATCCGATGATGGCCATCGCGCAGTTGCGCGATCGGTTCGCCGCTCGACGCCGCGTCGTCGCCGCGTTCCACGATGGCGACGGCCCCAGCTATCCCGCGACTCGTCACGCCGACGTGCGTTACGTCAGCAATCGCATCACGGTTGCGTTGCAGAGTGACCTCCGCTCCTTCGACCCGACGGCGGCGGGCGTCATCTGGAACCACTGGCGCGTGGTCCGCGACACGATCGAAACGCTCTTGCGGAAGGGTGACGACTCCGACGAGTACGCGGACAACGAGGGCTTCTGGAACCGACAGCTCCCCGCGCTTGCGAGGATGCTGGACGACGCGCGCGCGGCGCAGAGCCCGCTCCGCAACGCCAACTTGCGCTTTCGCTTCGTCGGTCGACGCGGCGAGCCGTACCCGACGTGGGTCGCGGAGCTGCGCGGCCAGTCAGGTGTGTACGTCATCCGCGCCCCCGGCGATTCGGGCGAGCGGGAGATCGTCTACGTCGGATCGTCCTCGACCGGCCGCCTGCACGAGACATTGACGCGACATTTTCAGAGGTGGCGCCGCTGGAAAGGCTTCTGGCGGGGCCAGTACGGCGAGGGACACGATCCAGGCCTCACCTACGAGCGCGACTCTGCCGAGGCCGCGGTGATCGTCACGCCAGCCGCCGACGCCCTCGACTTGGAGTCGCAGCTCATCGCGACGATTCGGCCGCGCGACAACATTCTCGGCCAGCCGACCACCGACGACTGGTTCGTCGGCACGTCGAACGACGGCGGCACGCACGCTCGCGTCGACGACGCGCCCTTCTGACGTCGCGCTGAGTTTCGCGCGACCCCAACACCACGCCTTTCAACCCGCGCGACGAGCTCCGATCTCGCCGCGCTCACATCTCGATCCCGCCGGGCCACTCCGCGCGAGCCGACGCCATCGTCGGCCGCGTGGAAGCTCGGCGCTCGGCATCGAGAGGAATTCGTTCGATGCCCGCAAAGCAGGACAAGCGCACTGGACACTGGTTCTTCCGCAAGATGGTGACGTTGCCGGACGGGACCAAGCGCCGCATTTTTGGCGTCCCCACTGACTACGGTGAGAAGGACACGAAGACCGGCGCACTCGAGGCCGAGCGCATCGCCATCACGCGGATCCGGGAGACCGCAACCACCGATCCCAAGCCCCCCGCGCCGACCGCGCCCGCGGTCAAGGAGGTCCCCACCGTCGAAGACTTCGCGCCCGTCTGGCTCGCCAAGAGCCGGGCAGACAACAAGCCTGCCAGCTACAAAACCCAGACCCGCGCCCTCAACGGACACATCGTTCCCGAGTTCGGCAAGCTGCGTCTCGATCAGGTCGACTTCGACAAGGTCGAGACGTGGCGCGTTCGGTTGATCAACGATGACGAGTTGGGGCCGGCCACGGTGGCTCGGCTCCTGAGCCAGTTCCGCGCCATGCTGAACTACGGCCGCAAGAAGGGTCTCATCGTCGCCGTTCCAGAGTGGCCCACCCAGGCAGCACCGCTTCCTCGGCCGACGTTCCTCTCCTTCGAGCAGACCGACCGGCTGATCGCGGCGGCCGAACCGATGGATCCATGGAAGGCGATGGTCATCGTCGCCGTACGAACCGGCCTGCGGCATGGCGAGCTGACCGGGCTGCGGTGGGAGGATGTCGATCTCGATGGCGGGAAGCTCTCCGTCGTCAGGAACCTCGTCGACGGCGTGTTCGGCACGCCCAAGAGCGGCAAGGGTCGCGAGCTCCCGCTTTCGAACGACGCCATCCGCGCGCTGCGAACCCTCTACAGATCCAGACGTGGCGAGGTGGTCTTCTCCTCGCAGACGGGCAAGCCACTGACGCATTCGTGGACCGACAGAGCGCTCCGGCTCATCTGCCGGCACGCGGAGTTGTCGCCGATCGGCTGGCACAAGCTGCGGCACACATTCGCGTCGCACCTCGCGATTCGCGGCGTGTCGCTCTCGGCGATCCGCGAGCTCCTCGGTCACGCGAACATCAAGATGACTCTGCGATACGCGCACCTCGCCCCCGAGGTACGCCGCGAGGCCGTCATGTTGCTCGACGAGCCGCCGCCGTCGAAGGGCAAGGACAAGAAGAGCAAGAAGTCGAAGCGCATCGAACCGAGCGACAACGACGAGGAGTAGGCCAGCGCGTGAGGCCTTGTTGAACGGACTCACTCGGCGTCGGGCTTGATCCACAGAAGCGATAGAACCGCACGCAGGCTGGGGATCGGCCGCGAGTGCTCCTGCAGATCCAACGAACCCGCTCGTGGCCCTAACCAGGTCCGCGCTGGAACCTCGTCGGGTGCAGCTGCAACGCTGCCCTTCGTCCAGTAGTCGTGAGCAAGTGCGAACGTGTCGAGGGCGTGCCCTCGCTCGATGCGGTACCCAAAGTCGGCGCTCGATGCACACCATTCGACACGGCGGTCCTTGACGAACGCGACAGCGCAGCGCTCCTCCGACAGCTTCACGAATCGAATCGCGCTTGCGGTGAAGCTCACCCGGTATTGCTCGGCCAGCGCGGAGATGACGTCGAGACTGGGGACCTTGACGTCGACGTGTTTCTTCCACAGATGCGCCGGCATCAGGAACTCGGCCGCGAACGCGTTAGCTTCGCGTTCGGTCGCTTGGTCGTAGATCTCGTTGATCTTCGACTCGTCGCACACGTCGAGCTGGAAGACGGACGGGTGCAGCTCGTGGTGCCCGAGCTCGTGCGCGATCACGAACCGCTGACGGGCGGGATACACGATGCGGCTATCGACGGTGAGAAAGGACTCCTTGCCGAGGCGCACGAGCCGACCCTGTGCACCATCGAGAGGTTCGTAGATGACTTTCGCGCCACGTCGCCAAGCGACAGCTTCGATCGGGTGCTCGAGCGGATCGCGGAGGCCCAGCTCGGAGTAAAGCTTCCGAGCGAGCCGTTCGCCACGTGCGACGTCAGCGTCTGACCAACTATTCTTCCCGGTCATCCGCGGCGAGCTCTTCGAGTTGTTCGACCAAGCTTGCAAGGTCATCGTCCGATACGTGCGTCAGGTCGCGGTGCTGCACCGTGAGTTCCGGCCGCTTTGTCCTCAACACCTGTACGCGCGCGAGATTCTCTTCTCTGCTTCGCGCCCGCAGTGTTGGCTTCCGGCGATCACGAAACTGCTGCCAATCCGCAGCGGCACCGTGCATTTCAGCGCGCCGCGCGTCCTCTGCTCGTTGCTTCACGTCGGTGACGAGGATGGCGAACTCGGCGTCCACATCGACGCCGTCGGCGGCGAGAAGCTCTCGCGCTTCTTTCTCCGACAGCGGCGACTCGTCGGTCGCCTCCTCGAATCGCAGGACAAGCCTTTGCTCATGGCTGAGCGGTGGCTTTGGCATCACGGCACCTTCTTTCCGGAGGCCAAGAAGCGGCGCAACAGCTTGCGTTGCGCGATGTAGACATCCTTCGTGGGAATCCCAAGGTAGACCGCCACATCCGCCGGCCGGTTGCACCCGTCCTCCAGGAGAGCGAGAACGACCTGCGAGCAGCGCTCGTCGTCCGCTGCGGCTTCGAGCAGATCGTTCGCGAGATCAGCGGCCTGTTCGTAGTCGAGAATTCGGCGGTCATCCGCGGAGAACTGGTAGGTGGGAACGACCTTGCCATCAGGGGTTTCCGATTCTGCGTCGATCGAGTCCAGCCGTCGATCTTGCTTCCACATGGATTCGGCCACGCTGCGGAGCTGCCATTTCATGGACGTTGCGAAGTCGATGTCGTCGGGTGGCATCGCCCGCTTCCCACGCAAGAGTCGATCGACCGTCTCGTGTAACAGCTCGCGTGCGCGGCGGCGTAGCTCTTCGTCGGTGCAGTGCCGTCCACCATATGCGCGCGCTTCCCAGCGCGCGGCAACGAGCAGCCGCGCGTAGCACGAGCGTACCTTCTCCAAGAAGCCGCGTTGGGTCGCCTCGTCCACCGACCATCCATACGCTGCAGCCGGGCGAAATTCGTCAGAAAAGGTGTTCGGGAAGATCTCGTCGCCGATGCCCCAGCAATTTCGATGCGTTGCGTCGTTGTCGATTCGCTGACGAAAACCGTTCGAGCCCAGCGAATGGAGCAGTGCCGCTCCCGCGGCTGAGAGGAGGTGTTCTCGCTCTATGGCTCCCATCCTGAAACTGCTGGCGGTGTTCGCGAGCGTCGTGGCGATCGCGCGCATCGCGAACTCCCCCAAGGTCTGCGTCTGCGCTGGACCGTTTTGCGCCTGCAACTACCGGCGGTGAAACGTACGCCGCCGCGAGCTGCCTCGCGGCGGCGCTTCTCCGTAGAAGGACGTCGACGTCATGAACGACCCAACCACCCTGAGCAACCTGCTCGCACACGTCTGCGATGAGCTTCAGCTCTCGCCGACCGCGCACGCCTCCGCAACGGAACACTACAACGCCGTCGCGCGCTGGCTGGCCCACGAAGGCAGCCCTCTCTACGAGCTGCAGCCGCGGGTCTACGCGCAGGGATCGTTTCGGACGGCGACGACCACCAAGCCGCTTAGCCGCGCCGAATACGATCTCGACCTCGTCTGTGAGATGGCGGGCCTTTACTGGCCTGACTTCGACGCCCTAACGGTGCTGGAGCTGATCTACGAGCGACTGCTCGACAACGATCGGTACGCCGACAAGCTGACTCGGCTGAAGCGCTGCGTTCGCATCGCCTACGCTGGCCAGTTTCACCTCGACATCCTGCCGGCCGCGCCCGACGTACCGTCGCGCGGCACACGGATCCGCGTCCCCGACCGCAAGCTCTGCGCGTGGAAGGCCAGTGACCCGAAGGGATTCTCGGCGTGGTACGAGACGCGCGGCCTGATCACGGAGCTGCGGAAGGACGCGCAGATCGATCCAGTGCCGCGTCTCCAGGCGGCGAGCGAGAAGACGCCGCTCCAGCGCGTGACGCAGCTCGTGAAGCGGAACCGCGACATCGCATTCTCGCAGCGACCAGACCTGGCCCCGAGATCGATCGTTCTCACGACCCTCATCGCGCAGCATTACGGTGGTCACGCGTCGACGGCCGACGCCCTCACGAATGTCCTCGGGCGGCTCGACGAGCTGTTCGCGCAGCACGATACGTACATCGAGGTCCGGAATCCGTCCAACGAGGACGAGGTCCTGAGCGAGCACTGGAAGGCGGCGCCGGCTGCGTACGGGGCAGCTCGCACGTGGATCCGGAACCTTGTCGACGAGTGGAACCGGATGGCGATGGCGCGCGATCTACCCGAACGGTCGAGCGGACTCGCCACGCTCTTTGGCGACGAGGTCGTCAAGCAGGGCTTGCGTAAGCAGGCCAGCGAGGTCGAGACACTCATCCCTCGCGGCGGCCTCAAGGTGACAAGCGCAGCGTCACTGACCGCGGCGTCGGGCATCGCCGTTCGGCCGGCGACCTTCTATGGCAAATAGTCCGGGATGGCAGCATCGGCCCCACCTCACGGCGGCTGAGCACGCGGCGGGCATCAGGCGCGCATACCCGGCCTTTCGCTTGCTCACGCGCGGGCGACGTTGGGTTTGGGAGGGCCGCGTCAGGCCGACCGTGCTCAACGCCGAGTACGACGTTCGCATCACGTACGCGCGACCCGATCGACCGGTCGTAAGCGTTCTCCATCCCGCGCTTTCACCACTCGCGCCGGGTGGCTCCATACCGCACACGTTCCACGACGGATCGCTCTGTCTTCACCTGCACAACGAGTGGGACCCAAGTGATGCGATCCACAAGACGATCATTCCGTGGACGTCGAGGTGGCTCTTCCACTACGAAATGTGGCGCGCGACGGGTGAGTGGTTGGGCGGCGGGCACGTACCCGGCTCTCCGATCGATCAGAGCCCCGCAGCTACGAGGTCTCGTCGATGGGCAACGAGCACGGCGACGCGGTCGCCGAGAGGAGACGACGAATGAGAACCAACTCAGCCAAGGCACCGCCGGTTCGAAAGTCCACCATGATCGAGGTCTACCTGGCCGCGGGCGGCAGCTGCTCGTTTCCGGGCTGCTACGAGAACGTCCTCCAGGAACGGCTTACCAAGCAGAAGAGCGCGCTCGGGCACGTTGCCCATATTGCCGCCGAGTCGACCGAGGGACCTCGCGGTGACGACCCTCTGCCACTCGTCGAGCGGTCCAAGTCGCACAACCTCATGCTGATGTGCATGCCCCACCACGCCTTCATCGACAAGCCGGAGAACGTCTCGAGGTACTCGAGCGACGCCCTTCGCCGTATGAAGCGAGAGCACGAGGCCAGGATCGCACAGCGCAGCGCCGTGCCCCTCGACGCCACCACGTACGCGCTCCGCTTGATCGGAAGGGTCCGAGGTCACCGGGTCTCGATCTCGGAGGCAGACGTCTGGGCGGCGATCACCAAGCACGAGAAGCGCTACATCTCGGATTCGGTGATCGACATCGATCTGGGAGACCTGCCCGACACCGGCGACGCGGCGTACTGGGCGATCGGGAAGGCGAAGGTCGACGCCGTTCTCAACGAACGCGTGTTCCCGCTTGCCGAGAGCGGCAAGCTGACGCGCATCTCGATCTTCGGGCTCGCCCGGATCCCGCTCCTGGCGTACCTCGGGCACCGCCTGGGCGACAAGCTACAGGTCGCGCTCTATCACAAACATCGCGATACTGAAGAAGGCTGGTCGTGGCCCGATGATGGTCGCGAGGTTCGGTTCGAGATCGTCCCTCACGGGCACGGCGCCGCGTCCCGCGTAGGGGTCTTGGCTTGCGTGAGTGGTGGCGCGATCGAGAATGTGCGGCGGTCATCCGGTCCAGAAGTCGTTTATGAAATCCGGCCGATCGGCGAGCTCCCTCGCCGAACACTGGTCACGTCGCCTGCGACGGTTGCGAACTTTCGAACCGTGTATCAAGAGCTGCTCTCGATGATCGAGGCGCGCCACGGGAAGCCGGCGGGCCTCGACTACTACCTGGCGGTACCGCCCCCGATGGCGGTCGTATGCGGACGCGACGTCCTTCGCGACGTCGTGCCGCCGATCGTCGTTCACGACTGGACGGACGACGGTTACGCTCCTGCTCTCACTCTCGCGTAGTCCTTCCACTCCCATCGATGCGGTGCCGGAGCGGTGATGGATCCCAGGTCGTCGACGACCGCGTCGACGACCGCGTCGGCGAGCGGAGCAACAGCGCCGTGTTCATCGGGCGTGGCAGCACCGTGGCAGCAAACGCTCCGGAGCATCGCTAACCGCGCGGAACGCCTACCGCGTGGCGGAACGAACCCCGTTCTGCAACTCCAGGCAACCCCTGGTGTCTCGATCACGGGGAATGGACGGGGCTCGTCGCAAGTTCCCAGATCGAGAGCCGCCGTCGCCCGTTGGAGATCACATGAGCCGCAAACGCCCCGGGAGCATGAGCCTCTGGACCATCATCGAGTCGCTGCAGCGGCGGCTCGAGCGTCAGGGTCTGGCGCGTGACGTCATCGACGCGGCCGTCGTGGCCGCGCTGGCGCAGGCGGTGAACGGCGCCGCGCGCGCCTGATCCGCCGCGACGTTTCTCGGTCCGGCCCGTGCACATGCGGCGGGCATGGGCCTCCATCACGACGAATCACCCGCCACGAGCGGGTCGAGCCGGGGAACGAACCCGCCACTGCGACCGGATGGTTGCACACGGCGGATCCGCCGACATGGGCTGCTGATGTCGGTGATGGTCGCGAGCGCGTGCGCGGGTCAGGCTGCGCCGCCCGAGCTCGCGGACGAGATCCCGGAGGACGAGGTGCCCGAGCGCTGGGCGCAGGGTGTCGAGGTCGACGAGGATCGCTCCGGCGACCTGCGCCCGGAGGCACTCGCGCTGATCGAGGCGCGCGAGGCCGGCGCGGCCGAGCCGAGCGAAGAGGTGAGCTTCGCCTGGCGGCCGCCGTCGTCGGTGCGCGTGTGGCGTCGGCGACTCGATGGCTCGACGGCGTCGTGCCAGGGCCGCGTCGACGTGATCCCACTCGAGACGTACGTCAAGGGCGTCTTGCCACACGAGTGGATCCGCAGCTGGCACGGCGAGTCGTTGCGCGCGGGCGCGGTCGCGATCCGCACGTACGCGGCGAACTGGGTGACGCGCGGCGGTAAGTACAGCTGCGCCGACCTCGACGACACGACGGCGTCGCAGGTGTACCAGGACCAGTTCTACGCGGTGACGGACGCCGCCGTGAACGCGACCGCCGGAACGTTCGTGATGAAGAACGGCGCGCCGGTGTTCGCCGAGTACTCGGCGGAGAACGGTCACCCGACGGCGACCGGCATCTCCGACCCGGTCTGCGCCGGGCGCGCGCGATACGGCCACGGCCGCGGCACGTGCCAGTGGGGAAGCCAGCGCTGGGCCAGCCAGCAGGGCAAGAGCCACACGTGGATCCTCCAGCACTACTACCCGGGCGCGACCGTCGCGCGCGTCGAGGGCGGCGGTGGCGGTGGTGGTGGTGGTGGTGGTACGACGACCATCATCGTCGACAGCAACGCCGCGGCCAACGACGCCGCGAAGGCGCGCGTCGAGTACACCGGCACGTGGACGGCGTCGAGCGGCACGCCGGGCTTCCACGGGACCGACTACCGCTGGGCGGCGACCTCGCCGACGTCGGCGCCGGCGACGTTCTCGTTCTACCTGGCGAGCGCGGGCACGCGTACGATCGACGCGTGGTGGGTCGCGGGGACGAACCGCTCGGCGGCGGCCTCGTTCATCGTCCACGACAGCGCGGGCAGCGAGCTGGGCCGCGTCGCGAAGGACCAGCGGATCGATGGCGGCCGATGGAACACGCTCGGCACGTACGCGTTCCGTGCCGGGTGGAACCGGGTCGTGCTCTCGCGCTGGCAGGCGACCGGCAGCGTGGTCGTCGCCGACGCGATCCGCGTGCGCTGATCACCCGCGTGGCAGCTCGAGCCAGAAGGTGGTGCCGCCGTCGGCGGTGCTCTCGACGCCCACCGCGCCGCCGTGCGCGGCCGCCACGGCACGAACGATCGCGAGGCCGAGCCCGCTGCCGCCGTCGGCGGCGCGGGTGGTGAAGAAGCGGTCCCAGACGCGGGCCTGGACGGCCGGGGAGATGGCGACGCCGTGGTTGTGGACGGAGACGCGCACGCGCCGCCGGCGCCGCGACCCGGCGAACGCGAGCGCGAGGGTCACGGGTGTGCCGGGCGTGGCGTGCTGGGCGGCGTTGGCGAGCAGGTTCTCGAGCGCGGCGTCGAGCGCGGCGGGGCGGACGCGCAGGCGGACCGGCGCCGGCGGGACGTCGAGGCGGGTGGCGACGCCGGTGCGCTCGGCCGTGCGGGCGAGCGCGGCGCGGGCGAGCGCGGTGACGTCGGCGTCCTCGCGGGCCGCGTCGTCCGACTCGAGGCGCGACAGCTCGAGCAGGCGCACGACCAGGCGATCGAGGCGCGCGGCGTCGTGGAGGATCATGGCGAGGAAGCGCGCGCGGGCGGCGGGGTCGTCGGCGGCGCCGTCGCGGAGGAGCTCGGCGGCGCCGCGGATGCCGGTGAGCGGCGTCTTGAGCTCGTGACCGAGGTCGGCGGCGAGCGCGCGCTGGTCACGGGCGCGGCGGTCGAGCTCGGTGGCCATGCGCTCGAGCGCGCGCGAGAGCTGGCCGATCTCGTCGGCGCGGTCGAGGGCGAGCCGCACGTCGCGATCGCCGGCGGCCAGTCGCTCGGCGGCCCGGGTGAGGCGGCCCAGCGGGCGGGCGATGGTGGCGGCGAGGAAGAGCGACAGGATGGTCGTGAGCGTGAGCGCGGCGGCGAGGACGTCGACCAGCTGCGTGCGCAGGCGATAGAGCTGGAGCTTCACCGTCTGGGTCGAGCGCGTGACGTAGACGACGCCCGTGACCTCGGACGAGGACGGCGTGGCGCGCACGATCGGCAGCGCGGCGAAGAGGTAGACGCGCTCCTGCTTGCCCCAGAGGCGCGTCGCCGCGCCGTAGCGGCCGGCGAGCGCGGCCTGGACCTCGCGACGCGCGGAGACGTCCTGGACCTCGGGCACCGACGGTGCCCGCGTGGGGCCGGTGCCGCCGTAGAGGTTGGGCACCGGAGGCTCGGCGCCCTCGGGCGGACCGTGCGCATGCGAGTCGGCGACGACGCGGCCGCGCTCGTCGAGGAGGCGGATGCGCGTGCGGGTGTGGCGGGCGGCGGCGGCGAGCGCCGGCGCGCGGTCGGCGAGGCGCGGGCCGTCGGCGGGATCGTCGGTGACGAGCGCGCGCACGAGCTGCGCCTGGTGGATCATGTCGCGCTCGAGCGCCGCCAGGAGCTGGCGCTCGTGCATCTGTGCGAAGGCGATGCCGACGAGCGGCACGGCGACGACGACGACGTTGACCAGGAGCAGGCGGTAGCGGATGCGCGCCAGATGGACGGCGGCGCGGCGCCAGCGGCCCGGCGGGCGGCGCGCGCTAGACGCTGCGGTAGCCGAGCCCATGGACGGTCGCGATCGCGTCGACGCCGTGGACGGCGAGCTTGGCGCGGATGTTCCGGACGTGGGTGTCGACGGTGCGCGTGGTGACGTGGTGGTCGCCGTCGTAGGCGCACGTGATGAGCTGCGCGCGCGAGAGCACGCGCCCCGGGTGCTCGAACAAGGAGGCGAGGAGCCGCAGCTCGGTGACGGTGAGGGGCACGAGGTGGTGGCCGTCGATCGTGCACTCGGCGCGCGCGCGATCGATCGTGAGGCGACCGCGCACGAGCGGCGGCGGGGGCGGCTCGAGCGCCGCCGGCTCGCCAGCGGTGCGGCGCAGCACGGCGCGCACGCGGGCGGCGAGCTCGCGCGGCGAGAACGGCTTGGTGACGTAGTCGTCGCCGCCGAGCTCGAGACCGAGCACGCGGTCGGTCTCCTCGGTGCGCGACGAGAGGAAGATGATGGGCGCGTGCGTGGTGTCGCGCACGCGCCGGCAGACGGCCAGGCCGTCGAGCTCGGGCATGAGCACGTCGAGGATGAGCAGATCGATCCCGCCGGCGCGCACGCGGGCCAGTGCCTCCTCACCGTTCTTCGCCGTGTCGACGGTGTGACCCTCGCGCACCAGCGCGTACTGCACGACGTCGCGGATATGGGCCTCGTCGTCGGCCACGAGTACGCGACTCATGCGGAGGGAACGCGGATGGTCGCCAGATCATTCCCGAGGAGCTCGTCGAGGCTCTCGACCCGGGCGCAGAGGTCAGCGGCGAGCTCGGCGGCGGTGTCGTCGGCGGTGCCGGCGAAGCGCACCAGCTCGAGCTGCGCCGTGAGCTGGGTCACGACCTCGTCGACCTGCTCGAGCTCCCCGGCGAAGCGCTCGCGCAGCGCGCGCAGGCGCCGGATGGTGTGGACCCGGCGCTGCGCCGTCGCGATCGCGCCCGGGTGCGCCCCGCCCCGCTCGAGCGCCGCGACGCGGGCGAGCGCGGCGTCCTCGCGCAGATCCGGACGCGCGAGCACGCCGTCGAGCTCGGCGAGCCGCGCCCGCCCGTCCCGCACGCGGCGGGTCAGCGCGCGCGCGCCGGCCTCGTCGGGCAAGGCCACCGCGAGCGGCGTCCCCTCGGCGCGGCGCAGCGCCTCGACCAGCGCCTGCTCCCGCGGATCGCTCGCCGCGGCACCACCGGCGAGCACCGGCGCGTAGAGCGGCCACAGCCCCAGGAGCAGGAGCGCGTCGACCGCGTTCGCGCGCCGCCTCGCGAGCGCGACCAGCGCGATCATCGCGCCCACGCCCGCGTAGACGACGGCCACGTCGACGACGTTCACGGCGCGACCTCGGGCAGCGGCGCCTCCGCGCGCGTGTAGACGCCGCGCGCCGAGCGCATCGAGCCCAGCACGGCGTCGTAGAGGCTACCCTCGACCGCGCGCACGAACGGCACGTCCGGGGTGCGCGGCCGCACCAGCCACGGGCGCAACGTCCACGCCGCCTGGGCGCCTACCGCGACGAACAGCGTCGCGAACAGCGCGAGCACCACGCGCGCATGCTTGCTCGACGCGCGGTGTAGCCCACCCGCCAGCACCGCGACGCTCACCACGCCGCTCAGCCCGCCGCAGCTGACGGTCATCAGGATCGACGCGTGGTACGGCGCGTCGAGCGCACGCGCGACCAGCATCACCGGCACCAGCGCCACCATCACCAGCGCGCCGGTCGCGAGCGCGGTGATCACGAGCGCCGCGTCCTTCGCCAGGCTGGCCGGCCTGCCGACGGCGCGTCCGATCGCCGTCAACCCCGGCGCGCACAGCGCGGCGGTCAAGAGCAACGCCAGCGGGAGCTTCACCGCCGCGTACGCCACCTGCGCGCCGCCGCGGAAGCTCCCCATGGCCGCGCCCGTGATCGCGGCACCGACGACGATCGTCAGCACGAACACGCGCATCAGCTCGGCCAGCCCCTCGCCCGCCACGATCCGCTCCATCACCGCCCTCCGGTCCCGCAGCAGCTGATCCACGAGCCCCAGTCCCGTCTCCCTCCGACCCGTGCCCGTGCCCGTGCCCG
>DDTA01000192.1 GCA_002344285.1 Myxococcales bacterium UBA2376
CGGTTCCTCGAGGCCGCCAACACGCTTCTCGCGCTCCACCCGCTCCCGCTCCTCCTTCTCGCGCTTCTCGCGCTCGCGCTTCTCGCGCTCGAACCGCTCCTGCGCCTCCTTGGCCTCCCTCGCCAGCCGCTCGCGCTCGGCGCGGTCCTTCGCCTCCTTGGCCTCGCGCTGCGCCCGCTCGTACGCCTCCCGCGCCTCGCGCTCGCGCCGCTCGTTCTCGCGGCGGTCGCGCTCGTACTGCTCGCGGGCCTGGCGGTCGCGCTCGCGCTGCTCCCGCTCCCAGCGCTCCCGCTCGGCCCGGTCGCGCTCGGCCCGCTCTCGCTCCCAGCGTTCGCGGTCGGCCCGCTCGCGGTCGGCGCGGTCCCGCTCCCGCTGTTCACGCTCCCAGCGCTCCCGCTCGGCCCGCTCCCGCTCGCGCTCGCGCTGCTCGCGCTCCCATCGCTCCCGCTCGCGCGGGTCGGGGCCCGGATCCACGATGACCGGACCCGCCTGCACGTAGATCACGACGAGCTGCCCGCCGTACGCCGTCCCCGGGTTCGGGCTCATGCTGCAGACGTAGCCGGGCTGCATCCCGCAGTTCGACTCGCGCCACTCGACGCGCACGTCGGCGCGCAGCCGCTGCTCCGCCTCGATCCTCGTCAGGCCTTGCAGCTGCGGCAGCACGTAGACGGGGGCCGGTCCCGACGGCGCCGTCTCGATCCGGCACGAGGCGGTGCCGAGCACCAGGGTCAGAAGAGCGGGCAGGGCAGACCAGCGGCGCATGAATCCTCCCGAGCGACCATGGTCACAGACGGTCGCCCCTCCGGGAAGATTCAACGCGGCCGTTTGCGGATGTACGTCCGCCGATCACACCCGGCGCCGGCGCCGGCGCAGCGTGAGCACCATCGCCACGGCGAAGGCCGCGAGCAGGCTGGTCTCGCGCGTGCCCGCGCCCGTGCTGCAGCAACCGCCGCCGTCGCCGTCGCCGGGGTTGCCGGCGTCGGGGCCGGTGCCGCCGTCGGGGCCGGCCTCGAGCTCGCACGTGGGGCTGCAGCCGTCGCCGGCCAGGGTGTTGCCGTCGTCGCAATCCTCGACCCCGAGCTGCACGACGTTGTCTCCGCACATGGCGAGCGAGCAGTTGTTGCGGCAGGCGTCGGTGTCGACGTCGTTGCCGTCGTCGCAGGTCTCGACCCCGGCCTGGACCACGCCGTCGCCGCACGTCGACGAGACGCATGCGTTGGTGCAGGCGTCGGTGTCGATGTTGTTGCCGTCGTCGCAGCCCTCGACCCCGGCGCGCACATGGCCGTCGCCGCAGACCGCCGCGGCGCAGCCCATGACGCAGGCGTCGGTGTTGCTCGCGTTGGCGTCGTCGCACTCCTCCACCCCCGCGTGTACGACGCCGTCGCCGCAAACGGCCACCGTGCAGCTGCCCGTGCAGGCGTCGGTCGCGATCGTGTTGCCGTCGTCGCACTCCTCGACCCCGGCTCGCACCACGCCGTCGCCGCAGCGCGCGGCCAGGCAGCTGTTGAGGCACGAGTCGGTGTTCACCGAGTTGTTGTCGTCGCACTCCTCGCCGGCCTGGACGATGCCGTCGCCGCACGTCGACGCCATGCACACGTTGCTGCACGCGTCGGCGTTGTTCATGTTGCCGTCGTCGCACTCCTCGACGCCCGAGCGCACGTAACCGTCGCCGCACGTGGCGTTCATGCACACGCCGACGCACGCGTCGGTGTTGATCATGTTGCCGTCGTCGCACTGCTCGACGCCGGCCCGCACGTGGCCGTCACCGCAGGTCGCGTTCACGCACGTGTTGAGACACGCGTCGGTGTTGCTCGTGTTCCCGTCGTCGCACTGCTCCGGGCCGTTGGTCATGCTGTCGCCGCAGCGCGGCCCCAGCCCCGTGCAGCTCGCGTTGCACGCGCCGTACATGCCGTTGGCCGCACCGCTGTCGCAGGTCTCGCCCGGCTCGACCGCGCCGTTGCCGCACATCGCGGTCAGCACGTACTCGTACGCGCCCATGTCCCACTGCGCGCCGCCGATGCCGTTGCCGTCCTGCGGCCGCACCACGCCGAGCGCGTCGACCAGCGGCCCGGTCGTGCCCGCGTCGATCGCGACGCTCGAGCCCTGGAGGCGCAGATCCGTCGTCGACACGTAGTTCGGGTTCTGGCTGATGCACCCGGTGCCCGCGGACGCGCCGCTGAAGTTGCCGGAGGAGTTGTTCCAGACGTCGGAGTAGGTGGTGGACACCGAGGAGCTGTCGTTGCGGTACACGCCGTAGCTGTGGTTGGTGATGATCGCGTTCTTGATCGTCACGGTGCCGGCCGTCGACGCGTTGGTGAAGACGCCGTACGTGCCGTTGGCGTTGACCGAGCAGCTGTCGAGGGTGAGCGAGCGTGACGAGCTGGTCGCGAACCAGGCGCCATAGGTGCCGTTGTTGCGCAGGACGCAGTTGGTCAGGGTCAGCGAGCCGCTGTCCTCGACGCGGACGCCGGCGGAGGAGTTGTTGTAGGCGGCGAGGCCGTCGATCGTCGGGGTGCCGGCGCGGACCCAGAGGCCATACGTGCTCGCCTCGAACAGGCGGAGCTGACCGATCGTGTTGCCGGCCCCGGTGCTGCGGTAGATGAGGTTGTAGCGGGCGTCCTGGATGCTGACGTTGTCGAGCACGACGCCGGAGGCCGAGCTCTGGAGATCGATGCCGTACCAGGTCCCGGAGGTGGTCGAGCTGGAGAGGAAGATCACCGGCTGGGCGGTGGTGCCATCCGCGACGAGGGCGCCCTGTACGACGAGCTCGCCGCGGCTCGTATCAGTGCCGGAAATCATGATGTCGCTGGTCGACGTGAACTGGAGCGTGGCGCCGGGCTCGATCGTGAGGGTGACGCCCTGGGGGACCGTGAGATCGCCGCCGACCATGTGCGGGCTCGCGGCCGCGGTCAGCGTCCGGTTCGACCAGAGGGTGCCGTAGAGGCCGGGCGTCGGGTCGGAGACGTAGGGGAGGGCGCCCATGTCAGCGCCGCCGGCGGCGCCGAAGCGCGCCGGCGAGTTGGCGGTGAGCCGCAGGTCCATCGTCGAGACGTAGAGCGGGTTGGTCGAGATGACGCCGGCGCCCGCGGACGCGCCGCTGAAGTTGCCGGAGGAGTTGTTCCAGACGTCGGAGTAGGTGGTGGACACCGAGGAGCTGTCGTTGCGGTACACGCCGTAGCTGTGGTTGGTGATGATCGAGTCGGTGATCGTGACCGTGCCCGCCGTCGCCGCGTTGGTGAAGACGCCGTACGTGCCGTTGGCGTTGATCGAGCAGTTGTCGAGGGCGAGCGAGCGCGACGAGCTGGTCGCGAACCAGGCGCCGTAGGTGCCGTTGTTGCGCAGGACGCAGTTGGTCAGGGTCAGCGAGCCGCTGTCCTCGACGCGCACGCCGGCGGAGGAGTTGTTGTAGGCGGCGAGGCCGTCGATCGTCGGGCTCCCGGCGCGGACCCAGAGGCCGTAGGTGCTCGCCTCGAAGGTGCGCACGTTGCTGGCGTCGAGCACCGTGCCTGGCGCGCTCGTCTGGAGGTTGTAGCGCGCGTCCTGGATCGTCGCGTGATCGATCACCGCCGCCGTGGCGCCCGCCGCGATGACGATCCCGTACCACGTGCCGCTCGTCGTGCTCGAGCTGCGGAAGACGACGGGGTTGTTCGCATCACCGGCGACCGTCAGCGTCCCGGCGATCGTGAGCTCGACACGGCTCGTGTCGAGTCCCGCGCTCTGGCTGTCCGTCGTCGACGTCGCCTGGACGACGACGCCTGCCTCGATCGTCAGGAACGCGCCCGAAGGCACGGTGACGTCCCCTTGCAGGATGTACGGGCTCCCCGCCGTCGTCCACGTCTGGTTGATGATGTTGCCGCCGACGATGATCGTGTCGGCGGCGGCGGGCGCGGCGAGCGCGGCGGTGACGAAAGCGGCGGTGAGCGCGGACGAACGTAGGGACATGGCTCCTCCCGGACGCCGCGGAATCTAGCCTCACGGCCGCCGCGATGCCCGGGATTTTCCCCGCCATGTGCGGGCCATGACCTGGGTCACGTTCCGGAGGCGGCGACGAGGCGGACCAGCTCGGCGGCGCGGTCGCGGCCGGCCTCGAAGAACATCGCCTCGCTCGCGTCGCCGTCGGGGGACACGACTGCCGTGAGGCGGCTCGCGCCGAGCGTGAGCTCGACGCGACCGTACGAGAACGACCGGCCGATGATCCTCAGCTCGCCGCTCGCCGTGCCGCGCACCGGACCCGTCACGATCTGCACGTCGAGCGGCATCTCCGTGCTGTCCAGGCACGCGCCCGCGGTGCGCACGAAGGAGCGACTGCCGCACGCCGCCGCCGGCGCGACGAGCGACGATGCCGAAGCGCTCTCGCTCCGCGCGGACCCATCTCCCTGACGGATGCTGACGGTGTACGTCATCGCGGGTGCATCGGGGCCTCGCGCCGGGACCGTGATCGTCCAGGTTCCCTCGATCGCGGCGCGCATCTCGTTCGCGCCGAAGCGCCAGCCGGGCTCGACCGCGCACGCCGCGAACGGGTTCAGCACGAGCGCGGCGAAGCCGAGCAGGATGACGACGAGCTTCCTGGGCATGACTCGCAGCGAGGTGCACGTGGCTTGCCAGCCTCGGAATGGCCGGCGGGATGGAGTCACTCCCGTCGCGCGTTGCACGGGCATGCGCCCACTGCTGCTCGTCGCCGTGATCGCCGGAATCGCCGCAGCATGCGCGGCCCCGGCGAAGCCCCGGCCCGCCGCGCATGCTGCGGAGATTCCGGCGCCGATCCGGGCACCTGGCAACGGCGAGCTGCTCGAGGCGCTCGGGCCGACCGGCGCCGACTGGGAGGAGGTGCTGGCGCGTGTGCCGCCCGACCGCGCGCGCGCCGTCGCCGTCACGTTCCTGCGCCAGGGCGGCTTCGCATGCCGTGCCATCGTGGCCGAGGAGATCGGCTGCGGCGATGCCATCGAGGCATTCGCGCCGGTGGCGCCCGGCGCCACCCTCGCCGATCCGTGCCTGCGGCGGCTCGTCGCCGGCTGGGCGCTCGCGCGGCTGGAGGCGACCGAGGCCGGCGCGGTCGCCGACGCGCTCGCCGCGATCGTCGCGCTGCCGCATCCGGAGCAGGCGCTCATCGAGGCCGCCGTCGCGCTCGTGCCGCCGCGCGACGACCGGCTGCGGCTCCGCCTCATCGAGGCGGCCCTCGGGGGAGGTCGCGAGGACGCCGCCGACCTGCTCCTCCCCGGGCTCTCACCCGGCGCCGCCGCCCACGCCCTCGTCGAGCTCGGCCGCGAGGGCGCGCTCGCCCACCTCGGCGACGTGACGCCCGCCGGCGCGCTCGCCGCGGCGCTCGAGCGCGGGCTCTCGCAGCAGGCGGCGCTCGACGCGCTCGATCGGCTCGAGACGAAGCACCTCGCCGACGCCCGCGTCCTCGCCGCCGTGATCGGTCAGGCCGCATCGACGGACTGCGCCGTCGCCGCCCGGGCCGCGCTTCTCCTCGACGCGGCCGGCGACGCGCAGCACCTGCCCAGCCGCGCGGCTCTCACGGACGCTGCGGCGGCCACCCGCGCCCTGTGCGTGTCGACGCACATCTCCGACGACGAGTCGCGCGCGGTCCTGCGCGCGCTCGTGTCCGCCGATGGCTTCGACCTCGTCGACGTCGACCACACCTACATGCTCGAGCCCGAGCTGCCCGATCCGGATCTCGACGGAGATCACGATCCGTACACGCGCGCCACCCGGCGCCACGTGGGGCCCCAGGCGCTCGATGACGAGGTCCTGGCGTCTCTGCCCACCGCCTGTGTAGACGGTCACTGTTACGGCCCGACCGGTACGGTGACGCTCTCGTTCGGCGACGGCGCCGGCCGCGCGCTCGCGCTCGACGAGGTGCGGATCGAGCGCGCCGAGAACGGCTGCGGCTGCTGAGGCAAGGACGACCTTCGTCTCGCACGGGTACCCCTCGGGTAGCTGCTGCGACCCACCATGCCCATCCTCCCACTATCGAAGGGTGCCTCGCTCGAGCGCGCTATGGGTGGCTTTGACCTTGGTCTGCGCGCTGTTCGCCAGCGCGTGTGATCTCAACAAGTACCAGCTCGGCGGAGGCCGGACGGACGCCGATCTCGGCGACGCCCTGGACGACGGCGATGGAGGTGGCGGCATCGACGCGCCGACCGATGCGCCGGTCGACGCCTCGATCGACGCGTGTCTCGCGATCACCGAGCGCTGCGACATGCTCGACAACGACTGCGACGGTGAGACCGACGAGGACTTCGACACGCAGTCCGATCCGCGTCACTGCGGCGGCTGCGGCCGCGCGTGCAACCAGCCCAACACCGCCGGCACGTGCGCGGGCGGGACGTGCTCGTTCACGTGCCTCCCCGGCTGGGTCGACCGCGACAACGACCCGAGCAACGGCTGCGACTACTTCTGCACGCCGACCAACGGCGGCGTCGAGGTCTGCGATCTCGTCGACAACGACTGCGACTCGAGCACCGACGAGGGCCTCGACCTCGAGAACGACGTCGACAACTGCGGCACCTGCGGCAACGTGTGCCGCGCGCTGCACGCGATGCCGACCTGCAGCAACCGCACGTGCGGCTTCGGCGCGTGCGACGACGGCTTCGCCGACATCGTGCCGGCGATCGCCGGCTGCGAGTACACCTGCCCGGTCTTCCCGACGCGCGCCGAGACCTGCGACAACATCGACGAGGACTGCGACGGTCGCGTCGACGAGGGCTCGCTCCCCGGCACCGGGGCCGACTGCAACCCGAGCGGCTTCGGCGACGAGGGCGCCTGCCAGAACGGCACGACCCAGTGCTCGTTCGGCGTGATCCAGTGCGTCGGCTGGGTCGGCCCGTCGAGCGAGACCTGCAACAACATCGACGACGATTGCGACATGACCGTCGACGACGGCTTCGACAAGCTGAACGACCCCCGCTACTGCGGCGGCTGCACGCCGTGCAGCCTGCCCAACGCCGTCCCCGGATGCTCGATGGGCTCCTGCACGGTCGCCGCGTGCCTGTCGGGCTTCGTCGATCACGACGGCGACCCCGCGAACGGTTGCGAGTACCAGTGCACGCCGACCGGCCCCGAGGTGTGCGACGGCATCGACAACGACTGCGATCGCCTCGTCGACGCCGCCGATCCGAGCCTCATCGTCCCGACCAACTTCTGCCGCCAGGCGGGCACGTGCGCTGGCACCGCGCCGACCTGCGCCAGCGACGGCTGCGGCGGTCCGGTCACGTGGCAGTGCCCGTACGGCGGCGCGACCGAGGACACCTGCAACGCGCTGCCGCTGCAGGAGCAGCGCTGCGACGGGCTCGACGGCGACTGCGACACGCGCGTCGACGAGGCGTACCCGACGCTCGGCGACGCCTGCAACGACGGCGGCGTCGGCGCATGCCGCGCTTTCGGTCAGCTCGCGTGCAACACCGCACAGGACGGCATCACCTGCGTGACCCCGACGCCTCCCGCCCCGCAGCCCGAGACCTGCAACAACATCGACGACAACTGCAACGGCATGGTGGACGAGGGCGCGCCCGATGACGTCATCCACATCGTCAACGGCGCCACCGACTTCTACATGTACGCGTACGAGGCGTCACGGCCCGGCGCGGGTCCCAGCGACTTCGGCACCGCCGAGCACCGCAGCTGCTCGAAGCCCGGCGTGATGCCCTGGCGCAACGTGACGTACACGCAGGCGGTCGCCGCGTGCGCCGCGGCCGGCCGCCGGCTCTGCACCGAGGCCGAGTGGCAGCTCGGCTGCGAGGGCTCGGCCGGCCTGCAGTACCCGTACGGCAACACGTACCTGCCGACCGCGTGCAACGGCCGCGACAACGATCCGGACTGCGTGGGGCCGGACGACGATCACGTCGTCGCCACGGGCACGCGCCACGGTTGCCCGGCGCCGGCGATGAGCCAGTGCATCTCGCCGTACGGCGCCCATGACATGTCCGGCAACCTCCGCGAGTGGACGTCGACGCCGGTGGGTGCGAACGCCTTCCGCGTGCGCGGCGGCGCGTTCGACAACGTGGCGCAGGGCCTCACCTGCGACCTCTCGTTCATCGCGCTCGAACCGAGCTTCGCGTTCGCCAACCTCGGCTTCCGCTGCTGCTCGAACACGCCCTGAGGGCGGCCCAGGGACAACCCATGAAGCACACGAACCGAAATAGCTCGAACGTCGGTCTCTGGTTCGCCGGGCTCTGCGGTCTCGCCGTCATCGGCGGCGCGGTCCTCAAACAGGCGCACAGCGAAGGCGTGGCGCAGGTGATGACGTCGAAGAGCCTGACCGCGGCGACCATCGAGGTGATCGACCCCGAGTCGGGCACCTCCACGGGCACCGGCGGCTCCGACGTCCGCCTCGCGGTCGGCGACATCATCTCGTTCAAGTTCAAGTTCACGCCGGTCCCCGACAAGGTGAACCGCGGCCTCCAGGGCTACCTGACCGAGTACCTGCCGTCCAACACCGAGGTCGTCGGCGTCCGCATCACCGACGCCAACAACAACACGATCCTTCCCCGCTACCCCGGCCTCGCCGTCGACGGCTGCCAGGGCGGCTCGCTGTGCAACAGCTTCAACAACCTCCCGTGCACCACGGGCACGCCGGGCTGCCCCGCCGGCACCCGCAGCTTCTCGACCGGCTCGATCTCGCAGGTGCATGCCGACACCGGTGTCTTCTACTCGACCGACCCGTTCACCGCGCGCAACCCCGCCGGCGTGTTCATCACGATGAACAACGGCATCCAGATGACCCAGCAGCCGGCGTCGATCTCGCCGGGTATCGTCGCGCTGCTCGGCGACACGACGGGGCCGTACTACGCCCACAACCAGTGGGACTACGACCAGGTGAGGGCGTATGGCGCCTCGAGCGGCGTCGCGTCCAACGGCGACGGCAACACGCCCTTCGGCTACGGCTCCATGGTCGCCGGTCCCGGCACCTACTACCCGTTCGAGGCCACCACCCAGGTCGCCGGCGGCGCGCTCAGGTTCGACAACGTGAACGGTCCGTGGGAGCGCGTGCGCTACCCCGGCTCGACCCTCGGCACCGGCGCCGCCAACATCGGCTCGTCGACCAACATCACCCGCACCCTGGTCGACACCAGCGCCGGCTTCGACTTGACGCCGGCGTCGTCGGTGGGGCTCGGCGCCAACGCGATCCGCGTCGCGCTGGGCGAGACCCGTACCGGCGAGCCCGGCTTCGTCGAGGTCGCGGTGCGCGTCACCGGCCTCCCGCTCGATCCCGGCTTCCTGCCGTCGGGAGGGAACGTCAACTGCGGCGAGGTCGTCGGCACCGACACCTCGTCGCGCGGCACCAACAGCGGCGCCAAGGACAACCCCTGGCCCACCTACGTCGGCTCGCCCGCCTGCGTCTTCTTGCGCCTGCTCTTCGATCTCGAGGTCGACAAGACGCTGGCGACCAACGCCGACAACCTCGTCTACACGCTCCGCGGCTCGAACCTCTCGGTCAACACCGAGACCAACGCCATCGCGCGCCTCAAGTACGACTCGAGCCGCCAGTCGTTCGTGTCGAGCACGCCGGCGCCGTCGAGCATCACGACGTGCCCCGACGACGCGACCCGGCAGTGCCTCAACTTCAACCTGGGTACGCTCGCGCCGGGCGCCGACTACGTCATCACCGCCACCATGGGCGTCGGTGGCGGCGGCCAGACCACCAACGTGATGGAGGCGCAGTACACGTCGACGCAGCTGCCGGCGCCCGGCTACTCGACGCAGGCGCTCACGATCGTCACGCCGATCGCCGTGCCCAAGGTGGCGATCCAGCCCAACTGGGACGTGACCGCGACGTCCGCGACCCAGGGTGGGGCGGCGAGCATCATCGGCCAGGTCTCCAACATCGGCACCGAGATCTTCAGTGGCAGCCAGCTCGGCATCGTCCTGCCCACCGGCTGGTCGGTGAGCGGCAACGTCACGCTCAGCGGCTCGAACCTGTCCTGCGCGTCGGGGTGCGGCACCAACCGGCCGGTCTACAACATGCCGTTCACGTACACGCCGGGCCAGCAGCGTCCGGTCACCTTCAGCGTCAACGTGCCGGCGGGAGCCAACGGCAACACCGGCCTCTACCGCATCGACATGCAGGTCACGGGCAGCCAGTCCGGCTTCGGCGGCACGTGGGAGACGTTCTTCCCCCGGGCGGCGACGGTGAACGTCAACCAGCGCCGCACCGCGCGGCCGGTGCTCACGTGCCCGATCGGCTCGACGTCGCCGTCCATCTCCGGCACGGCGGAGGCGAACGCCGCGGTCTCGGTGCGCTTCAACCTGCTCGAGCGCGGCACGGCGACCGCCGCCGGCGCGCCGGCCGACACCGCGCCGTGGACGTCGAACAACTTCGGCGCGTTCGGCGGCATGTACGGCGGCCTCGAGGTCACCGCGGTCGCGACGGCACCCGGTGAGCTGGAGAGCGAGCAGTCGCTGCCGTGCTTCGTGACCGGCCAGCGCGAGTGCAGCGACGGCATCGACAACGACGGCGACGGCCTCATCGACTTCCCCAACGACCCCGGCTGCGACAACCCCGGCGACAACACCGAGAACACGCCGGGACCGCAGTGCAGCGACGGCGTCGACAACGACGGCGACATGCAGGTCGACTGGCCGTTCGACGTCGGCTGCCAGGGGCCGACCGACACCACCGAGAACAGTGGCCCCGCGTGCAGCGACGGCCTCGACAACGACGGCGACGGCGCGACCGACTTCCCCAACGATCCGGACTGCACCGGCCCGAACGACGGCAGCGAGACCTTCTACCGGGCGTGCCAGGACGGCGTCGACAACGACGGCGATCTGCTCGCCGACTTCCCCAACGACCCGGGCTGTCACTCGCCGTTCGACGACGACGAGGGCAACGCGAACGCGACACCGGTGGTGAAGCCGCGGCTCCTCCTCCTGTTCGACAGCTCGGGCTCGATGAACTGGAACACGTGCAACGACACGTTCACCGGCGGTGATGGCTCCAACGAGTGCCCCGGCGCGAACGTGCCGTGCATGACGTGCGCGAGCGGCACCTGCGGCAACGCGATCGCCGACGACTCCCGTCTCTTCAAGGTGAAGGCCGGCATCACCGACGCGGTGTCGGCGTTCGGCGAGGTCGAGTACGGCCTCATGCGCTTCCGCCAGCGCGGCCTCGACTTCCAGTGCCCGGGCACCAACGCCGGCCTGCGCTCCGGCGGGTGGCAGGGCGGCGGCGTCGCGCCGTGCGGCTACGTGAACCCGGCCAACCCGGGCTTCAACGCCGGCGACCTCCTGGTGTCGTTCGCCCGCGACAACGAGCAGACGCTGCTCGACTGGATCAACAACGACAGTGACTACCCGGGCGTGCCCCAGGCGTTCACCGATCAGGAGATCCGCGGCAGCGGCACGACGCCGCTCGGCGGTGCGCTCGACAGCGCCAACCTCTACCTCGACCAGGTCCGCGCCGGCGACACGCAGATCACCTGTCGCCCGTACCGCGTCATCCTCATCACCGACGGCGCCGAGACCTGCGGCGGCAACCCGGTGCAGGCCGCGACCGATCTCCGCAACGACGGGGCGCTGGTCTACGTCGTGGGCTTCGCCACGCCGGACCAGAACGTCATCAACAACCTCAACGCGATCGCCGCCGCCGGCGGCGGCAACCCGACCGCGATCTTCGTCGATGACGAGGCCGAGCTCTCGGCCGCGATCGCCGACATCATCGCCGACTCCATCATCCAGGAGCGCTGCAACAGCCTCGACGACGACTGCGACGTGCAGGTCGACGAGGACTTCCCGGAGCTGGGCAACGCGTGTGACAACGGCCAGTTCGGCGAGTGCGCGCGCACCGGCGTCCGGGTGTGCTCGGCCAACCAGCTCGGCACCGTGTGCAACGCGCCCACGGTCACCCCCGGCGTCGAGACCTGCAACGGCCTCGACGACGACTGCGATCGCTCGATCGACGAGAACCTGGGTGGCTGCCAGACCTGCACCGCGGAGGAGCGCGCGCAGCCCGAGATCTGCAACAACCTCGACGACAACTGCAACGGCATGATCGACGAGGGGCCGATCGCGGGCGAGGGCACGACCTGTGGCTTCGCCATCGGGCAGTGCACCACGGGCACGCTCCAGTGCACGAACGGCAGCCTGACGTGCACCGGTGGTCAGGGCCCGGTCGCCGAGACGTGCAATGGGCTCGACGACGACTGCGACACGTTCACCGACGAGATCTCGGTCGAGTGCTACACCGGCGCCAGCGGCTGCGTGCCCAGCGGCAGCGGCGGCTTCACCTGCACCGGCACCTGCCGCAGCGGCACCCAGACCTGCAACGGCAACATGCTCGGCGCCTGCACCGGCGAGGTCGGTCCGTCGACCGAGCTGTGCAACGGCCTCGACGACAACTGCAACGGCATGACCGACGAGGGCTTCCCGGTCGGCGGCGCGTGTGACAACGGCCAGCAGGGCGTCTGCCGGCAGACCGGTACGCTGGTCTGCAACGCGGCGGGGACCGGCACGACGTGCACCGCGCCGACGGTCACGCCCGGCATCGAGGTCTGCAACAACCTCGACGACGACTGCGACGGCAACGTCGACGAGAACCTCGGGCCGCCGATCGGCTCGGCGTGCGGCGGCAGCGGCTCGTGCACCGGCGGCACGTTCCAGTGCGTGAACGGCGCCGTCGAGTGCGTGGGCAGCATGGGCGGCCAGCCCGAGACCTGCAACGGCGTCGACGACGACTGCGACAACCAGGTCGACGAGCTGCCGCTGCCGGGTGTGGGCGGCGTCTGCGTCGAGCCGGGCTTCGGCACGTTCGACATGATGGGGAACTGCACCGGGGCCTGCGACGTCGGCGAGTGCGAGTTCGGCACGCTCGTCTGCGACGGTGGCGTGATCGACTGCGACGGGTACATCGGCCCGCGCCCCGAGATCTGCAACGGCCTCGACGACGACTGCGACGGCAACGCCGACAACCTGGCGACCTGTCCGGTCTCCGGACAGGCGTGCCTCCAGGGCGAGTGTGCGAACCCGTGCGCCGCGGGCGAGTTCCCGTGTCCGTTCGGCTTCTACTGCGAGATGACGCCCGGCGGGAACTTCTGCGTCCGTGACCCATGCGCGACCGTCAATTGCGATCCGGGCGAGGTGTGCAACCAGACCACGGGCGCATGCGAGGATCTGTGCGACGACATCACGTGTCCCGCGGGGCTCACGTGCTTCGGCGGCATCTGCCAGGACTGCTTCGCGCTGGGCTGTCCGTCGGGCCAGGTGTGTGTCCGCGAGGGCACCGGCCCCGGCATGTGCGTCTCGGATCCGTGCTTCGGGGTGATGTGCCAGGCCGACGAGGCGTGCCTCGACGGCACCTGCACGGCGGTCACGTGTGATCCACCGTGTCGGTCAGACGAGCGCTGCGATCGCGGCACGTGCGTCCCCGACCCGTGCGATGGCGTGCAGTGCAGCCCGGTCCAGGTCTGCGACCCGAGCAGCGGCGAGTGCGTGAACGACCTCTGCCGCGGCGCGGTCTGCGCGCCCGGTGCGGTCTGCCACCCGGGCACCGGCGAGTGCATCGGCGACCCGTGTCTGACGATCAGCTGCCCGCCGGGCCTCGAGTGCGTCGTCGACTTCGACGGCTCCGGTCAGTGCGAGGTGCCGCCCGCCCCGCCGGTCGAGACCATCACCGCAGCTGGTGGCGGTGGCTGTGACGCCGGTGGCGGCAACAGCGGAATGCTCGCTGCGCTGCTCCTCGTCCTCCTCGGCATCATCGTCCGCCCACGGGCGCTCGTCCGGGCACGGGCCCGTCGCTCCAGGATCCGGACCTGAGGCCCGAGGCGCCCGAGGCCCGAGGCCCGAGTCCCGAGGCCTAGAAGGTGAAGGCGGCCCTGGCCGTCTTCGCCTTCTTCACCTTCACCTTCGTGGTCTTGAGCCCCAGCGTCGGGTGCCAGGCCTCGAGGGTGTAGGTGCCGGGCGGGACGCCCGTGAGCGAGAAGCTGCCGTCGGGGCCGGTGACGGCGAAGTAGGGGTGGTCGCTCACGACCGCCCACGCCGCCATCCACGGGTGGACGTCGCAGTGGAGCGACACGACCTCGCCGGCCTTGCCCAGATCGCTGCGCACGAGCGGCTCGCCGCCGGCGAGGTGCGCCAGGTTCCAGAGGATCTGCTTGCCCAGCGTGCCGCGGACGTTGTGGAACGTCGGGTCGCCGTTACGCACCTCGAGCTTCTGCCCGGCGATCACGCCGACCACGCGCGGCGTGTACATGCACTCGGTCTGGACCACGACCGCCGGTGTCTCCGGCGCGGCGTGTTTCCCCGCCGTCCCGATCTTGATGCGGACGTGCACGTCGCGCAGCTTGCCGCCCTCGACGACGACATCCTCCGCGAGTCGCTCGGTCCGGGCGCAGACCGGGTCGCTCTTGCGATCGAGCGCCTTGCGTTCGGGCGGCGTCCCCTTGAACGACACCGTCCCCGCGATCGAGCCGGACGCCGCCGGCTTGGCCCTGGGCTGCGCGGCGACCGTGGCCGCCGGGGACGCGAGGAGCGCGACGACGACGAGAGCTGTGGAGGTACGCACCGTCACGTCGTCCTACCATCAAACCGAGGTGACGCCACCGTCGACGGCGAGCACCGTCCCGGTCGTGAACGACGCCGCGTCGGAGAGCAGGTACACCGCGGCGCCGGCGATCTCGACCGGCTGCGCGTGGCGCCCCATCGGCGTGCGCTTGACGACGTGATCGCGGAGCGTCGGGTTCTGGACGATGGCCGCCGCAAACCTGGTTTCGACGAGGCCGGGGGCGATCGCATTCACCCGGATGTTCGAGCCGCCGAGCTCGAAGGCGAGCGTCTGCGTCAGGCTGATGACCGCCGCCTTGGTCATGCCGTAGATGCCCTGCATGGGCGCGGCGCGCATGCCCATGATGCTCGCGATGTTGACGATGGCGGCGCCGCCGTCCCTCGTCCGCGCGTGACGCACCAGCGCGCGCGCGCAGTAGAAGTAGCCCTTCACGTTGACCTCGATCGTCTTGTCGATCGCCGGGTCGGGCGTGTCGACGAGCGGGCCGAAGTGCGGGTTGGTCGCGGCGTTGTTGACCAGGCCGTCGACGCGCCCGAACGTCTCGACCGCCTTCGCGAACAGCGCGTCCACGTCCTCGGCCTTGCCGGTGTGGCACGCGAACGCCGCGACCTCGCCCTTTCCGGCCAGCGTGGCGGCCGCGCCGTCGAGGTCACCTTGCTTGCGCGACGCGAGGACGACCTTGGCGCCCGCGTCGACACACGCGCCGGCGATGGCCAGCCCGATGCCGCGGCTCGCGCCGGTGACGACGATGACCTTGCCTGCGAGGGAGATGCTGCTGGTGGCGGTGCCGCTCATGGCCGGCAGGGTACTCCAGCTACGACTTGTCGAGCCAGGCCAGGAGCTCGGCGCGCTGGCGCGGGAGCCCGAGCACGTCCAGCTCGGCGCCGACGTCGGAGAAGAACCAGGCGGCCGTCGCGCCGGCGAGCGCGCGCAGCGCCTCCCGATCGTCGCCCCAGATCTTCACGATCCACACGCCGAGGTCGGCCGCGTCGTGGTCGTGGTCGGCCGCGGCCAGCGCGGCGAGCGCCGGCGTTCGGAGCGTCGGGCGGTCGTCGGCGGACGTGCCCAACCACGTCGTGCAGAAGAGGAAGGGCGGCGAGTCGATGCGGAACCACGGGAAGGTCCGGTCCGGGAGGACCTTCGGCACACCCGCGGCGAGGGTGTCCCGAAGGTACGCACGCACCGCCTCGGTTCGCTCCGGTCGCTCGTTGCGCACGAGCGCCAGCGCGAGGCACCGTCGCTCGAGGGCGCCGAGCTCGCGGTCCCAGCGCGCCGACAGCACCTCGAACGCCTGGTCCCACAGGGCCGGCACGAACTTGGTCGCGTGCGAGAGGCCGATCGCGGCCGACGCGCGCACGCGCTCGGACGGATCGTCGAGCAGCGCGGTGAGCGCCGGCGCCGCCGCGGCCGCGGCCTCGTCGGTCGTGAGGAACGCGCAGAGGAACGGGATCGACTCGCGGAGATTCTCATCGGCACCGACGAGCGCGGCGACGTAGGCCGGCACGCCGTCGGCGACGGCGTCGTAGATCCAGCGCAGCCCCGAGCCGACCTCGAGCTGGAGCCGGTTCTCGTGGAGCCGAGGGAAGCCGCGCGTGGCGAAATTCTTCGCCGTGATCTGCGACGAGTGCTGCGGGCGCGCCGTCTCGTCGGCTTGCATCTGGTGGTCGCGGTGGACGCCGTTGTGGAGGAACCAGCAGGTGTCACCCACCGCGAGCTCCGCGAGCAGTCGGGCCAGCGCGCCCCGCTCGGGCGTCGCCGGGTCGCGGAGCAGCTCGACGAGGAACGGGATGGCGCGCAGGGTCGCCTCGCCGCGCTGGACGCCCTGGTGGTCGAGCGAGGCGTGGAGACCCCCGCGCGCCCGCTTGCGCGCGTCCGGGTCCTCGGAACGAAGCTCGCGCAGCATCTCCGGGACATCGCTCGCGTTTCCATAGGCGTGCTCGAGCGCCGCCCAGTCGACCGTCTCCAGCTCCATGATCGGTCGAGTCGCACAGGGGTATCCGTGACACCGCGAGACTTGACGTGCCGCGCTGCGTCAGCCAGAATGAATGACGGTTCATTCATTCAGCATCCGACCGGAGGTACCCGCCATGTCCCAGCCGATCAACCGCTACAAGGCCGACCTGCGCGACATTCGTTTCGTCCTGTTCGAGCAGTTCAAGCTCCAGGACCTGCTCGGCAAGGCGCCGTACGCGAACTGGGGGCAGGAGGAGGTGAGCGCGGTGCTCGAGGAGCTCTACAACTGGACCAAGGAGCAGCTCGGGCCGCTCAACTCGACCGGTGACGCCGCCGGCTGCACGCTCGAGAACGGCAAGGTCAAGACGCCGCCGGGCTTCAAGGAAGCCTGGAAGTCGCTCTACGACATCGGCTGGCGCCGCCTCTCGGTGCCCGAGAAGTTCGGTGGCCAGGAGGGGCCGTTCACGCTCCACGCCGTCGCCGAGGAGATGATGTGCGGCGCCAACGCCGCCTTCAACATGTACCCGGCGCTCACCCAGGGCGTCGCCGACGTCGTGCAGGAGTTCGGCACGCCCGAGCAGATCGCGGCGTACGCGCCCAAGCTGCACGACGGCACCTATGCCGGCACGATGTGCCTCACCGAGCCGCACGCCGGCTCGGACGTCGGCTCCGCCACGACCAAGGCGTTCCCCATGGGCGGCGGCAAGTACAAGCTCAAGGGCACCAAGATCTTCATCTCCGGCGGCGATCAGGATCTGTCGAAGAACATCATCCACCTGGTGCTCGCGCGCACCGAGGACGCGCCGGTCGGCACCAAGGGCCTCTCGCTCTTCATCGTGCCTCGCGATCGTCCCGACGGGACGTCGAACGACGTCAAGGTCGGCTCGATCGAGCACAAGATGGGCATCAAGGCGTCGTCGACGGCGGTGCTCAACTTCGGCGAGAACGACAACTGCATCGGCGAGCTCGTGGGCACCGAGGAGCAGAAGGGCATCTCCCAGATGTTCCACCTCATGAACTACGCCCGCATCGGCGTGGGCGTGCAGGGCCTGGGCGTGGCGTCGTCGGCGTACCTGAACGCGCTCGAGTACGCCAAGGACCGCAAGCAGGGGCCGTCGATCAAGCAGTGGAAGGACGCGGCCGCGCCGCGCGTCGCGATCATCGAGCACCCGGACGTGCGCCGGATGCTGCTCGACATGAAGGCCAAGGTGGAGGGGATCCGCGCGCTGATCGTCAAGCTCGCGGTCCACGTCGACAAGGTCAACGCCGCCGGCGACGACAAGACCGCCGCGGAATACCACCAGGGCCAGGTCGACCTGCTCGTGCCGCTGGTCAAGGCCTACGGCTCCGACACCGCGTTCCAGGTCTGCGTCACCGCGATCCAGACGCTCGGCGGCGCCGGCTTCCTCAAGGACTACCCCATCGAGCAGTACGCGCGCGACTCGAAGATCTTCTCGATCTACGAGGGCACGAACCACATCCAGGCG
>DDTA01000056.1 GCA_002344285.1 Myxococcales bacterium UBA2376
CGGGTTGATGCAGCTGATGCCGGCGGTCGAGAAGGACATGCGGGTGAGCAACGTGTTCGACCCGCGCGAGAACATCCTGGGCGGGACGCGGCTGTTGCGCGTGCTCGCGAACAAGTACGAGGGCGACCTGGTGCTGACGATCGCCGCGTATCACGCGGGGCCGGGGTCGCTGGCGAAGTACGGCAACCAGGTGCCGCCCTACACGAACACGCGCAAGTACCTGCGGATGGTGCTCGACCGCTACTACCAGTACAAGGCGGCCGCGGAGCGTGGCGCCCCGTAGGGTGCGCGCCGCGGTGGTCGCGGCGGCGCGTGTGGTGCTCTCGGCGTGCGCGGTGGGTGGCACCGCGCTGCTGGTGGGTGACACCTTGCTCGGCTGCAAGCGCGAGGAACGGCGCGCGGTGGCGGCGGCCGGGACGCTGTCGATCGTGGTGACGGACGGCGCCGACGGGCCTCCGGTGGCGGCGCGCGTGCTGTTGTGGGACGGGGACGCGCCGGTGCGCTGGGGGAAGAACGAGCTCTACGGCGGCGTGCGACAGGCGAAGGGCGCGTGCGAGCCGGCGCCAGGTGTGCTCGGCACGTGGCACGGACTGGTGCTGGTCAACGGGCACGGCACGATCCCGGTGGGGGTCGCGGCTGGTGGCTGCGAGCCGTTGCCGCCGGGCCGATACGGCGTGTGGGCGTGGCGCGGGTTCGAGCACGAGCGGTGGGAAGGGGAGGTGACCGTCGGGGTGGGTGACACCGCGCTGCGCATCCCGCTCGAGCGGGCCTGGACGGCAGAGGGCGCAGTCGCCGCGGACATGCACGTGCACGCGGCCGCGTCGAACGACTCGGGGGTCGCGGACCGGTGGCGCGTGATGGCGCAGGCGGCGGCCGGGATCCAGGTGATCGTGCTGTCGGATCACGCCGTCAATGGCGACCTGGACGCCGCGATCGTGGAGCTCGCGGTGGGTGACACCATCGCGTCGGTCGCGTCGAACGAGGCGGGCAACGACCTCATGCACGTGGGCGTGTACCCGGTGCCGGTGGACCGATCCGCGGCGCGGGGGGGCAGCCCGAGCGCCGCGGAGATGGCGGGGTGGACGCCCGCGCAGATGATGACGTGGGGGCACTCGCTGGGAGACGGGCGCGCGATCGTGCAGGTGAACCATCCGCGGTTCCGGATGTACTCGCTGTTCGACAGCGCGCGATGGAACGGCGTGTCGTGGCCCCCGCCGTTCCCGCTGGACTTCGACGCGGTCGAGGTCCTGGCCGGGCACACCGCCTTCAACGCACCCGGCGACCGCCGGGTGGACGAGGGCGTGCGCGACTTCTACACGCTGGCGTCGCACGGGGTACGCGTCGCCGGGGTCGGCGGGAGTGACACGCACCATCTGAACGGCGTCCTGGACGGAGTCGCACGCACGTACGTCCTCACCGGGTGGGTGACACCGTTCGACGAGGCGGCGTTCGTCCACGCGATCCGCGCGCGCCGCGCGGTCGCCACGACGGGGCCGTGGCTCGACGTCGAGGTCGTGGACGGAGCCGGGGGCGCTCCGGTGGGACCGGGCGGGACGCTGGTGTCAGCCACCCGCACGGTGCGTATCGACGTCGAGCTCGCCCAGGCGCGATGGGTGGGCGCCTCGCGGGTGCGCGTGCTGGTGGGTGGCACCGTCGTGCGCGAGGAGGCGGTACCACCCGGCGCCCGGCGTCACCGCGTCGTTGTCGAGGCGGAGGTGCCCGGATCCACATGGGTGGGCGTGGAAGCCGGCGGCGACGAGCCGATCGCAGTGGAGATGACGGGGACGTACCAGCAGGAGAAGGGGCGTCCGGGCGTGGTTCCGTTCGCCGTCGTGAATCCCATCTGGATCGAGGTGTCACCCACCGCGGAGGGTCGTCCGGCGCGGTGACCTGCGCGGTTCGCCGCGGCGTGCGAGGATGCGCGCGAGCATGCTCGGACGGGTCGTGACCACAGCCGCGCGCGTCTTCCTCGCGCTCCTCGCGGCCGCGTGTGCGATCGGCCTGGGCTGGGGCGCACGCGGGATGCTGGGAGATGCGTTCGGTGCCATCGCCACCGCGGCAGGTTTGCTGACCATCGCGGCCGCGATGGCGGTGGGGGGCATCCTGGCGGCTCTGGGACACGGGCCGGCCCGGCTCCTCGAGCGGATCCCGGCGCGCGCGTTCGGCGTCGCGATCTTCGTGCTCGCGCTGGGGAGCGCGATCTGGGCGCACGAGTCGGTGCACAAAGGCGTGCCCGAGGTGCCCGACGAGATGGGCTATCTCCATCAGGCGCGGACGTTCGCCGACGGGCACCTGGTGGCGCCGTCGCCGCCTGCGTCGGAGTTCCATTACGTCTCCTGGGGTACCCACGACGACGGCCAGTGGTACGCCGTGTTTCCTCCGGGCTACGGCGTGCTGCTGGCGATCGGCGAGCTGGTCGGTGCGCCCGGGCTGGTGAACCCGATCCTGGGCGCCATCCTCGCGCTCGTGGTCTGGCTGCTCGCCCGTGAGCTCTTCGGGGGTGATTCGGCGGCGGCGCGCGCGGCGGCGCTCCTGCACCTGGGCTCGTGGTTCCGGCTGATGAACGCCGGGAGCTTCATGGCGCATCCCGCGGCGGCGCTCTTCGCGGCGTTGGCCGTCCTCGGCCTGTGGCGAGGTGTCATCCACCGCGACGGCGGGCCGCGCGCCGCCTGGTGGGCGGCGGTCGGCGGCGCGGCGCTCGCGTGCCTCGGTGCCACCCGGCAGCTGGACGCCGTGATCGTCGCGGTCGCGCTGATGCCAGCGATCGCGTGGTCGCTCGCGCGTCGGTGGCTGACACCTCCGGATCCGCGCGGGTGGGTGACACCGTTGCGGCGCCTCGGGATCGCTGCGGCCTGCGCGTCGCCGATCGTGGCGGGATACCTCGCGTACAACGATGCGCTCACGGGCGACCCGCTCTTGCCGCCGCAACAGCGATACATGCAGCTCAAGGAGCGGCGAGGCGACTGCTTCCGGCTCGGGTTCGGACCGGGCGTCGGGGAGTGCCCGCTCACGCAGAACACGCACTTCGGGCGCGACGGCTTCCAGCCGAAGCACGCGGTCGCGAACACGCGCAAGCGGCTCGACGCATGGACGCGCTGGTCCTTCGGGTGGGCGCCGCTCGCGCTCCTGCCGGTGCTCGGGCTGGCGGGTGGCGCGGTGCGCGGCGGCAGCGCGGCGCGCCGGCGCGCGCTGGCGGGCGGGGTGTTCGTCGCGACCGTCGCCGGGTACGGGCTGTTCTTCTATCACGGGGTCGCGTACGGAGCTCGCTTCTACTTCGTGGCGTTCCCGTTCGCCGGGCTCCTCGGGGCGGCTGCGTGTGCCGACGTCGGAGCGCTGCTCGGACGTCTCCGGCGCGGCGAGGCGGCGGCGCGGGCGTTGACGGCCGCGCGCGGTGCGCTCGCGCTCGGACTGGTCGCGGTCGTGCTGGTGGCGATGCGCGCCGATCGTGACGATGTCGAGAAGCACTGTGGCAAGCGGCCGGCGCTGGCGAACGGCGCGTTGCCGGGCGTGCTCCGGGCGCCGGAGCTGCGCGACGCGCTCGTGTTCGTGGACTCGATGAAGATTCCGGCCGCGGTGACGGCCTACCCCGCGGAGATCGGCCGCAACCGGCCGCTCGTGGTGAAGGATCTCGGCGACGCGGCCAACGCCGGGTTCGCGCGCATCTACCCCGATCGCCGGCCCACGCGGCTCGTCGGACGGAGGGTGACACCGCTGGCGTACGCCCCGGATGCGCCGATGCGCCACGAGGGCGGCGCGCTGTATCCGCTCGAGCGCGCCCGCGGGGGCTTCGGGCAGCGCGTGCCCGCGCCGCACGTCGGCAACCTGCCGCTCTCCGGTGGTGAGGCGCTCAGGTTCGACGTGGACGGTCCGGGCCGCTTCGGCTTTCCGGTGTGGGCGTTGCCCGGCGACGCCGGCGAGATGACGCTCGCGCTCGCGTTCGCTCACCACGTGCGCGGCGCGATCGTCGCCGTGCAGGTCGACGGCGTCGAGGTGCTGGCCAGGCATGACACCGCCGGACCCCAGTGGTCGATGGTCGTGCGCGAGGCGGCCGTGCGGCTGACACCGGGGAGGCACTGGGTCGACATCGTGGTGCCGGCCGGCCGCAAGGGGGAGGTGGTCTTCCTCGACTACGCCGAGCTGCGCCCGCGACGGTGAGGGGTGACCCACTGGTGTCAGCCACCGGCAAGGGGCTGGTGTCAGCCACCGGCTGACCCACTGGTGTCAGCCACCGGCAAGGGGCTGGTGTCAGCCACCGGCATATCTCAACGGAAGGGGGTCACGCGATCGCGCTCCCAGCGCGCGTGCATGAGCGCTTGCAGCTCGGTCAGGCGCGCGGGGTCGCCACGAGCGAGGTCGCGCATCTCGTTGGGATCGGTACGCAGGTCGTAGAGCTCCCAGCGACCGAGTTGATGGATGAGCTTCCAGCGACCGCGCACCAGTGCGCTGCGCCGATCTCGCACATACCGATCCTCGATCGTGACGGCGTAGGCGCCCCCGGCTTCCGGATCGGGGTGCCGTGCGCCCACGAGCAGATCGGCGAGAGACCTGCCGTCCATCTGCGGAAACGCCGGCGCCACGAAGCCGGCGAGCTCGAGGATGGTGGGGGCCAGGTCGACCAGGCTCACGGGCTCGTGCACGCGCGTGGCTGGCACCGACGGCCCGGCGACGATGAGTGGCACGCGGATCTGTGAGTTGTAGAGGTCCGAGGAGTGGAACGGCTGCCCGTGCTCGCCGAACGCTTCGCTGTGGTCGCCGGTGATCAGGATGATCGGGTGGCGGTCGGGAGGGAGCGACTCGTTGGCCTTGACGAGCTCTCCTACCCAGCGATCGACCTGCGCGACGAGATCATCGTAGATGCGTCGTCGCTCCGGCGAGAGGTCCGGATTGCCTCCGGCCCACTCGTGCAGCTCGATGAAGTGGATCCACGTGAACGTCGGCGGACCGTCTGGCCGGCGCGCGGCGACGCGCTCCTTGTACGCCGCGACCAGTTCTTGCCCGTCGTGGCGGATGAAGAGGTCGTCGATCCCGCGATCGAGGCCGAGCCGGCGCCGCCGCTCCCAGAAGCCCTCGCAGCAGAAGAGGCCGCTCGTCGCGTATCCGCCCGCGCGCAGGCGTTCGGCGAGCGTCACGTGGCGTGGGTCCATCCGTAGCGCCCAGCCCGAGACGCGCCCACGGACGCGGGGCGGCGCGAGGCCGGTCGCGATGGCCGGCATCGAACGGCGCGTGACGTTCGAGGGCGCGAAGGCCCACTCGAAGACCTTGCCGCGCGCCGCGAGCGCGGTGAAGGTCGGGGTCGGCAGCGGTCCGCCGTACGGGCGGATGCGATCTGGCCGGAACGTGTCGATCGTGACCAGGAGGATGTCGCGCCGGTGGGTGACACCCGCGCGCGAGGTGGGCGTCAGATCCGACATCGGCACGTCGTCGCGGATCGCGTACAGGTTGTAGAGGAGATCGATCGCATCGGCGCTGAACGCGTCGGCGCCCCAGAGGCTCAGCACCATCGTCGGGCGGCTCTGCCGCGCCCACAGCGCCGTGGTGGCAAGTCCGGTTGCCAGTGCCACGGCAGCGCAGCCTGCGACGAGCCGTGCGCGGTGGGCGCGAGCGCCGAGCAGCGCCCGTGTGCTGTGCGTCGCGAAGAGGAGCCCGATCGCGAGCACCGGAAACGCGAGCCCGGCGAACGAGACGTTGGCGAACTGCTTGCGGATCGCCAGGTGCCAGCCGAGCGCTCCGGCCAGGATCGCGACGCCGCCGGCCAGCACGAGGACGCGGCGCGGTGTCAGCCACCCGCGGCCGCGCGGCGTCCCCATGCGTGTCTCCAGTCGCGTGAGCGCGGCGGCGAGGCCGGCTGCCATCACGCGCGTCAGCAGGACGACGATGATGACGACGACGATCATGACCGGGCCGAGCGCCATCGACATCGTTCGTGGCTTGAACGCGGTGGTGCGCCAGAACACCCAGACCACCTGGTGGGTGAGCATCGAGAGCAGGGCGGCCCCGAGCACGATCGCCACGAGCCACGCCGCCAGCCGGGGCGCGCCCCCGCCCGGATCGGTCAGCGACGCGGCCAGGGCCCGGGGCTGCCAGACGTGGGTGACGACACGCCCGGATAGCGAGAGGACGAACAGCGCGGGCCACGTCACGAGCACGGCGAAGCCCATCCCGGTGGCGAACCGGGTGAGGCCCCCGTAGGCGCCGAGCGCGTCGTAGAACGCCGCGACGATGGCGGCAAGAGCGGCCATGGCGACGCTCGCGGAGGTCCAGACGGCGGCGCGACGTACGCTGTCCACTACGGTGTCACCCGATCGCGAGGGCCGATCACGTCCTCTATATAGTACGCGCGGCGTGCGTGCGCGCGCGAGCGCGGGTCAGTACGATGGCGCCGTGAGCACCAGGCCGCGCTGGAGCCGATTGCGCGCGCTCGGACGTATCGGTGCCGGGATGGGCTACGCGCCGCGGCTGGTGATCGCGGCGGCGTGTCTCGTGATCGGCCTCATGTACTGCACGAACAGCGACATGGGTGGTGATCCGCACTCGCCGCGCGGCGACGGGCGCTACCGGCCGGTGCTGGCGCGCGGCGACGGCCACCTGCTCTTCCTCATGGCTCGCTCGCTGGTGTTCGACGGGGATCTGATCTTCGACAACGACCTCGCGCGGTTCGGCGACCCGTTCTCGCAGCAGCGCACGACGACCGGGCGCAAGGGGATCCCGCATCCGATCGGCCCGGCGCTCGTCTGGTCGCCGATGCTCGCGGCCGCGCACGGGGGGGCGGTGGTCGCCAACGCGGGTGGGGCGGACATCCAAACCCACGGCTACACGCTATGGCACCAACGCATCGTGTTCGCTTCGAGCGTCGCGTTCGCGTGTCTGGCGGCGGTCCTGGGCGTCTGGGTGTTCCGTCGGCGGGTGGGTGGCACCTGGGCGCCTGCGTGGGCTTGCGCGGCGGTGCTCCTGGGGACCTCGGTGACCTACTACGCGACCTACATGCCCAGCTACGGACATGCGATGGACGCGGCGGGGGCCGGCCTGTTCCTGTCGGTCTGGGCGGTCACCATCGGCGACCTGCGGTGGCGACGCTGGGTCGGCCTGGGAGCGCTGCTAGGGCTGGCGTCGCTGGTTCGTTCCCAGGAGCTCGGGCTCGGCATCGTCGTGATCGTCGAGACGGTCGCCATCGGGTGGGTGACACCGTCTGGCGAGGCCCGCCCATGGCTATGGCGTGCGCGAGTGGTGGCCCGCGCGACGGCCGTGCTCGTCGTTGCGCTGATCGTGCTCATTCCGCAGTTCGTGGCCTGGGAGCTCGTCTACGGGACGTGGACCGGACTGCCGCAGGGACCCAACTTCACTCGACCCGCGCATCCGATGGTGGCCGAGCTCCTGTTCTCCGCGCGAAACGGCTGGTTCTCGACGACGCCCCTCGCGTACGCGGGGGTTCTGGGGTTGGGGGTGATGGCGGTGGGTGGCACCTCGCTTGGCGCGCGCGCCCGAGTCGCAGCGATCGGCCTCCTGGCGGCGGTCGCGATGCAGGTGTACGCGAACAGCATCGTTCACGATTGGTGGTCATCGGCGAGCTTCGGGCAGCGGCGGCTTTGCTCGATGACGACCCCGGTGGTCGTGGGCCTGGCCACGTGGATGTACGTCCTGGGACGAGGCGTTTCGCGCTGGCGGCGCGTACCTCGAGCGGTCTGGCACGGCGTGGCGCTGGTCGTTCTCGGCTGGTTCGTGGCGTGGAATCTGGGATGGGTGACGAAGTACAAGCGGGGGCGCGCTCCCGAACGGCCGGCCGGCCGCATCTGTTGCCGCGACGTGCCGGCACCGCTCGCGGCGGTTGCGCGGCCGATCTATCGCGCCGTCGGCAATCCGTTCGCGCTTCCGGCGAGCGCCATGCTCTGGCTTCGGCACGGCGTTCACCCGCGACGCTGGGACGAGGTGGTTGGAAACTACCCGTGGGTGCCACCCACCGACTACACGCGTGAGTCGATCGCAGGGCAGGGGGCGAACTGGGACCTCGGGGGCAACGGCGCTCAGCCGTACGTCATCCGAGGCCTGGGTCCGCCGAGCGCGGGGCCGGGACGTGCGATCCGCTGGACCACGGCTCCGGTCGCCGAGATCCTGGTGCCCAACCTGCTGCCGACGCCGCAGCGGCTGAGCCTGTGGGTGGCACCGAACGTTCCGGAGGGGGGAGCCCCCGTAGACCTCGTCGTACGCTGGAACGGCGCCGTCGTGGTGCGCGCGTCGCTCACGGCGGTGTCACCCACCCGCACCGTGGAGTGGAACATCGACGGCGACGTCGGGCTGAACGTGCTCCGCCTCGAAGCCGCGCTCCAGCCTCCGGTGGGTGTCGCCGGTGAGTGGAAGCCGCGTGCGTCCGCCGGCGTCGCCGTCGGCGTGCTCCGATTCACCGGGCGCTGACGGTCCCGGGGCGGCCGCGACGCCGCAGCCAGCGGAGCTGAAGCACGGCGAGCACGAGCAATGCAAGCGCGCTCGCTCCCTGTGGATGTCGAGTGGAACCGGAACCGCAGCAACCGGCGTCGGCGGGGGTTGGCGGCTCAGGTCCGTCGTCGCACGGTTGGATCTCACCAGGCACGACCGAGGTGCCAGCCACCATCGCGCGGACGGTGCCGTCGAACGTCGCGACTACCATGTAGTCGCCCGCGGGGGCAGGCGCGCTCACGATCGGTGCGCCGAGGTCGCTCACCCACAGCTCCCGACCGTCCGCGGCGGCGACGGCGGCGAGCTTGCCGTCGGGGCGTGGGATCCAGACGATGTCACCGGTCACGACTGGGCTTGCGGCGAAGCCGGGCTCTCCGCTTCGGTAGTGGGCAAAGTTCAGCGGACCGCGAGGCGTCGTTGTGCGCCACAGCTCGGCTCCGCTCGCGGCATCGATGGCGACGAGGTCCTTCCACTGCGTCGGGAAGAACAACCGACCGTCGGCGATGGCTGGAGTCGCCGTGATGGAGTAACCCCAGTCGAACCCACCGGGGGTGAAGCCGGTGGACCAGACCTGGGCGGCGTTGGATACGTCGACGGCTGTGACCGTGCCGTACGAGTTCGCGAAGTACAGCTCGCCATCGGCGGCGACGGGCGTGGCGTTCACCGCCAGCGACTTGCCGGTCTTGATCTCCCAGACTTTCGCGCCGGTCGTGACGCTCCACGCGGTCATGCCATCGTCACGGGAATAGTTGGCGATCGCGAGCCCGTTCGCGACCGTGACGGCTGCAAGCGTACCGAGCCACGGATAGACCGGAGTGAGCTCGTTCGCCCACCGCTGGTTGCCCGTCGCGAGGTCGATGGCCGTCATGCGGCCTTGCACGGCGACGAAGACCGCGCCATCGGCGATGGTTGGCGCTGCCCAGAGCGAGGATTCCCATGTCGAGAGCCCATCGGCGGCGTCATGAGTCCAGCGGAGTGCTCCGCTGGAGAGGTCGACTGCGTGGACCTCGCCGTTGGCAAGCGCGACCACGACGGTGTCACCCGATATCGCCGGCGCGTTGCGGACCTGGTACGGCGTGACGTAGCGCCACCGCTCCGCCCCTCCGTCGAGGTTCAGCGCCACGAGCCCGCCTTGATCACCGGCGCCAAGGTCGGTGGCTGACACCACCACGGTGCCCGAGGCGACCACAGGTGAGCCGAGCACCACGTTGCCACCGATGGGTGTGGCCCAGACCTGGCGAAGCGGCGGGACCAGGGGCGTGAGGCGTGCGCCGGCGTGTTCCGGTCCCCCGCCCAGCTGAGGCCAGTCAGCTGTCACCGGCGGCGCATCGCCAGCATCGCAGACTTCGAACGCGATCTGTCGCTCGAGCTCGCGTCCGGTCGGTGACTCGGCTCTCACGGAGAGAGTGTGAGTACCGGCCGAGAGCGTCGGCAAGCGAGCCGAGAACGCCCAGCCACCTCGGTGCGCGAGCTCGACCTCGTCACCGCAGTCTATGCGTGCGGTTACGCGCGGCTGGGCTGCATCCAGGGCCGCAGCCACCAGCATGTCCGAGCCTGCCTGCGCGCAGCTCTCCGGGTGAGGTGCGGTGACGCCAAGGTGAGGCTCGACGAGCCGGGCACGGTGCTCGACCAGCGGGATTCCCCCTTGGAACGTCACGATGCGATATCCCGATGGTGATTGATCGATCGACCCCATCAAGAATGTTTGGGTTCCCCACTCGATCAATCCCGGGCGTTCGACCCGACGGTTCGCGTGCCAATGGCCAGTGAACATGTAGTCGACACCGAGCGCGGCCATCTCGTCGGCAACGAAGTCGCGCGGGGACGCATGTCCGAGCGCCACGACCGTGCGGTCGGGTGACACCATCGCGAGATCGGCGGCGACGAACGCGAGTTGGTCCGCATCGCTCAGGTTCGTGTCCCAGACGATGACGTGGATGTCACCGATATCGAAGCTGTAGTTGTCCGGCCCCCACCGACTTCGCCAGGTCGCGCCGCCGTCGTACCAGTCGTGGTTGCCTGGGACCGAGACCCAAGGCGTCGTCACTCCTTCGAGCGCAGCTTCCACGCGCTCGAATTCTTCGACTCGATTGCCCTGCGTGATGTCCCCGACGATGGCGAAGAACCTCGCGGGATACGGCAGCGCGACCGCTTGGTCGATGGCCTCGGCGAGATTTCCACCGTCCCACGGGTCGGCAGGATTGTTGGTGGTGTGAGAATCGGCGGCGATCACGAACGTCAGCGGTGCGGCAGCTTCCTCCGCCGTGAGTGGCACGAGCCCGAGATCGACCTCTCCCGGTGTCACCCGCCTCCACACGGGGCCAGGTCGAAATCCATCCGGTACGCTCACCCAGACGATCTCTCCTGCCGCCGCGGCGTCGAGTTGAAAGGTGCCATCCGACGCTGTGACAACGAAGGTGGCTCTGTCCAGAGCGACCACGGCGTCGGGCACCCCGGGCTCGTCCGGCTGACGGAGCCGGTCGCCGTTTCGATCGACGAACACGGTGCCGGTGATGGTCGCGGCACATGCAGGGTGGGTGACACCGGCGACGACGGCGAAGCAGACCGCGGCCACTCGCGCCGTTTCCATACCCCCTATCCTGTCGCAATCGCACGAGATCGCCAAGACGCAACCGCGCGCGCTGGGGCACGATAAGGACTGCAGGATGGGCGATACGCCAAGAATGAACTTGACCCTCGACGGCTCGCCGTACGGCATCATCGAGGTGGAGTCCACGGTTCTGCTCGGTTCCGGAAGAGCCGCTGACGTGCAAGTACCGGAACCCTGGGTCGCGCCGCTGCACCTTCGCCTCATCCACGATCACAACGAACGCAAGGTCTTCGCGACGGCGCTCGCGGCCGGCGTCCAGGTCGATGGCGTCGAGCTCGAGGTCGGCGAGGCGCGGGACGTCACGGAGAAGCCGATCGACATCGGCGCGCTCCGTCTGGTGTCAGCCGTTGACCAGGGAGACGGGCGCCATCAGCGCACCGAGTCCTTGGCGCGCGAGCTCATGCGCAAGCTGATGGGATCGACCAGTAGCGACTATCAGGCACAGCCGGAATTCATCGTCGAGGGCGGGCCGGCGAACGGACAGCGACGAGCGTTCTATCGCATCGAGGAGCGCGTGATCATCGGACGAGGCGAAAGCGCATCGTGGATCTTGCTCGATCCTGATCTCTCGCGAAATCACGCCGCGGTGGAGCGACACCCCGAAGGGTTCCGGATCTACGACATGCGCTCGAAGAACGGTACCAAGGTCAACGGTCGCCCCGTCGGTATTGGCACACCAGGCGTGCCGCTCGAGGACGGTGCGATCATCACCATGGGTGATACTCGCATCCGCTTCGTCGAGCCTACGGCCGCCATGCTGGCCGAGCTCGAGGCCAGCGCCGATGCCGCCGGAGGTGGGAGTCCCGGCGCGATCACGCAGACGAGGCCTGGTCACGGTCGCGCGCTCGAGTCCGCGTCCGCTGTCGAGGCAGAGGACGAGCGCCATCGACTTCGCCGCCGGACGCTGGTGGCGATCGTGTTCGCGTCGACGATCGCGGTGATCTCGGTGGTGCTGTTGATCGCGCTGCTCGCGTCCTCCTGACTGGGCTCTCCCGCGACGTCTCGAGCCCCAGTCCTGACATGGGGACCGTCGCGCTTCGAGGCGAGTCGGTGCCCCAGAACCTTGGCTCGAGCCAGGGAGCGTCGCACGTCGTGCTCAGCACGAGCTTGCGCCCACCCTCGTAGCTTCCCGGCGGAAAACCTCCGCGATACTGGATGAAGTCGGTCTCGAGGGCCATGGCCGCCGCCACTCGATACGCCTTCGTGAAGTCGCAGTACGCTCGGCGAAACGCCGCGCGCAAGTCAGGCGTTGACGCGTGGCAACGCGGCGCCGGGCGGCGTGCAGGCTCCGCGGGGCGATCCGTCGGCGACAACGCGAGCACCTTCGCGACGCCCAGGACGGGGACCCCTCGACGCATCTCGTGCTCCTCGGCGATGCTGGCGCATAGTGCCCGCGCGCGTTCGACCCGCTCCGTCGGGGACAACCGCGACCAGGCCGGGAGCGGTGTGATAGGGACGTCGTACACCCCGTCGTCACTCGGAACGCGCGCACGATCAGCGGGGACTGCGGCTTTCCGACGGGGCCAGTGCCCCCGCAGCGTTTCTCCCAGAAGCGCCGGGGTGGAGCTCGCGCCCGGCCAGTCTTCCGGCCGCGATACGAGTCCCTCCTTCACCCCGTGAGCCAGGATGTAGCGAAGTCGGCCTTCAGCGCTGTCGTCATCGAGCACGGGGATCACTCGGGCTCGCGTCGCCCAGAAGGGCCCAGCCCAACCATGGAGGCGTCCTATGCGGCGCGCGACGAAGCCGTTGACGAATCCGATGAAGGGCGCGAGTTGCGCCGGATTCTTCGACGACAGCAGCATATGCATGTGATTCGATAGATACACGAACGCGTGCAACATCACCTCCGCATAGATCGTGAGCCCACGGCCGATGACGCCGAGCACGACGTCGCGTTCGGCCGCGCCGGGGCGGAGCAGAAAGCGCTCCTGCACGGTGCGCGTCGTGGCCTCGTAGACGGTTTGAGGCAGATACCAACGAAGAGGATGGCCCACCGCGGGGGCTGGAGCATTCGGCGTGCCAGGCGGATGTCCGCGACATCACACGGCGTCGCGTCCGATATTCGGACGCGTCCGTCCGATGCACCGGACGTTGCGTCCGGATCTCGGACGCGATTCAGTTGGCTGCGACCGCGACTCGAAGTGTCAGCCGTCGCTCGGGGCGTCCGCCCGTGACGCGAAGCATCTCGGTGTCACCCACCCGCAGCTGCCCCGGTCCCACGACCGTCGCTGTCGCCCAGGAGCCTGTGATCGTGAAGCTGACCGGCACGTCGTTCCACGTGGCACCGATGAGCCCTGCGCGGGTGTCACCCAGGCGCGTGTAGCCAAGCTCTCCGGGCTCCGTCAGCACGCTCATCCATCCTGGCTCCCCGTCGCACGGATAGACCCATACTTCGCGGTCGTCGGCGACCGCCACGGCGTCGATGCTCGCGTCGATCGCGTCCACGACCGTGTCCACCTCCGGCGGGTAGGTCACGACCATGGAGCAATCTGGCACGAACGCTGGGATCTCCGTCATCGGGGCGGTCACGGCGATCGACGTCGTTCCGTCGCTGGTGACCGTGCGTGCGTCGAGCAGCGTGTACCAGGTGCCTTCGGGCAGCCGCACGGAACGCCCCGTCGCGCCTTCCTCCACGACCGGCGCGACGGCGATCCGGTCGCCGAGCAAGTACTGATCGTCCATGCTCCAGCCGGGCTCCCACGTGGGCCAGCCGAAGATGAACGGGCGGAAGAGGGGCGCTCCGGTCTGCACGGCCTGCTCGGCCATCGCGCGCTGATAGGGGACCAGCTGCATGTGCAGCTTCGCCCAGCGCCGCAGGTGTGCCGTCGATTCGCTGTCGCTCTCCCAGTTCCAGTTCATGCGCGCGCTGCGGCCGTGGTGCGTGCGCATCACAGGCGAGAGCGCCCCGAACGTCACCCAGCGAAACCAGAGCTCCTTGGATGTCGGCACCGTCGTCTGGCTCATGTAGCCGGCGATGTCATGGCCGAAGTACGGAAATCCGGTGACGCCCAGACCGATTCCCATCGGTATGACCGAACGCAGGCCGTCGCCTGGAGAGAAGTCGGTTTGCTGGTCGCCGGCCCAGAGGACCTGCATGTAGGGCTGCGAACCGAGATATGCGGCCCGAGCAAAGAAGAGCCGTTCGACGCCATCGGCCGCCTCCGCCTCGCGCAGGAGCTCCCAGTTCAATCGAACCCAGTCGATCGCATACGTGTTGTGGTAATCGAGGGCGTCCTCCCCCGACGCGAGGCGGGCGTCGGTCGGCAGCCATTCCGCGAAGTCGGCCATCCAGCCGTCGGAGCCGGCGACGATCGCTTCGGCGTACACGGCCTTGGCCCATGCGACCGCCGCCGGGCTGGTGAGGTCGAGCATCGTGGAGTCGCGGAACTTGACGCCGGTGAAGATGTACGGGCTTCCATCCGCGCTACGGATCGTGTGACCGAGCTGAACGGCCTCCGCGAAGACGTCGGCCTCGCTGTCGATGAACGTGTTCGCGTACGTCAGGAACTTGAACCCGCGTCCGTGCAGGTGGTCCGACAGCGCTTCGAAGTTGGGGTACAGGGTGCGATCGACCCGCCAGTCCTCCTCGAGGACGTAGCCGGCACCGCCGCCACTCTCGTCGTTCCCACCTCGCCAGTCCTCGGTCCAGATGACGCTCACCGGAATGTCTTCGGCCCGCAAGGTGTCAGCCACCCGGCGGACGTTGGCTTCGCCGTAGATTGCGTCCAGCCACGGCGCGAACGCGAACGTGGGTGGCACTGCCGGCCGGCCGACCCACGCGGTCATGCGTGCCACCGCATCCGCGGGGTCCGAACCCACGAACAGTCGCAGGGTCAGGTGATTCTCCCAGACCTCGAGTCGCGCCTGGTCGGGGTTCGTGTCGCAGAGGTCGAAGATGCTGCGCACTGGCGAATCGACCGCGAGCGCCCAGCCTCGCGAGGACAGCATCATCGGCATCGGGGTGTGGGTGGAGTGCCGCCGACCCTGGAGCGCCCAGATGCCCTCGTAGACGTCATCGGGAGTGTCGGGCTTGCCGATACCGTCTTCCTGCACCCAGAGCGGAACGGTCTGTCCTCGGTGGTCGATCGCCCAGGATTGTCCGCCGAGTCCCAGGAAGTGCTCGCCATCCGCGCAGGCGAATCCGATCGACGTGCGGTTGCCGCCGGCTGGCTCCATGTCGAGCGCGATGACCACCTCGCCGCCGCCACCGGTGGCTGACACCAGTACGTGGCCGCGGCCGATGGCTGTGCCCTCGGGATCATGCGCGACGAAGTCGACCCGGTCCCGGCTCAGCTCGGTGTTCCGCAAGGTCGAGACGGTAGACCAGTCAGTCGCTTCGTCGACCCCGAAGCGAAACGAGCCGAACGCCATCTGCACGCCCCCCTCGAAGCCGTCGAGCACTGGACGGGTACTTCGTGTCGCCGCGAAGTGTGCGGCACCGCCACCCCCGTCGTCGCCCTCCAGAGTGCTCCAGATACGTTGACCGTTGCGCAGGACAACGATCTCGGCTGGCACTTTGCTTACCTGGACCTCGATCGCGCCGCGCCTGATGGCGAGAGGGGGCGCCCGTAAGTCATCCCCGCACGCGGTGCCAGCCACCGCGAGCAAGCAGCAGGCAGGACCAGCCACCGCGCCGAACCGCTGGAGTCGGCGGCGGCCGGAGGTGTCACCCACCGCGTGGACGGTGGCCGCGTGGACGGTGGTGTCACCCACCGCGTGGGTCGGGATCCTCGAGCCGGTACTCACAGCACGTTGGTCACGAGGAGACCTACCACCCCGCCTACGATCAGGAGCAGGATCGCCGCGATCGCGAGGACCAGCTTCCCGCTTCCCCGTTGATCGTGCAGCCCCGTCCGGTCGGGCTCCAGCATCGACGAAAGCGACTCCATGTCGCCCGGCGCCCCACGTCCCGCGCCGCCACTTCGCGCGCCGGTACTGGTCCCCGGCGGGCCGGTTCGGCGACCGGAGCCTGCGGTGCCACCCACCGCCCCCGCGTGCCCATCCGCTTGCGCGTCGAGTCCGAGGTCGTTCGCCCATGCCGCCGTATCCACGAAGTGGCTCGGGTCGAGGCTGGTCGAGCCCTCGCCTGCAGCGCCACCACTCCCCGACGCCTGCGCGTCGCTCTCGGTTCCGACGAGCGAGCTCAGCCGTTGCACCTCGTCATTGATGAGGGCGTCGATGAGCGACCCTTTCGGCTCGCTCGACCGCTTGCGCATCAGCTCGAGCTGGGCGTCGCGGACGAGCTGCGCGATATCGCGCGCCGTCACCTTCATCCGCCGCGAGAACAGGTACTGGGCGAGCGCGTCGCCGAGATCCGCCGCGTGCTGGTACCGGTCGTCGGGGTCGCGCGCGAGCGCCTTGCGCACCACCGCCTCGAGTTCCGGCTCGATCTCGGGGTTGAGCGCCTGGATCGACGGGACCCGCGCCTGGCGCACCAGCTCGACCGTCTGGTAGTCGGTGTCGCCGTAGAACAGGCGCCGCGCCGTGAACATCTCCCACAGGATGATGCCCACCGCGAACACGTCGGCGCGGTGGTCCACGTCCAGTCCGCTCGCCGCCTCGGGCGACAGATAGCTGAACTTGCCTTTCACCACGCCCGGGTCCGTCGACTCGATCTGGCTGTTCGCCTTCGCGAGCCCGAAGTCGACCAGTTTCACCTCGCCGTTCTTGCTGAGCAGGATGTTCGGCGGCGAGATGTCGCGGTGCACGATGCCGAGGGGCTCCCCGGTCTCGGGGTGGTCGAGCACGTGGGCGTAGTTCAGGGCCTTGCAGCACTCGATCATCAAGTAGATCGTGTGCGGAATCTCCATCCGCTTGCCGCGCTGCTTCTGGCGTTCGATGAGCGTCTTCAGGTTGCACCCGTCGACGTACTCCATGACGAGGAAGTACGCGTTGTCGGGCGTCTTCGAGATGTCGAAGACCTGGACGATGTTCGCGTGCTGGAGGAACAGCGAGAGCCGCGCCTCGTCGAGGAACATCGAGACGAACTTCTGGTTCTTGGTCAGGCTCGGCAGGACGCGCTTGATCGCGACCGCCTTCTTGAAGCCTTCCATCGACTCCGCGACGCCGCGGAAGACCTCGGCCATGCCCCCGGCGTCGAGTCGCTCGGTGATCGTGTAGCGGTCGCGCATCCGGGACCCGCCCGATCCTACCAGACGTTTTCGAGGGTTAGCAAATGTCCGTCGTCGCGACCGCCGGGCGAGGGCGCCGCCGCCTGCGTCATTCCTTGGCGTCGTCGGCTTCGACCTGCTCGCGCGCGGTCTTGCACTCGAAGCACAGGGTCGTGACCGGCCGTGCCATCAAGCGCTTGAAGCCGATCGGCTCGCTGCACTCTTCACACTCGTCGATTTCACCCGCCTGCAACCGCTTGAGCGCCTGCTGGATCTTGACGATCAGGAAGTTCTCGCGGTCGTGGAGGCGAAGCTGGGTGGAGTACAGCTCCTCCTCGGTCGACTCGTCCATCGAGTCGCGGCCGATGCGATCGCGGTCCCGATCCATCGTGAAACCGATGGCGGAGTGCGCGTTGGCGACCAGGCGGCCCAGATCGGCCTCGAGGCGCTTCTTCAGCTCTTCCGACTCGGACTCCGTGAGCATGGAGTAAGTCTAGGGACCGGTCCAAGGGAGCGTCAATGCAGGCGTTCCGGAGTTCGATAACCGGCCGCTCGGGTCCTTACACCCTCTTGACGCCGCCGGGAAATGAACCCCCGGATGCGACCGTTCGTTGATAGGGGCGTCGATCAGATGAATGCCCATCCAGGAGCCTCCGTGAGCTCACTCCGCCGCTACCGCCTCGCCACCGCCTTCTTCGCGATCTCCACCGCCGTCGCCGGGTACCACGCCTGGAATGACGATCCCGCCGCCCGCAGCGGTGGTGTCACCCACTCGTCGGCGACCGCCAAGGCTCGCCGCGGGGACCTGGCCGCCCTGCGCCGGCCCCTGCGCGTCAACGCCGCGGCCGTCGGGCTTTCCGAGCAAGCGCTCATCGATCAGCTGCTCGCCGCGCGCACGGCCCAGCAGGTGTCGATCGTCGCCGAAAAGCTGGGCATGGTCGGCACGGACGACGCGGTCGCCGCGCTCGCCAGTCTCGTCGACGACCCGCGACCGGGGGTGCCGGAGAGCGTCATCGGCGCGATTGGTCGCATCGGGACGACGCGGTCGCTCGATTTGCTGCTCGATCTCGAGGGGGACGCGCGCCCGCGTATCCGCGGCGCCGCCGTGAGCGGAATGGCGGCGAGCGGCGATCCCCGCGCGCGCAGGCGGCTCATGGCGATGGCCCAGGACCGCGGCGACCCGCTGCGTGCCAGCGCGATCTACGCGCTGGGAGAGGCGGGCGGCGACGAGGCCGTGAAGGTGCTGGCCGCGCTGGCCCGGACGGGCGATTACGAAGCCGCGTCCGCCGCCGTCTACGCGCTCGGTCAGGTGGTGGGGGGCGAGGCGCAGGCCACGCTCGTCCAGCTCGCGCAGGTGGGTGACACCCGCATTCGCGCGCTCGCGGTCCAGAACCTTCAGCCGCAGGATGCCGCGACCATCAAGCTCCTGACCGACATGGTGAAGGCGGGAGACCCGCAGGTGCTTGCGGCGGCGGTCGGAGCGCTCGGCAGGAGCGGCGATCCCGCCGTGTTGCCGGTGCTGGTGTCAGCCGCCACGGCTGGGCCGCAGCACGCCCGGTGGAGCGCCGTGACCGCCATCGGCGAGATCGGCGGAGCGGACGCGGTCGCCGCCCTGGGCGAGATCCTGCGCAAGGGCGACCGGAACCTCGCCGGGCAGGTGGCGCAGGTGCTCGTCAACCTCGGCGGCGACGATGCTCGCGACGTGCTCATCGAGGTCGCGCTTTCCGAGGGGCACACGAGCTCCACGGTCATCCAGGCCCTGCAGCAACTGCGCAGCCCGGAGGTCACCGACGCGCTGCTCGAGATCGCCCGCCACGGGCGCGCCGTTGACCGGCGCGCGGTCCTGCCCGCTCTGGTCAAGGCCGGCCACGAGGAGGCGATCGGGCTCGCGATCGAGCTCACCGAGCGCGGCAGCCGTCAGGACAAGCTCGACGCGATCCGGATGCTGGGTGATACCAACGCGCCCGAGGCGCGCGCGGCGCTCGTTCGCATCGCCGAGGGGGCGAGCGGTCAGGCACGGACGTTCGCGCTCGACGTGCTGGCCCAGGCGACGCCGGACGACCCGGCGGTCACTCAGATGCTGGCGGACGCGCTCTTCTCCGGGCGGGGCGACGAGGCGTCGCAGGCGGCGTGGATCCTCGGCCGCCTGGGCAACGAAGATGCGCGCTCCGCGTTGCTCGCTGCGCTCAGGGGCGACGACACCGCGCTGGCGCAGGCGGCGCTCGGCGCCCTGTCGCAGACCGGTTCCGCGGCGACCGTGCGGACGGCGCTCGTGGATCTCGCCCGGAACGGCAAGCCGGCGCTGCGCGCACAGGCGCTCGGCCAGCTGATTCACAGCGGCGCCGCCGAGGGGCTGCAGCTGGCAGAGCAGGCGCTCGCCGGCCGCGATCCCGAGCTGGCGCGCAACGCGGCGTGGGCGCTTCAGGGGCTCGGCTCGGCGGACGCGCATCGCGTGCTGCGCCAGGCCGTGAGCTCGAACGATGTCGGCGTGCGATCGGCCGTGGCCGGTGCGCTGGCGCAGGCGGGCGACGACGCCTCGATCGACGCGCTGCTCCAGCTCACGCGCGACAGCGATCCTGGCGTGAAGCAGCAGGCGCTCGCCGCCCTGGGGCAGACAGGTTCGGCGCGCGCGTTCGACACGCTGGTTCTGGCTTCGACTTCGGGCGACACCGGACAGCGGCTCGCGGCGGTGTCGAGTCTGGGTGCGGTCGACGACCCCCGGGCGAGCAGTGCGCTGTCGCGGCTCATCGAGGACGGCGACGAGCAGGTCGCGGCGGCCGCGATCTGGGCGGCGTACAACGGCGGCGACGACGTCGACCGCGCGCTCCTCCGTGCGTTCGGCAGTGCGTCATCGGATATGGTGCGAATGGCGGCCGCGCAGCAGATCCGGGCCCGTGGCATGGAGACCGACGACGCGACGCGAAAGCGGCTCGACGAGCTCCTCGGCGACAGCGGTGGATACGGCTACGGCGGGTACGGCTACGGTGGGTACTATCCACACGAGCCGTACGAGGGCGAGTGAGCCGACCTTGCGCAGCGCCTCGGCGCGCTGACCGTGTTGCCCCACATGAGGCTGGGAACGGTGTCACCCACCGTCACCCTCCGAGGAACGGTGTCACCCACCGTCACCCTCCGAGTGACGGTGTCACCCACCGTCACCCTCCGAGCCGACCCGGTCGCGGTGTCACCCACCCGCGGAGTTGGTGTCACCCACCCGCGGAGTTGGTGTCACCCACCCGCGGAGTTGGTGTCACCCACCCGCGGAGTATGCCCGAGCGTCGTTCACGCGGGCCGTCCGAGCCAGCCGCACCGCGGCCGGTCGGCCGCGCTCCCCGCTGCTCAGCTCGCGGCCTTGGACTCGAGCACCAGCTCCGGGCGCCCGCGCGCCTCCACGACCTCGCGCGTGACCACGCACTCCTTCACGCCCGACAGGGACGGGATCTCGTACATGACGTCGAGCATCACCTCCTCCAGGATCGCCCGCAGCCCACGCGCGCCCGACTGCCGACGCACCGCCTCCTCCGCGATCGCCTTCAGCGCCTCGGGCCGGAACGTCAGCTTCACGCCCTCGAGCTCGAAAAGCCGCTGGTACTGCTTGGCCAGCGCGTTGCGCGGCTTCCACAGCACCTGCGTCAGCGCGTCGATGTCGAGCTGGTCCGCGCTCACGATCACCGGCAGGCGTCCCATGAACTCGGGGATCATCCCGAACTTCACGAGGTCCTCCGTCCGCGCCGACCGCCGCAGCGCGTCCTTGTCGTCGTCGAGCGTCCCGATGCTCGCGCCGAACCCGAGCCCACGCTGCCCCACGCGCCGCCGCACGATGTCCTCGAGCCCGTTGAACGCGCCCGTGCAGATGAACAGGATGTCCGTCGTGTCGATCTGAATCAGCTCTTGCTGCGGCCGGTTCCTCGCGCCGTCGGGCGTGATCGTCGCCGTCTTGCCCTCGAGGATCTTCAGGAGCGCCTGCTGCACGCCCTCGCCGCTGACGTCGCGCGTCGGCGACGGCACGCCGCCCTTGCGCGCGATCTTGTCGATCTCGTCGATGCAGATGATGCCGCGCGCCGTCTTCTCGACGTCGCCACCCGCCGCGCGAAACAAGGCCTTCACCACGCTCTCGACGTCCTCGCCGACGTAGCCCGCCTCGGTCAACGTGGTCGCGTCCGCGATCGCGAACGGCACGTCGAGCTTCTTGGCGAGCGTCTGCGCCAGCAGCGTCTTGCCCGAGCCCGTCGGCCCGATGAGCAAGATGTTGCCCTTCTGGACCTCGACCTCGGTCTGCTTGCCGCGCAGCCCGATGCGCTTGTAGTGGTTGTACACGGCGACCGACAGCGCGCGCTTGGCCTGATCTTGTCCGACCACGTAGCGATCGAGCTCTTCGACGATCGCGCGCGGCGGCGGGAACTTGGGCCGCTCCGCCGCCTCCTCCTTCGCGAGGATGTCGTTGCAGAGGGTCACACACTCATCGCAGATGAAGACGCGCGGGCCGCTGATGAGCTTGCGCACCTCGCGGCGTTGCTTGCCGCAGAAGGAGCAGTGGAATTCCTCCATCTGAGACCCGATTCTTACATGTTCATCGACCGCGGCAACAGGGTGCGAAGCCCACGGTATTGGTCTTGACGCGTCGGGTCATTCTTGCGATGACTGCTAGCGGTGCGCGCGGTGATCATCTGCGCCGAGCCAGAGCTGGCCGTCGCTGAACGAGACTCGATTCCAGCGGTCCTCGCAGACCTGGGATGTCACACGGTGCTCGGGCGGTTCGACCTCGGCGGCCTCGACGAGGAAGCGCTGCTCCGGACCCCGCCCAACGTCGTGGTGGTGGAGGCGGGAGACGATCTCGTCCGCGCCCAGCGCGCGATCAAGAAGCTGCGCAGCGGGGGGGTGCTCGCCGACACGCCGGTGCTCCTCGCGCTGACGCTCCCGCGACTCCCGGCCCTCGACTTCTCCACGGGCTTCGACGACTTCGTGCTGCTCCCGCTCGTCCCGGCGGAGCTCTACGCCCGGCTGCGTCAGCTCGACTGGAAGACCGCGACCTTCGGCTCCGAGGAGGTCCTCAAGATCGAGGACCTCGTGATCGACATCGCCGGTCACGAGGCGAAGGTCGGCGGCCGGCCGTTGCCGCTCACCCACCAGGAGTTCGAGCTGCTCAGGTTCCTGGCGCAGCACCGCGGCCGCGTCTTCAGTCGCGATCAGCTGCTCGAGCGCGTGTGGGGCTACTCCTACGGCGGCGGCACGCGCACGGTCGATATCCACGTGCGCCGCGTCCGCGCCAAGATGGGCGTCATGTCGGGCGGGCTCATCGAGACGGTGCGCAACGTGGGCTACAAGATGCGCGGCGCCCGGTGACGCGACGCGCGCGCGTATAGTCCGCGCGCATGTTCCACGTCATCGATCTGGGTCCCGACGGCAAGATCGTCACCAGCGAGGGCCCCGAGCGCGCGGGGCCGCCGCCCGCGGGGACGGTGCGATGGATCGATCTCGTCGAGCCCGACCCGGCGTCGCTCGAGCACCTGCGCGCGCGCTTCGATCTCCACCCGCTCGCGATCGAGGACTGCGGCACGTTCGGTCTGCAGTCGAAGATCAGCGACTACGACCGCTACCTGTTCGTCGTCATCCACTCGTTCACCGCCGATCCGGCCGATCCACTCGAGATCCAGGTCCACGAGATCCACGCGTTCGTGAGCGAGAGCTACATCATCACGGTGCACGACAACCCGCTGCCGTCGCACCAGGCGGTGTGGGCCAAGGCCGCCGGCGACAAGGCCACGCTCGAGCGCGGCCCGTCGTGGATCCTCTACCGGCACATCGACGCGATGGTCGCGGCGACCGAGCCGCTCGTGCTGCGCATCCGCGACGAGCTCGACGATCTCGAGTGGACCGCGATCGAGCAGACCGGCTACGCAGGCGCGCTCGATCTGCAGAAGGTCTTCCGCATCAAGCGGACCAGCGTCGCCATGCGTCGCGTGATGCGGCCGCTGCGTGACACGATCGGCATCCTGCATCGCCGGAACGACCCGCGCATCTCGCCGCGCGCGCTCCTGCACCTCCGCGACGTCTCGGATCACGTCGCGCGCCTGGCCGACATGATCGAGGAGACGCGCGAGGTGTCGGTGGGGGTGGTCGCCAACCACCAGGCGTTCACCGCCCAGAAGGTCAACGAGATCATCCGCGGCCTGACGATCTTCAGCGCGATCTTCCTGCCGCTGTCGTTCATCGTCGGCTTCTTCGGCCAGAACTTCGACCAGCTGCCGTTCGACAGCACGATCTGGCTGGTCCTGATGCTGGCCGCGCTCGTGCTCGTGCCGGCCGGCCTGATGGAGTGGTTCCGCCGGAACGGCTGGCTCTGAGCCGATCGCGCGCGGGCGGCGGGGTCGGCGGCGCGCGGTTCCATGTAATATCGTGACCGTGAGATCGACGATCGTCGCCGCCGCGGTGACCCACGTCGGCAACGTCCGGGACCACAACGAGGACGCGCACCTCGTCGAGGCCGAGGAGGGCGTGTTCATCGTGTGCGACGGCATGGGCGGTCATGCCGCCGGCGAGGTCGCCTCGGCGCTCGGCGTGCGCATCACCCACGAACACTGGACGTCGCCGGCGACGCAGCGCGCCATCAACGACTGGGCGCAGGCCGGGACGCTCGAGGCGCGTCGAACGCTGGTGTCTGCGGTGAAGGCCGGCGTCATGACGGCGCACCGGGCGATCTGCCAGCAGGCCGCCGAGGACCCGTCGAAGAAGGGGATGGGCACGACGTTCACCGGGCTGGCGGTCGCCGGCGGCGACGCGGTCGTGGCGCACGCCGGCGACTCGCGCGCCTATCTCGTACGCGGCGGCATCGCGATGCAGCTCACCGAGGACCACACGCTCCTGGCGCGGCTCATGGCGGCGGGCTTGCCCCTCACCGAGGGGCAGGACGTCCACCGCTGGAAGGGCGTCATCACCAACGCCCTCGGCTTCGGCGACGACACCAAGGTGATCACGTTCATCGTGCCGCTGTCCGACGGCGACAAGCTCCTCCTGTGCTCCGATGGGGTCAGCGAGTACGTGAGCGAGGCCGAGGTCGGCCAGGTCCTGTCGGCGCAGCCCAGCCCGGCGCGCGCGGCCCAGAAGCTCGTCGACATGGCGCTCGAGCGCGGCGGCGAGGACAACGCGACCGCGCTCGTCATCAAGGTGGTCGAGGCCGGCGAGTCGAAGATCCCGGCGGCGCAGCGCCAGCGCGACGATCAGATCCTGTCCCTGTGCCCGCTGCTCGAGGACCTGTCGCCGCAGCAGCGCCTGCGCGCCCTGCGCATCGCCACCAACCGCGACTTCGTCGCCGGCGACGTGATCCCCGAGGTGGCGATGGGCAGCCGCGTCGCCTGGATCCTGATGGACGGTGAGGTCGTCGTCCGTGGGCAGACCGAGGACGCGGGCACGCTGCTCTACCCCGAGGCGCTGCTCGGTCAGGGTGCGCCGCGCAAGGCCGACGCCCTCGCCGTTGCGGTCGGTGAGGTGCGGGCCAAGGCGATCCGCGGCGACGACTTCCTCGAGGTCGCCGGCGAGGATCCCGATCTCGCCGAGCCGATGTACGCGGCCCTCGCGAGGATGATCAAGGGCGACTGATCCGCTCGCCGCCCGGTCTTCCCTACGGCCGCTCGTAGGCGACGAGCTCGATCACGATGTCGCCGAGCTCCGTGCGCGCGCTGAACTTGAGCGGCACCCGGTCGGCGTCGTCGGAGACCCAGACCGAGAAGCTGCGCGGCTTCTTGCCGGGCTCCGGCGACAGATCGGCGCGCGAGCGCACCGAGGTGCCGTCGATCCGGATCGCCGACTGGTTGCCCATGCGCGTCCCGATGACCTCGTCACCGACGACCCAGATCTCGGTGCGCCACAGGCGCCGCCCGCCGATCACCCAGAGCGCCATGCGCTCCCCCGGCTCGGCCGTCCACGTGCGGACCAGCGCCATCGACGAGTGCGCGTCGTGCACGACGGCGTCGCCGAAGTCGAAGACGAGCGTGCGTGTGCTCTCGCCTTCCGGCGTGTACTGGATGGTGGCGCCATGGTCGGTGAAGTCGGTCGCGGCGTGATAGCGGCGGGCGCCGAACACGACGTCGGAGGTGGTACGCATCGGGCGCATCCGATCCAGGTCGATGATCGACGTGACGTCGTCCTTCACCTCCTTGATGAGCGCGAACGCGCCGGCCGACTTGATGATCGACGTGACCGCGATCGCGCGGCGTCCGTCGACGGCGCCCGGCTGACCGGCGGCGAACTGGGCCTCGCCGGCGAGCACCCCGGCGAGGCGCACCTCGAACGCGAGCTGCTCGCCCGGCGCGAAGCCGACGATGTCCTCGTCCGTGCTGGTGGGACCGGGGGCGAGCGTCGGCGGCTGCGCGTTCAGGTCGGCGGTGCCGCCGCAGGCGCTCGCCGACATGGCCGCGGCGGCGAGGCAGGCGAGGACGACGCGGCCCATGGGATCTAGATGACGGACGTTCGAGCGTTCCGCAATGTTCAAGTTGCGCGCGCGGCGGTAGGGTACGCGCCGGTGAGCGAGCGAGCCCGCGAGCGAGCGATCGGCATCACGCTCGGTGATCCCGCGGGGATCGGGCCGGAGGTGACGGCGTGGGCGCTGGCGCACGCGGAGCGCGAGCTGCTGCAGCACGTCATCGTCTTCGGGGATCCCGACGTCCTGGCGCGCGGGGCGGCGGCGATGGGGGTCGGCGACGCGCTGCGAGGGGCGGGCGTCCGGTGCGAGGGCGAGGCGGCGCCGGGCGTCGTCGCCGGGGCCCCGTCGGAGGCGGCGGGCGCGGCGCAGGTGAGCTGGCTCGAGGCGGCGGTGGCGGCGGCGCGCGACGGCCGCTTGGACGCGCTGGTGACGGCGCCGATCTCGAAGACCTGGGCGCGGCGCGCCGGCTTCACGTTTCCGGGGCACACCGAGCTGCTCGCCGAGCGGTTCGGGGCGCGCGAGGTGGCGATGACGTTCGTCGGGCCGCGGCTGGTGGTGGCGCTCGCGACGGTGCACGTGCCGCTCGCAGCGGTGGCGGGTGCGCTGTCGGTCGAGCGCATCGTCGCCGTCGGCGAGCTGCTCGCGGCCGCGCTCGGTCGCGACCTGGGGCGGGCGTCGCCGGTGCGCGTCGGCGTCGTGGGGCTCAACCCGCACGCGGGAGAGGGCGGGTTGCTCGGCGACGAGGAGGGCGCCATCATCGCGCCGGCGGTGACGGCGCTGGCGCGGCGGCTCGGCGACGCGGCGCGGGTGAGCGGGCCGCTGGTTCCCGACGCGGCGTTTCGCATGGCGGCCGACGGCGGCGTCGACGGGCTGGTCGCCATGTACCACGACCAGGCGCTCATCCCGGTGAAGCTCCTCGACTTCGAGGATGCCGTGAACGTGACGCTCGGGTTGCCGATCGTGCGCACGTCGCCGGATCACGGGACGGCGTACGATCTCTCGGGGACGGGGCGGGCGCGGCCGGCGAGCATGGCGGCGGCGCTGCGGCTCGCCGGGCAGATCAGAGCAGCGCGCGCAGCGCGTCCAGATCGCTGAGGATCACCTTGCGGCCCTCGGTGACGATGAGCCGCTTGCGCTTGAACTGCGAGAGCGTGAGCGACACCGTCTCGCGTGTGGAGCCGATGAGGTTGGCCAGCTCCTGGTGCGTGATCTTGAGTGCGACGAGCGTGCCGCGCGAGTCGTCGACGCCGTACTCGTCGCCGAGCTTGATCAGCAGCTCGGCGAGCTTGGACGTCACGTCGCGGAAGACGAGCGCCTCGAGCTTGCTCTCGAGCTCGGCGCGGCGCGCGATCATGAGGCGGGCGACGCCGGCGGAGAGCGTGGGCGTGCTGGCGAGGAGGCGCTCGAAGTCGCTGCGGTCGACCTCGGTGAGCATCGCGTTCTCGACGGCCTCGGCCATCTCGGTGCGGGCGCCGGCACCGACGAGGCAGGTCTCCCCGAACATCTCGGACGGACCGCAGTAGCCGAGCGTCAGGGATTTTCCGTCGCGGGTGACCTTGCAGATCTTCACGCGGCCGCCGTTGACGAAGAAGACGCTCTTGCCCGGATCGCCGGGCAGGTACACCACCTCGCGGCGGCGCACCTCCTTCATCTCCACGCGCTCCGCGAGTCGCGCGAGCACCTCCGGCCCGAGCTCCGACAGCAACTGGATCTTCTTGAGGTACCAGAGCGTGCGCTTCGGGTCGGTCACGGCGGAAATGTAGCAGACCCCGCAAGTTTCTGTCAGCGTGTCGCGTTCCTTACGTTAGAGGGATCTCGCCCGCCGAAAGGTGTCACCCACCCGCCGATGACGAGCCCGCCCGCGGTGCCAGCCACCGCGCATGCGAGCGCGAGATCCGGATGTGCGGCGATGGCGCGCGCGATCGCACCGAGGTGCCCGGTGCCGAGCAGGAGCGCCCAGCTATTGTTCATGACGTGGAGGGCGACGGCGGGCCACACGCTCCCGGTGCGGAGGGCGAGGATGCCCGCCGCGAGCCCGACGACGGTGGCTGACACCATCCGGGCGGGCTCGATGTGCATGATCGCAAAGAGGCCCGTGACGGCGACGAGCGCGAGGGGGCGGCCGAGGCGCGCCGCGAGCGACGGCAGGAGGACACCCCTGTGGAGGAGCTCCTCGCAGGTGCCTGGCACCAGCGCGCTGGCGACGAGGACCCAGGCAAGCGGGGCGCCGTCGCCGGTGATGCCGCGGGTCGCCTCGCGGACCTCGTCGTGGCGGCCGGTCGCCTCGACGATCGGCCAGGCGAGGCGGAGGGAGAGGTACCAGCAGAAGGTGCCAGCCACCGCAGCGCCCACGAAGGCGAGTGGTTTAGCCAATTGGCTAAGCCACTCGTGACGGTGGGTGACACCGGGAGGGGCGTGAAGGTGGACGATGGCGAGCGGGAGGAGGGCGAGCCCGAGGACCTGGGCGAGGACGTTGGTGAGGAGGCTGGCGCCGAGTGACGACCCGATGAGGAAGAAGGTGCCAGCCGCCAGCGCCCACGCGCCGAGCGCCGTCGCGGGCGGGAGTGGGGGACCGCCCGCATGGTACAAGCGAGGCGTGAGGTTCTGGCTCGGGCTCGCCATCGGCCTGGCGCTGGGCGCCGTCGGAATGTACCTCGCGCTCGAGCCGCCGTGGCGGGGCGGGAGCGACGCCGCAGAGGAGAGCGTGTCGGTGGGTGACACCGCGGACGCGGGGGTGTCAGCCACCGGCAAGAAGAAGGGGCGGCGCAAGGCGCGTCGCGGGGGCGGGCCGGGCGGTGGCGAGGAGCCGTTCGAGGTCGACGAGGCCATCGTGCTCACGGACGCCGACCGGCGGATGGCGTGGAAGGGTGACACCGTCGCCCTTCCGCCTCGCACGCTCGACATGGCCGGCGGGGACGACGGCGGCCGCCCGCTCGACGACGGCGAGATCCAGCGCGGCATCGCCGGCGGTTCCGGCCCGGTGATCGGCTGCATCAAGGACGCGACCGCCGGCGCCGCCCTCTCCGCCGAGGTCACCCTCCAGATGCTCGTCGGCGCCGACGGCCGCGCGACCAAGGTGCGCGTGCGCGCCCCCGCCTGGCTCCACGATCACGGCCTCCTCGCCTGCGCCCGCCGCGCCGCGCGCGCCATGTCGTTCCCCGCGACGGGCGCGCCCACGATCGTCACGGCGCCGTACCACCTCGACTGACGCGCGACGCTCAGAAGCGCAGCGTCGCGCCGAGCTGCGTCGAGAGCGGCGCGTACCGCCCCACGGTGTTGCCGAAGTTCGGGTTGCGCTGGATCGGCGTCGTCGTCTCCGCCCCCGTCTGTAGATCGTTCTCCTTCGCGAACACCAGGTCCTCGTACGTGCCACCCACGATCGGGTTCGACGCCGACCGCGTGCTGAAGTCCTCCTCCACCGAGAACACCCCCTGGTCGTCGAGCACGTTGAACACGTCGGCGAACACCTCCAGCTCCATCCCGCCGCCCAGCTTGCGCGCGTACGCGACGCGCAGATCGAGCCCGGTCTCGAACTGCGTCCGCCCCAGCTGCCCGCGCGGCAACAGGAACGACTCGCCCGGCCCGTACAGGTGGTGCCGCGCCAGCACGTCGCGCGGGATCCCCGACAGCGCCCGCACCCGCGCGCCCGTCGTCAACACCCCCGCGTCCTTCAGGTCGAACTGGTAGAAGCCGTCGAGCTTCACGTAGTGCGGCCGGTCCTGCGGCAACGGCCCCTGCCGGTTCGCCAGCAGCTCGATGAGGTCGTACTGCGACGAGATGTTCGGGTCGATCTGCCCGTTGTCGTACGAGATGAGCCCCGGGAAGTTGCCGCGCGTCTTCGAGTACGTGTAGCTCGCCTGCGCGTACAGGGCCTTCGAGAACCGCCGCGTCATCGTGAACTGCAAGGCGTCGTAGTCGCGCCGCGGCCGGTCGAACGACCGGATCCCGTGGAACTGCCGCAGCAGCCCCTCGAGCCGCGCCCGCTCGCCCGCGTCCGTCGCGGCGTCGCGCTGCGCCTCGAGCTTCGCCTCCTCCTCCGCGTCCCACTCGCCCGGGTTGGCGATGATGTACGTCGCCGCGCCGTCCGTCGACACGTCCTCGATCACGCGCCCGAGCCCGCGGTGCTGGTACAGGATGCCGAGCTTCAGGTCGTCGACGAGCTCGTACTCGACGCCCAGGATCCGCTCGTCCATGAACTGCGCCTTCAGCCCCGGCGCCACCAGCGAGCCGTTGATCCCCAGGATGTCGCCGCCGCCCGCGCCCGCGTCGGGGCAGCCAGCGCCGCTCGGGCTGCCGAAGCCGTCCACCGTCGCGCCGCAGTCGCCGTAGTCGTACACCTGCCGGTACGAGACCTCGCCCGCGAACGAACGCGCGTTGATGTCCATCGGGATCGACTCGAAGAACCGCCCCCAGTGCCCGTACACCTTCGAGCGCCCGACCTTGGTCCAGTCGTAGAGCATGCCGACGCGCGGCGCCCACATCTGATCCATCGTCATCGCGTTCTTCCCGAACGCGCGCCCGGTCAGCGGATCGACGTCGTCGCGCAGGTACTCGGCGAACCGCAGCCGCTGCTCCTCGTAGCGCAGCCCGGCGTTGAGCACGAGGTTGGGCCGCACCTGCCACGAGTCGCGCAGGTACGCCGACCAGTTGAGCGTCTGCCCCGACACCACCGCGCCCTCGCCGGTCTGCCCGATGTAGCGGCACGGCTGATCGACGCCGATGGTCGCGCCCGCCGGCTGGTACGAGCACGTCTGGTCGAACTTGGGATCCATCGTGCCGAGCGGCCCCGCCTGGATCCACCGCGTCCGGTAGATCTGCGCGCGGTCCTGGAAGTTCTGGTAGAAGGACCCGCCCGTGAACGCGCGCGGCTCCTCGAGCCGGTTGTCCTCGACGTCGACGCCGGCCTTCACCTCGTGGTTGCCGAGCGCCTTCACGCGCTGCACCAGCGCCAGCTTCGCCGCGTAGCGGTTGGCGCGGTTGTCGATGACCGCGCCGAACCCGCCGACCTGGTAGCCGTGCCCGAGCTCATCCGGGCAGTTCTCGATGAGCGCGTACGGATCGCCCGCGGCGTTGTCGGTGCACCCGGTCGCCGTCGCCGCGTCCTCGTATCCGAGCCGGCTCCACGTGCCGAGGTTGCCGAAGAGCAGCACCTCGTATGGCGCGCTCGCCGCCGCGGTCGCGCGCGGCGTCACGGTCGACGACTCGCGGTGCCACCCGAGCACCAGCTCGAGCTCGGTCTTGCTGTCGTTGAACTTGGACGTCCACTTCGCCCCCGCGTCCGTCGTCATGCCCATCGCGTCGAAGTCGCCTGACGACGGCAGCCCGTAGAGCTCGGGCTGGAAGCTCTTCGAGCCGACCGCGTTCACCGACACCTGCCCCTGGTGCTCGGGCTTCCACGCGTAGTTGAGCTTGCCGAACGCGTACGCGCCGCGGCTCGTCGCCGACAGCTCGCGCCGCGCCAGCGTCTCGAACCGCGTGAACCCGGTCTCGGGATCGACGTCGGCCACGCCATCCGCGTACCCGCCTGACGCCATCGTCCGCGGATCACACGTCGATAGCTCGCCCGACGGCAGCTGCTGCTGGCAGTCCATGCGCCGCTTGGTCGTGCGCGTGATCGTCGTCGACGAGTACGTCGGCGCCACGCCGACCGCGTACCAGAGCTTGTCCTTCACGACCGGGCCGGCGAACCAGAAGCCGGCGTCGGTCGAGAGCGCCAGGTTCGCCGTCGCGTCGATCGACGCACCCTCGAACGGCGTCACCTCGCGGTCGGCGACGAGCACGCCCGGCCGCACGGTCGCGAACACCTCGCCGCGCAGCGAGTTGTCGCCGGTCACGGTCACCACGTTCACCACCGCGCCGGTCGAGCGCCCGTGCTCGGCGTTGTAGCCGCCGGTGATGACCTCGATCTCCTCGATGAAGTTGTTGATCACCGAGCCGCCCGACGTGCCGTAGCGCAGGCCCGTCGTCGACACGCCGTCGATGTAGTACTGGCTCTCGGCCGACGTCGATCCCGAGAACGCCGTGCCGGCGCCGTCGCTCTGCGAGCCGGGCGTGAGGCCGAGCGCCGACTCGAAGCCGCGCCCCGGGATCGGCGTACCGCGCAGCACGCGCTTGTCGATCGTCGTTCGGATGATGGTGTCGGGGTCGACGTCCGGCGTCCACTCCTCCTCCATCACCACCGTGTCGTCGATCTGGATGCGGATCTTCTGGAACACCGACGCCGTCTTGCCCGCGCCGATCGGCACCTTGCGCGACAGCGTCGTGTCGCCGAGGAAGAACGTCACCAGCGCCTCGCCCGGCTGGAGGCCGGTCACCTTGTAGCTGCCGTCCTCCTCGGTGACCGCGGTCTGCGAGACCCCGCCGGCGCTCACGACCACGGTGACGCCGTAGATCGGCTCGCCGCTGTCGGCGTCGGTGACGACGCCCTGGACCGCGCCGGTGGTGCCCTGGGCGTGGGCGAGGCCGGCGCCGTGGACGCCGGCGACGAGCGCGGCGGCGCCCCCGAGCGCCGCGGCGAAGAGGAGGCGTGCGAAGGCCGAGCGAGACGAGGACGTGTGCATGGTCCTCGCGCGAACGCGCTGGCGCGGGCCCGCGGTCTCTGACCGCGCGTGACGACGTCCGGTGTCGCACGCGACCGGACGTGAGCCACGTGTCGCACCTCGGGTCGGGCTAGACTCGATCGCGTGAGCGCCCGGTACCTTCACGACGAGCTCCTCGACGTGCGGCTCGACGGCTCTGCCCAGCCCCACGCCGCCCTGCGCGACCGGCTCCGCGACGTGCTGATCGCGGCGGAGCAGGACGGCACGGTGTTCGACATGTTCGAGACCGACTGGGCCGCCGTCCCGGGGATCGCGGAGGACGAGCTGACCGCCGCGCCTGCGCACCTGCTGCTCGCCTGGTGCGACGACCTCGACGGCTGCGCGTTCTTCGTCCTCCCGCTCGACCACGAGGGCGCCTCGCCCATGGCCCGGCTCGTCGCCGACGCCCGGATGCTCCGAGGCGTCGCCTTCGCCAGCGCCTCCGACTGCAACCCGGGCCAGCTCGGGGCGGCCATGCGGCTCCTCGTGGCGTTCGGAAGGCGTTCGCCAGCGCAGCTCCACGCCGGGTGGCGCGCCGAGATCGATCACGCCGGAGGTCCGGCGCGCGTCGGCGTCGCGTCCGCCGANNTCGTCGAGGTCGTGTCGGTCAACAAGGCCTCATGACCTCGGACGCCAGGCCGCCGTCGGGGCTCGAGGAGACGCACTCCGCGTCGGAGGGCGGACCGAGCAGCTCCGGCAGCCGCGCGGCGCTGCCGCCCGATGTCCCGGCCGAGGTGGGCAGGTATCAGGTGTCGCGCGTGCTCGGTCAGGGCGGCATGGGGGTCGTCGTGCTCGCGCGCGACCCCGACCTCGATCGCAAGGTCGCGATCAAGCTCCTCCACCGCTCGCTCGGCGGGCAGCAGGCGCGCCTCCTGCGTGAGGGTCAGGCGGTCGCGCGCCTGCGCCATCCCAACGTGGTGACGGTCTACGACGTGGGCCGTCACGGCGACGCGCTCTTCATCGCCATGGAGTACGTGCCCGGCGAGACGCTGCGCACGTGGATGCACACGCGCCGCGACTGGCCGACGGTCGTCGAGACGTTCCACGCCGCCGGGCTCGGCCTCGCCGCCGCGCACAAGGCGGGGCTCGTCCACCGCGACTTCAAGCCCGACAACGTGCTGCTCGACGCCGACGGTCGCGTCGTCGTGACCGACTTCGGGCTGGCGCAGGTCGAGGCGCGCACGTCCGCGGAGCAGATCGCGATCGAGGCGACGATCGACAGCGGGGCGGCGGGCGCGCACGTGCCGGCGCACAGCTTCGCGACCGGCTCCTCGCCGCCGACCGCGGAGCTCACGGCGGCGGGCGCGCTCCTCGGCACGCCGGCGTACATGTCGCCCGAGCAGTTCCGCGCGCAGGACGTCGACGCGCGCACCGATCAGTACAGCTACTGCGTCTCCCTCTGGCAGGCGCTCTTCGGCCTGCGCCCCTTCGAGCTGCCGCCGGGCGTCGCCTCGATCGAGCTGATGGCCGAGCTCGTGTGTCGCGGCGACGTGCCCGAGCCACCGCCCGGGCACGAGGTTCCGTCGCACATCGTCGCGGCGCTGCGCCGCGGCCTCGCCGTCGATCGCGCTGCGCGCTTCCCGTCGATGGAGATGCTGCTCGCCGCGCTCAAGGTGCGCGAGGCGCGGCACACCAACCTGACGCCGGCGGCGGGCTTCGTCGGGCGCGCGGCCGAGCGCGCCGAGCTCGAGGGCGCGATCGCCGCCGGAGATCGCCTGATCGTCCTCGTCGGGCCCGGCGGCGGCGGCAAGAGCCGGCTGGCGCGCGAGGTCGCGCACGGGCTCGCGGCGGCGCGGCCGGGCGGCGCGTGGGTGTGCGATCTGGCGAGCGCGCGCTCCACGGTCGAGGTCGCGGCCGCGATCGGCGGCGTGCTCACGGTGCCGGCGCCGGCGAGCGCCGCTGCGCACGCGGTCGTCGACGCCATCGGTCACGCCGTCGCGGCGCGCGGGCCGATCGTCATCGTGCTCGATGACAGCGAGGCGGCGTTGCCCGGGGCCGCGGACGTCGCCGCGCGGATCTCCGAGCTCGCACCCGAGGCGGTCCTGATCGTGACCTCGCGCGAGCACCTCGCCGTCGCCGACGCGCGCGTGATCGAGATCGGCGCGATGACCGAGACGGACGCGGTCGCCCTCCTGCGTGAGCGGGCGGCGCGTGCCGGCGCGCGGCTGGGCAAGGGCGACGTGGCCGCGCTGGCGCAGCTCGCCGAGCGCCTCGATCGTCTCCCGCTCGCGCTCGAGCTCGCCGCGGCACGGTTGCGGGTACTGGCGCCGGCGCAGCTCGTCGATCGACTGGGCAAGGGGCTCGACGTCCTGCGCGGCGGCGGGCGTGACGCCGCCGGGCGGCACGCGTCGCTCGAGGCGGCGATCGCGGCGTCGTGGGAGGCGCTCGACGACGCCGAGCGCGACGCGCTCGTGCAGTGCACCGTGTTCCAGGGCGGCTTCACGCTCGACGCCGCCGAGGCGGTCGTCCGGTGCGCGGACGAGCAGGCCCTCATCCTCGACGTGATCGCGGCGCTGCGCGACAAGTCGCTCCTCGGCAGCACGCGCGACGACGTCGCCGGGGTGCGCTTCACGCTCTACCAGAGCGTGCGCGCGTTCGTCGCCGGGCGCGCGCCGGCGGGCGCCCTGGCGCCGGCGATCGAGCGCCACGCCGCGCACTTCGTCGCCGCCGGCGAGCTCGCGCGCGCGGGCGCGGCCGGGCGCGACGCCGTTTTGCACGTCGGTGCCCTGATGAAGGACGTCGACAACGTGCTGGCAGCGTTCGAGCGTCATGTCACGACGTCGCCGGCGCTCGCGGTGCGCGCGGCGCTGGTCCTCGAGGACATCCTCGCGGTGCGTGGCCCGGCGGAGCAGCGCGCCGCCGTGCTGGAGCGCGCGGCGCGCGCCGCGGCCGTCGCCGGTGACGCGTCCCTGTCGGCGCAGGTGCACCTCGCACGCGCGCGGGCGGCGCGCCTGCGCGCGAGCACGGCGTTGACCGAGCCGGCGCTCGCGGCGGCCGAGGAAGCGGCCGCGGTCGCCGGTGACGCCGTCGTCGCGGCGCGCGTGCGCGTCGAGCGGGCGACGGCGCTACGCAACCGCGGCGAGCGCGCCGCCGCGACGGCCGCGTTCGACGACGCGGTCGCCGCCGCCGAGGCCACCGGCCTCGCCGCGGTCATCGCGCTCGCCCGCGACGGCCGCGCCGCGCTCGCCCAGGACGTCGCCGATCTGCGCGCCGCCGAGGCCGACGTGCGCGCCGCGCTCGTTGCCGCCGACGATGGCGATCCGCGCGTGCTGGCGCGCGTCCGTCAGAACCTGGCCGCGATCCTCCAGGACGCCGGCCGCATCGCCGAGGCCGAGGAGCACTACCAGGCAGCGCTCGAGGTCGCGCGCTCGGTCGGCGATCGCCGCATCGAGGGCGTGATCCTCGCCAACCTCGGCAACGTGCTCGGCGAGCACGGCATGCCCGGCGCGCTCGGTCACCTCGACGCCGCGATCGAGCGGGTCGCCGCGGTCGGCGACCGTCGCTTCGTCGGCATCGCCCGCATCTACCGCGCGCTCGTCCTCGCGCGCGACGGCGAGCTGGCGCGCGCCGCCACCGAGCTCGACGAGGTGGCCGCGCTGCTCGCGCCGCTCGACGCGCGCTTCGCCGCGATGGCGCGCGGCTACCGCGCCGTCGTCGCGCTCCTCGCCGGCGACGTGCCCACCGCGCTGCGCGAGGGCGAGGCCGCCGACGCCGGGCTCGAGCGCGCCGGAGATCGCGGGATGCGCGCCTACTTCGCGCCGTTCCTCGCCCGCGCGTACGAGCGCGCCGCCGATCCGCGCGCCGCCGAGCAGTGGTCGTCCGCGCGCGCGCAGGCCGACGCGCTCAACCTGGCGTGGCTCCATGACGTGCTCGCCGCGTTCGACCGGCGCGAGGAGCCCGCGCGCACGCACGCCCTGCTGGCGTATCGGGTGTAGCTCCCGTTCTCCGCGCCCGTGCCCGTGCCCGTGCCCGTGCCCGATCCGGGGCCCTTCGACTCGCCGGCGCTGGCGCGCCGGCTCGCTCAGGGTGAACGGTGCGGGCGCCCCCGCTCAATCGCTGATGGCGGCGTTGTGCCGCGCATCCTCGCGGGACGACACGTACAGCTCGTAGCGCGCGAGGTCCAGGTCCGCCGGCAGCTCGGCCTCGAGGGAGAACGTGCCGTCGGGCGCCGTCACGCTGCGGCCGATGCGCACCGGCACGCGCCCGCCGGTCCCCGCCGGCGACAGCATCACGTCGACGCGCACGCCGCTCACCGGGCCGCGCACGGCGTCGACGCGGCCCTCGACGCGGAGCGACTCGCCCCGGTAGCCGACCGGATCGGCGAGCGTGATCGACACCGTCGGCGTGATCTTCGACGGGTCCGGCGCCTTGCCCAGCGGCCCCTGCCCGGGGCCGAGCGGCTCCTCGTCCTCGTCACCGCTGCCGCTGCCCGAGCCGTCCCCCGAGCCGTCCCCCGAGCCCGGCCCGTCGCCGAACAGCTCGCCGAACTCGCCGCTCGCCGGGCCCTCGCCGGGCGCCTTCCGCGCCTCGTCGAGCTGCTGCTTCGACAGGCCGCGGATGTCGCCCTCGAGCTGGGTGTAGCTCTGGTCGTACTCGTCGGGCTTGGGGAACGGATCCTCGGCGCGCGGGCGGTGGATCGTCTTGTCGGCGCCGTTCTGCACCTCCATGCGCAGCGCCGCGCCGCCGAGGTCGACGCGCTGCCAGCCGCGCTCGGGGAACCACACCTCGACGAAGGCGTGAGCCTCGTTGTGCACGAGCCGCGTCGGGATGCCGAGCGCGTTGGCGGTGATCATGAAGACCGAGCTGCGGTGGCGGCAGACGCCGGCCTGGTTGCTGTAGAGGTCCCAGAAGATGTCGCCGGTCGGGTGCTCGATCTGCTTGGCCTCGAAGGCGCGGAAGTAATAGACGAGCTTGTTGAACGCCGTCCCCAGCTCGTCGTTCTCCGACACGCCGCGGTCGGTGAGCGCGCGCCGCGCCATGGTGAGCACCGGCGCCGGCAGCTGCGGCAGGAGGCCCTCGCGCGCCGCCAGCTCGCGCACGCGGCCGACCGAGAAGATGCGATCGGGCAGGCGCGGCGCGAAGTAGCCGGCGTCGGCGTCGGCCAGGAACACGAGGCGGTACTGCCCGGCCGCCGACGACTCGTCGGAGCGGACGTAGAAGTTGTCGGCCGAGTCCTTGGAGAACGCGACGCGCACGTTCGGCTGCGTCTCGTACGAGAGGACGCGCATGTCGGGCGCGACCGACGGGATCGCGATGTCCTCGCCCGGGCGCAGCTCGATCATGATCGACGCCCAGAAGCGATCGCGGCTCGCGTCGGTGGCGCCGCCGACCGGCACGTCGTGGAGCGAGCGGCTGCGGATCACCGCGGTGTAGTCGTCGGCGACGCCGTCGAGCGCGCTCATGCGCTTGAACGGCATGACGTCGGGGTTGAACACGCTCACGTAGTGGAGCGTGCCGTCGGAGCCGGTCTGGTAGTCGGGGCGCGCCGACGTCTCGCGATCGGTCGAGAACCCGTCGCGACCGAAGACCTCCTCGCCGCGCGCCTTGGGCGCGAGCTCGGGCTCGGGCAGGAGCTTGTCGCCCGAGGCGAACCCCTCCGGATTCTTGCCGGCCTCCGGCTTCGACCCGACGAGCGGGCCGGGCAGGTCGCCGCCCGGCGACGGCAGATCCTCGTGCAGCTTGCGCGCGGTGCGGGCGCCCTGCTGCGCCCACGCGACGGCGCCGGCACCGACGGCGGCGGCGGCGAGGACGGCGGCGGTGAGGCGGCGGCGCACGGCCATACGATGATGCCACTCCGACACCGCGACGCCACCGGCGGTTCCCTGATACTTGAGACCGATGCTGCACGACCGCCAGGCCCGGACCGCCGCGCTGGTCCTGGCGTGCGCCTCGGCGGGCGCGCAGCTCGCGGCGTCGGCCGCCGACGCGTGGTTTCTCGCGGCGATCGGGCCTCGCCACCTGGGCACGGCGCTGGCCGCGTCGAGCCTCCTGGTCGCCCTGACGCTGGCGCTGGTCGGCGCGGTGAGCGATCGCCGCGACCGGCGGCGCACGCTCATGTTCCTGTGCGCCACCGGCGCCGTCCTCCTGCCGGCGCTCGACCTCGCGCACCGGATGGGCGCGAGCGCGGCGGCGATCGCGTCGATGATCGTGGTCAAGCAGCTGCAGGCCGCCGTCGACCTCGCGTTCTGGGTGGCGATGGCCGAGCGCTTCGACGCGCGCACGGCGCGCCGGCTCGTGCCGTGGCTGTCCGCGGCGGGCGGCGTCGGCGCCGTCGTCGGGGCGGCGCTCGTCGTGCCGCTCGCGCGCGTGGGCGGCGCGAGCGCGGCGCTGGTCGCCGGCGCCGGCGTGATGGCGCTCGCCGCGCTGCTGGCGTCGCGCCTCGATCCGTCGCGGCGGTTCGGCCCCGCCGTCACCGCGTCGGGCAGCATGCGCTTCGCCGCCGGCTGGGATCAGCTGCGCCGCCAGCCGCTCGCGCGGGGGCTCGCCGTCGTCGTGGCGCTGGGCGGCGCGTTCGCGTCGCTCGCCTACTTCGTCCTCGGCGCCGACGCCGCCGCGCGTTATCCCGACTCGGCCGGCCTCGCCCAGTTCCTCGGCGCCGTGCGCGCCGTCTCGCAGGCCGCGATGCTCGTCGTGCAGCTCGTCATCGCGCCGCGGGTGCTCGCGCGCGCCGGCGTCGGTGGCGCGCTCGTCGTCGCGCCGGTCGGCGCCGCGCTCGCCGCGCTCGCCTGCGCCGTCTTCGGCGGGCTGCCGTCGTCGACGGTCGTGCAGGTGCAAGCGCGGGTCCTCGACGGCTCGATCGACGCGCCGGCGCAGAAGCTGGCGCAGAACCTCCTGCCGGCCGAGATCCGCGGCCGCGTCGGCGGCTTCCTCGACGGCGTCGCCAAGCGCGCCGGCGCCGTCGGCGGCGGCCTCGCCGCGACCGCGCTCCTCACGTGGCCCGACGTCCTGCGTGGCGCGCTCGTCCTGATCGCGACCGGCTGGGCCGCCGGCGCCTTGCTCCTGCGCGCGCGCCTGCCGGGCTGGGCGCTCAGCGCCGTCGCCGGGCCGGGCGTCGGCGCCGACGATGCCGATGACGAGGTCGTGCTCGGCAACCGCGCCGGGCGCCAGGTGGTGGCCGATCTCGAGCAGCGCGATCCGGCGATGGCCGCGGAGCTCGCGGCGCGGCTCCATCACGCGGGCGCGATCGACGGCCGGCCGGTGATCGCCGGGCTGCTCGCCAAGGCGCCGGTCGAGGAGCACGCCGCGGTCGCGACCGCGCTGTGGTCGTGCGCGCGCGGCCGCGATCCGGCGACGGCGCGCGCCATCGCCGCCGTCGTGCCGCGGCTCGCCGACGACGCCGCCGAGTGGGTCGCGCGCGCGGCGGGCGTGCTGGGCCGCGACGCCGGCATCGCGATCGAGGGCGCGCGCGTCGGCGCCGCCGGGGGCCGGCGCGGCCCGGTCGTCGAGGTGGCGCTCGCGATGGCGCGGGCGCGCGTGCTCGGCAACGACGGTGCGCTCGATGGCGTGATCGACCGTGCGCTCGACGACGAGGATCCGGCCGTGCAGGCCGCCGGCGTCCGCGAGCTCGCCGTCGAGGTCGGCCTCGCCGCCGCCGAGGTCGCGCCCGCCGGCGCGGCCACGCCTCACCCCGCGGCCACCTCGATGCTGTCGATGCGGCGCTCCGCCGGCGAGGCGTCCTACCGCGCCGACAAGCTCGTCTCGTCCCGACCGCCGGCGCCGCCGCGCACGCCGACCGAGCGCGCGTTCGAGCTGGGCCGGCTGTTCGTCGGCCGGGAAATCGTGGCCTACGTCGTCGAAAACGACCACGCCGACCTGT
>DDTA01000213.1 GCA_002344285.1 Myxococcales bacterium UBA2376
GAAAGTAAACCTACCAATGTCGACACCGCTCGTGCTCTACGGCGAATCCTCGTGGGTGAGCCCGTGGGTCTTCCACGTCATGACCGCGCTCGAGGAGAAGCAGCTCCCCTACACGCTCGAGCTCCTGCCGCTGCCGATCCCGCCCGATCAGAAGGCCAAGCTCGCCGCGCACTCGCTCATCGGCAAGGTGCCGGTGCTCGTGCACGGCGACCTGTGGCTCACCGAGTCGCTCGCGATCTCGGAGTACCTGGCCGAGCGCTTCCCGTTCCCCGGCAACCCGCGCCTCTTCCCCGAGGATCTCGGCGAGCGTGCGCGCGCGCGCCAGGTGATGTCGTACCTGCGCACCGACACCATGGCGCTGCGCGAGGCGCGGCCGACGTCGTCGGTGTTCGGCAAGCCGGAGCGCGAGCCGCTGGTCGGCAAGGCCCGGGTCCAGGCCGACGAGCTGGTGCGGCTCGTGTCGTCGTTCGTGACGCCGGGCAAGACCACCATGTTCACGGCGTGGTCGATCGCCGACGCCGACGCGGCGCTCGCGCTCATGCGTCTCATCAAGAACGGCGACCCGGTGCCCGACCACATCCGCGCCTACGCCGAGGCGCAGTGGGCGCGCCCGTCGGTGCGCGCCTACGTCGACCGCGCCGCCGCGGCGTCGGCCTGATCCGCGCGGATCATCGCGGATCAGCGCGCCGCCGCGTCCTCGACGCGCCCGTCGACATGCCTGGCGAAGCGGCCGGCCTCGCGCGCGTGGACGGGGCCGTCGACCGGCCACGGCCAGCCGCCGAACTGCGTGCGCCGGTAGTCGAGGAACGCCTGCTGGATCTCCTGCTGGCTGTTCATGACGAACGGCCCGTACTGCACGACCGGCTCGCCGATCGGTCGGCCCTGGAGGAGCAAGAGCTCGGCGCCGCTCTCGCCGGCGGTGACGGTCACCGGCAGCGAGGCCTCGAGCGCGACGACGTGGCCGAGCGCGACCGGACGATCGCCGAAGCGCACGCCGCGCTCGCCGCGGAAGACGTACACGGTGCGGTTGGTCTCGGTCGAGCGCGCCGCCGGGATCGTCCACGACGCGCCCGGCGCGAGCCGGATCGTCCAGATCGCGACGTCGGCGTCGGCGCGCGACGCCCAGGACTGCGGCGGCGGGGCTGGCGGCCGGACGTCGCCGAGCGCGCCGGCGACCACCGTGATCTCGGCGCCGCCGTCACGGACGACGGGGATCGTGTCGGCCCAGAGCATGGTGAAGTGTGGCTCCGCCATCTTGTCGGCGCGCGGCAGGTTCAGCCAGATCTGGAAGAGCTCGACGGGGTTTGGCGCGCCCTTGTCCAGGAGCGGGAACATCTCGCTGTGCACGATGCCGCGCCCGGCGGTGAGCCACTGGGCGTCGCCCTTGCCGAAGCGCGCGGTCGCGCCGAGCGAGTCGGAGTGATCGATGTAGCCGCGGCGCGCGAGCGTCACGGTCTCGAACCCGCGGTGCGGATGCTGCGGGAAGCCGGGCACCACGTCGCCGTGGTACATGCGCCAGCCGTCCTTGCCGGCGAAGTCCTGGCCGAGGTCGCGCCCGTCGAGCGACGCCGCCGGACCGAGCTGGTCGTTCCCGGCCGGGTAGGCGTCGTCGTGGTGGACGCAGAAGAGGAACGGATCGATCGTCGGCCAGGGCGGGTTGCCGAGCTTCACGACCTCGAGGACCGGGTCTTTCGACATCCCGGTAGGTTCGGTCTGCCCACCGGCCCGCGCAAGTCCCGCCGGTAGGACAGTCCGTTCGACTCGCTACTCGTTGATGAAGCGGTAGCGCGCGACCGCGTTCGCCTCGACGTCGCGGCGGTCGAAGTGGAGCGGCGGCTGGCGGTTCACGCGCCAGTGCTCGGCCTCGTCGGCGTGGTGGGGCGAGTCGGGATCCTCGTTCTGACCGCCGGGGATCGCGTTGAACGGGCGCGGGCCGGTGGGCGTCATCTCGACGACCAGGCGCTGCGACGCGCCGCTGCCGAAGGTGAAGCTGGTCGTGCCGTAGATGCCGTAGTTGCCGGGGTCGACGGCGCCGAGGTCGCCGTGGCGGGGGAAGCCGTCGGGGAACGTCGGGTCGTTGTCGGGCGGGACCGAGACCTGGGCGTTGCCGTCGAGCGCGGGGACGACCTGGCCGAACTGCACGGTGTGGAGGCGGCCCCAGCGCCAGTCGTCGCGGTTGGTGCCGAGCCGACCGTTCAGGAACGTGTAGCCGGCGACGATCGCGCGCACGACGCGCTCGTCGCGGGTCTCGAGCACGTTCATCGTGCCGAGGTCGTCCCAGAGCACGGTGTCGTTCCACGCCGTGTCGCCCTCGTAGGTCGTGCGGTAGGTCGCCATCATCGTGGGTGAGCTGAGCGCCCACTCCAGCGCGCGCGCGGCGTGGAGCGTGCCGGGGCCGCGTCCGATCGCGGCGTTCTCGTCACCGAAGGCGAGCGGCACCAGCCGCGTCAGCGTGGCGTTGAAGACGGTGGTCGCGATGCTGTCGGCGATCTCGGTGGCGTCGGTCGCGCCCACGCCGTGCGGCGTCGCGAACGACCAGGCCATGAGTCGCGCGCGCGCGTCCATCAGCATCTCGCGGCCGCCGGCGCCGATCTCGGTCATCGCCGCGGTCAGCGCGGGATCGTCGCTGGTGTCGCCCAGCGCCTTGTCGATCGACGCGACCAGCGCGGTGCGCATGCCCTCGCCGAGGCTCGACGTGGTCTCGCCCTGGAGCGTGATCATCAGCTCGGGCGTGATCGCGCCGGCCGTCGCGTGCTGGTCGAGGCGCTCGCGGATGCGGGCCTGGCGGTAGCCGACGTCGAAGTCGCCGCCGATGTAGAACATGTCGTTGCACGGGTTGCCGTCGGCGGTCACGCCGACGTTGTCCTGGTTGGCGGTCGCGATGTAGCCGCGCGCCGGGTTCACCTCGTGCGGGATGTAGCGATCCTCGAGATCCGTCGTCCATTCGTGATCGCCGCTCGCGCCGTCGAGCACGAAGAGCGGCGAGATGCCGGACGGCACGCCGGCCGCGTCGTAGGCGAAGGTGCACGCCATCGCGCCGCGCTGCGGGATGCGCGACTCGGTCGACCAGCGGATGCCCTCGGTCGCCGACACGAACGAGAAGTTCTGGGCGCCGACGCGGAAGTTGTCCTGCGCGGCCTCGACCTCCGCGAACGTCTTCGCGCTCACGAGCCCCTCGAAGAACGCGAGCTCGTTGGTCGGCTCGTGGCCGGTGTAGCGCACCGAGAGCGCGCGCCCGGCGGTCTGGTTGCCCATCGCCGGCGGCACGAGCGAGCCCGGGATGATCGGCCCGTGGTGCGGCACGACGTGGATGCGGAACACCTCGGGCGACGGCTGACCCTGGATGTGGATCGTCTCGTCGATGACCTCGAGCGGCACGTCGGCGCCGCGGAAGCGCGCCGACACCGGGACCCACACCGGGTCCTGCATCGTGCCGTCGTTGCGGAACGTGATCTGCTCGTCGTAGACGTCGGTGACGTCGTAGCCGGTCGTGGTCGCGCTCCACGCCAGGTCGCGGTTGAAGCCGAGCACGACGCCGGGCAGGCCCGCGAACGCGACGCCCTCGGTGTCGAGCGCGCGCTCGCCGTCCTGGTGCGCGGTGTTGAGGTGCACGTACCACCACACCGGCGGCGCGATCAGCGACAGGTGTGGATCGTTCGAGAGGATCGGGTTGCCGCTGAGCGTGATGTCGCCGGAGACGACCCAGCTGTTCGAGCCGACGTGGGGATCGCGGCGGAGGAGCACGTTGTCCTCGAAGCCGTCGAAGAACGCCTGCGCGCCGGCGAGCGCGCGTGGATCGGGGAGGCGCGCGGGCAGGGCCGCGGACTCGGGGCCGACGACCCGGGCGCGGCTGCCGGTGTCCGTGCCGGTGTTCGGGAAGCCGCTGTCGGTGGTGAAGCTGGGGCGAGCCGGCTTCGACGTGAAGAAGTCGGCGTGGATGCCGGCGCGCGCGGCGAGCCGCGCGTCGTTCGAGCCGGCCGGGAACGCGTTCAGCACGCCGGCGAGCGCGGCGGTGCGCGCGATGTCGGAGGGGGCGTCGTAGGACAGGTTCCACGCCTGGAAGCGGGCGAGCGCGAAGATGTCGGCGGGCTGCCAGTGGCCGAAGCGCCCGCTACCGGTGATGAGCGCGAGCGCCTCGTTGCCGCGGGTCGTGACGTAGCCGTCGGCCTCGATCACGCGATCGATGTACTGGTTGATGCCGTCGACGAACGCCTCGGCCATGAGGCGGCCCGGCGCGTCGGCGGGGAGGCTCTCGTAGATCTGCTTGCCGGTGCGGGCGAAGCCGAGGAAGCGGTTCTCGCGGTCGTCGTCGATGAGGCCGGGCGAGAGCGCGCCGGCGACCTCGGCCAGCTGTCCGGTCACGTTGCGTCGGATGAACTCCATCTGCGCGAAGCGATCCTTCGCCATGAGGTAGCCCTGGACGACGAGGACGTCGTGGATGGTGGTGCCGTAGATGTGCGGGACGCCGCGCTCGTCGACGAGCACCTCCACGGGGCCGTCGAGGCCGGCGAGCGGAACGTCCACGGCGGGCGGTAGCGACGGTCCGTCGTCGCCCCCGCAGGCGGTCGCGGCCGTGAGGAGGGTGGTGAGCGACAGGAGGAGGGCGAGGCGAGTCATACGCCCCGACTGTACTCGGCGGTGGCGCGAGGAGGGAGTGACGCCGACGGTCGTCCTCGCTGCCCACGGGCGTGCGCACCGGCGGCGCGCCCCAGGTGCGCGGAAACCCTGGCATGCGGGCTGGAACCGGACTTGCTGTGACCGACGCCATGTCCCGAGCCTTGGTTTCCACGCTCGCACTCGCGTTCGCCACGGTGGCCGCGGCGCCGTCGCTCGCGCGCGCGGCCGACACGTGGAGCGATCCGCACCCGGGCGTGCGCCGCCTGCACCGCACGCTCTCGAACCAGAACATCAACGTGCTCGTCGTGGATCTGTGCGCGCCCGGCGTGAGCGTGCGCGCGACCGCGAGCGGCGAACGCCAGCGCACGGTGTCGAGCTTCGGCGCGCTCGTCGGCGCGCAGGCCGCGGTGAACGGCGACTTCTTCAGCTACACCGACTACTCGACGAACGGTCCGTCGCGCGGCAACGGGGGCGCGTGGGGCGGCAACGATCACGGCTACGTCGCGCCGGTGCAGTTCGGGCCCAACCAGGTCGCGCTGCCTCCGCACGAGGGCACGGGCGGCGTCGAGGCGTGGGCGCGCGAGGTCGTGAGCGGTCACCCGACGCTCCTCGTGGGCGGCACGCGCCGCGACAACAACGGCGACGCCCTGTGCACCGCGCGCCACCCGCGCACCGCGCTCGGCCTGAACGCCGCCAAGGACAAGCTCTACCTGATGGTGGTCGACGGCCGCGCCACGGGGCGCGCCGGCATGACGTGCGACGAGCTGATCGCGCAGTTCCAGGGCCTGGGCGTCACCGACGCGGTCAACCTCGACGGCGGCGGCAGCTCGACGATGTGGGTCGCGGGCACGGGCGTCGTCAACTACCCGAGCGACGGCAACCAGCGCGTCGTGGCCAACCACCTCGCGATCAAGGCGGCCGGCAGCGGCGGCTCGCCCAACTGCCCGGTGCGCCGCTACGAGGCGAGCGCGCCCGCGCTCGAGGCGCCGATGGAGATGACGTCGGGCGAGGAGGCGGTGGTCTGGATGGAGCTGAAGAACGACGGCAACGTCACGTGGGATCTGAACCAGACGCGCGCCGGCACCCAGGACCCGCAGGACCGCGCGTCGCCCTTCTTCAAGGAGGGCAACTGGCTCTCGCCCAGCCGCGCGAGCGGCGCCGATCACTCGACCTACGCGCCCGGCATGGTCGGCCGCTTCACGTGGGTGATGCTCGCGCCCGAGGTCGACGCGACGACGCAGTTCGACGAGACCTTCCAGCTCGTCCAGGAGGGCGTGACGTGGTTCGGCCCCAAGGTGACGATGTCGATCGTCGTGCACCCGCGCGGCGGCCCGACCGGGCCCGACGCCGGCGACGATCCAGGCGGCGACCCCGGCGCCGACGCCGGCGTCGACCCCGGCGCCGATCCCGGTACGGAGAGCGGCGGCTGCTCGACCGGCGCCGGCGCGGGCCCGCTCGCCGGCCTCCTCCTCCTCGCCCTGCGCCGCCGCAAAGTTGTCAAAGTTGACACCGTCCCCGAATGAAACACGTTCCATTTGGGGACGGTGTCAACTTTGACAACTTAAGGCCCGAGTCGAAGGGGCACTTCCGTTCGCCGAACCCCCTTCGGTCAACGAGAAGGCGCCCCGCGGTCAGCGCGCTTTCGTCCATACTCGCGCGATGCCGGCCGCCTCCGAGATGTTCCTCCGCGCCAGCGAGCGCTTCCTCACGCGCCGCCAGCCCGGCCGCGCGCTCGCGCTCCTCGCACGGACCTCCGTGCCCATCTTCGCGCCCGACTGGATCGCCGCGCGCGAGCCCGAGCCTGGCCTCGCCGATCCGTCGATCAGCCCGCTCCTCGCACCGGTCGACGCTGCGCCCGCCGCCGGCGCCGTCGCCACCGGCGTCCTCGCCGGCGACGCCGTCGTCGTCAAGGACGCGATCGACATCGCCGGCACGCGCACCGGCCTCGGCCTGCGCGACGGCGGCGACCTCGCCGAGCGCGACGCGACCATCGTCGCCCGCATCCGCGCCGCCGGCGGCTGGATCGCCGGCAAGACCAAGATGACCGAGCTCGGCACCGACGGCGTCGGCGCGCTCATGCCGTACCCCATGCCGCGCAACCCGCGCGCGCCCGGCTACTTCCCCGGCGGCTCGTCGAGCGGCACCGCCGTCGCCGTCGCCGCGGGCCTCGCGCGCTACGGCCTCGGCAGCGACGGCCTCGGCAGCGTGCGCATCCCCGCCGCCTTCTGCGGCCTCGTCGGCCTCAAGCCGACCCACGGCCGCCTCCCCGCCGACGGCTACAAGAGCCCGGTCGAGACCCTCGACGTCGTCGGCCCGCTCGCCCGCACCGTCGACGACTGCGCGCGCCTCTGGCACGTCATGGCCGGCGAGCCCGACACCACCCTCGACCCGCTCGTCCCGCCGCGCGTCGGCATCGTGCGCCAGCTCTCACCCTCGCGCGCCTCGCGCGCCATCCAGGCCGCCTTCGACCGCGTCCTCGACACGCTCGCGATCACCCGCGAGACCGTCGACATCCCCGGCGCCGATCGCTGCACCTTCCTCGGCGGCCTCCTCGGCGCCACCGAGCTCGTGCGCAGCCCGTACGCGAACCGCGAGCTCTCCCCCGCCGGGCGCATGAACGTGGCGCTCGGCCGCTCCTTCTCGCCTCGCGACATCGCCGCGCTCCACGCCCAGCGCGCCGCCCTCCGCGACGCCACCGCGCGCGCCCTCGAGCGCACGCCGATCCTCGCGATGCCGACCACCGCCATCCCGCCGCCCGCGCTCTCCCGCGCGCTCCTCGCCGGCGATCAGGACCTCATGCTCCTGCGCGCCCTCGGCGCCTTCACGCCGCTCGCCAACCTCACCGGTCTCCCCTCGATCGCCGTCCCCTGCGGCACCGACGATCGCGGCCGCCCGCTCTCGATCATGTTCGTCGCACCCCACGGCGCCGAGACCGACCTCCTCCGCATCGCCCGGGCCGTCGAACACACGATCTCGGGATGAGCCGCCGTCTCGCGCGGGGCGGGTTCAGTCCTTCCACCGCGCTTCCTGTTCCTCGAACGCCAGCTCCTCCCGATATTCCCCGAACCGCTCGATGTGGTCCCAGTAGGCGTCGCCGAAGCAGTAGCTCGCGCCTTCAGGCAACTGGAGCTTGCGCCCCCTGATCAGCTCCACGAAGTGAGCGTGCGCGGCTTCAGCGTCGAAGGCTTCGTCGACCTCCTCCACGACGAACGGCGTCGCCGTGTAGTTCGTCCACGATGCGGCACGGCATCCCAGGTACCGCTCGAGCGACTCGATCACCGCGGAGAGGCTGGCATACCGCCCGATATACTTCGGGCCCCATCCCTCGCTGTCGCCCTCCGCGTAGGCGACGGCACGATCGAACTCGATGGTAACCGTGTTGTCCTGATGGATCGTGATGGTGCGCAACACGCCGGGAACACCCTCGACGCGCCGCACGTCGACCACGATCGAGTGCCCGTGGGCCACGGCCAGATACCGTACGATCTCTCCTTCCTGCATGGCTCAAGGCTGGCCTACCGACGATCGAAGCCGCCGGCGCTTGATCACGTTTGTTCGCTCGCTTCGACCAGCGAGAACATGATCGCGGCCGCCATCCCTGAGGCGACGGACACGCATTCGCCCGAGGGTGGTAGCCCCTTGACTGGGTAGACGCGGCCATCCGAGATCGCTGATACCTGCGTCGCGAACGCGGCGACGATTATCTCGGACCTCATCGAGTGGTTCCCTTGCCGGGGGTCTGGAACGACGCGGCGGAACAGCGCTTCAACGTCGATCGTCTCGTGTTGAAGCCAGTTCCGTTCGCCAGCGACAATCCACCAGTCTCCAAATCGTCGCACGACGCATGATTCGCCTCCCAGCAACATCACGTCGGCCATGACATATGCCGCGATCTGCACAGCCGCTATCGGTCCGGGCGGAAAGAACTGTTGCGGCCGCGAGCGCACCCAGTCGATCGCTTCGATCGTCATACGTTCACCACCCCGAGACAGGCGAGACAGTGATCTCGCCGTTAGCTAGCAGTCGGTTGAATGTGGCGAACTTGTTGAATGGCACAACGATTTCTCCACCAAGGAACCAACCGCCGTTGCCTAGCTTGCCCAGCGGGGCAACACTCATGTTGAGTTCACGAACGGCAACCTCCGAAATTCGGAACTCAAGGATGGTACCGCGACCTCTGCGCGGCACAGGTATTCGAGCCAACGCACGCGAGCGCTGATCTGCGCCGATTCGGCGCAGATCAGATGTCGATGGGTGACCTCGCTCCTGGGCTGCGCGCCGAGCTGCGCCGCGGTCGCATGCGACGGGGAAGCCGCCCATCCAGTGGATCCGCCCCGATCGCGTTCAGGGCGCGCGCCCCTTCATCGACGACTCCACAACAGCGTAGTCTTCACGGTGTCGGGGGCTCATCGATGAACAAGATCCTGGTCTTTCTGCTCGTCCTCGCGATCCCGGGTTGCGCGACCATCTTCAGTGGGAGCTCGCAGAGGGTCACGGTCACGGCCACTCCGTCGGACACGACGATCATCGTGCTCGGCGGCGCGACCGGCGCGGCGGTGGCGAAGATCGGCAAGGTCGCCGACCTGCAACAGCGCCTCCTGGGCCTCTTGCACGGAGAGCTGACGGCCGAAGATCGGGAGCTCATCGCGGCCGTCGGCATCGAGCGCTTCATCACCGGCCTCGTCGTGGAGGTGAAGACGGGACAGGCCCCGGCGGGCACCACCGAGGAGCTCGCTCGCCTCTACGAACGGATCCCGCGGCCGATCAAGGACAGGCTCGTGCGCACGATCGGGCTCGAGGCGTTCGGGGTCGGGCGCGTCGACGTCGAGCTCGATCGCGGCGAGATCTACGCCGTCATCGGCTGGCGCGCCGGGGCCGATCTCGAGATCAAGTCGATCGACGGTTCCTTCAACTGGACCACGCTGTGGAACGTCCTGAACTTCGGCCTGGGCGTCCCGGTCGACCTCTACACGGGCGCGTGGTTGAAGCTGAAGCCAACGCGGCTCGAGCTCCATCTCGTACCGATCCCCACGAGCGCGCGCCGCTGAGCTCGCGACGCGGTGGCGCGCGCTCAGATGTCGATGCGCGGATCCTCGGGATCCGGGCGGTAGAGCAGGATCGTCTTGCCCAGCACCTGGGCGACCTCGCTCTTCGTCGACGCGGCGAGCTGGGCCGCGGCGTCGTGGCGGTCGAGCTCGAACGTGTCGAGCAGCTTCACCTTGATGAGCTCGTGGTCGGTGAGCGCCTGGTCGACCGCGTCCACGAGCGAGGTCGAGATGCCGCCCTTGCCGAGCTGCACGACCGGCGTGAGGCCGTGGCCGAGGGCGCGGAGCGAGCGACGTTGCTTGCCGGTGAGAGCCATCGGCGCTGGGTATCACGGCGCCGGGGTGTAGACGACCAGATAGTCGAACCGAACGCCCATGCCGAAGGTGCGCAGCGCGATGCGCCCGCCCGGCGACAGCGTCGCCGCCAGGGTCGGGCTCCCCGAGGTCGCCAGCAGCGTGCCGACGCACTCCTGGCCGCTCGTCGCGTGTGACCCGCGCACGCGGAAGGTCGAGGTCGGCGCGAGGTCGTCGGCCAGGTTCGTCGACGCGTTCTCCGCGACCTGATCGATCGCCGAGAAGCGGCCCAGGTACGCGCGCGCCGGGGTGGAGCCGACGTCGTCGCGCACCGAGCACAGGTAGAACTGATCGAGCGCGTCGGTCGCCGCGAACGCCACGCCCGCCTGGCGCGCCGGGACGGTACCCGACGCCGACAGCGAGTCGACGACCACGCCGCTCTCGAGCTGGTACGGCGGCTGGAAGGAGCGCGGGTGCACCGCGAAGGCGGCCGCGGTCACGGCGAACGGGTAGCGCAGGAAGCCGGTCCCGGTCGCGTCGTGTTCCCACGAGCCGACGAGCGTCCAGCCGTCGCCGGGCGCGTCGTAGAAGCCCTCGAACATCGCGATCCGGTCCGGCATCCCGGGCCGCGGGTCGCACGGGTCGCCGACGCCGTCGCCGTCCGCGTCACCGCCGCCGTCCGCGAGCGGCCGGTGCGGGCACGGGTCGCACTCGTCGCCGGCGCCGTCGCCGTCGTGGTCGCGCTGCGCCGGGTTGGCGATGCGCGGGCAGTTGTCGCTCGCGTTCGGGACGCCGTCGTCGTCGAGGTCGTCGTCCTCGGGCGCGTCCACGACGTTCATGGAGGCGTCGTCCTGATCGTCGGCCGCGTCGACGCCGGCCGACGGCCCCGTCGGCTGGAAGCTACACGCGCCGGCGAGCATCAGCCCGGCGAGCGCGGCGAGCCCCGCGGGCCATGGTGCGAGCGAACGGACCACGAGTGCAGGCTATCACCGCCGCCCCGGGCCGTGCGCGCCTCAGCCGCGGCGGCGACGCGGGCGCAGCGCGAGGAGGGCCAGGCCGAGGCCCGCGAGCGCGCCCATCCCGCCGCCGGCGCCGGTCTGGCAGCCGCCGGTGATGGTGTCGGCGTTGCCGTCACCGTCGGTGTCCGGGTTGTTCGGATCCTGCGGATCCTGCGGGTCCTGCGGCTCGGGGTTCGGGTTGGGCGGCGGCGCGCCGGTCTGCACCGTCACGTTGATCGTCGTGTCGGTGGCGTTGACGCCGTCCGAGGCCTTGGCCTGGATCGAGTGGCCGCCGGTCGCGAGCCCGGTCAGGTCGAAGGAGTACGGCGGCGCCGTCTTGGTCTGCACCAGCGCGCCGTCGACGTAGAGCTCCACCTTGGTGACCGCGATGTTGTCGCTCGCCGTCGTCGCCACCGTGAACGCGGTCGGCACCACCGCGCCGTTCGACGGCGAGGTGATCGACACGCTCGGCGCCAGCGTGTCGGCCAGGCCGATGCGCTGGGTGAGCATCGTCACCGAGTTCTGCCGCTGCGAGCACACCACGCCGGTGCCGGGCAGGCCGCACGTGCGCGCCGAGTACTCGCCGCACTGCGCGTCGACGTTCTGGAACGTCTTGAGCCCGTTGAAGTTGAGGTACGTCATCGGATCCGACGCGAGGTACTCGTGGTCGAGGCCGAACGAGTGCGCGATCTCCTGCGCCGCGATCTCGCACAGCTCCTCGGCCAGCCCCGCCGTCGTCCCGTAGGCGTCGCGCGTCGACTGCGTGAAGGTGAAGACGATCGAGTTGGGGATGAGGCTGCAGTTGGTCGTGAACGGCGACACGCCGAGCACCCCCTGCTGCATGCCCGCCTGCTGCGCGCGGCCGCCCATCACCGACTCGAAGTGCGGGACGTTGCCCGGGTCGACGTCGGTGATCGTCATGTTGTACGGCGCGAAGATCGTGCGCACGCACTGCATGATCGCGGACCACTCGGCGGCGCTGCCCTCGAACGGCGGGATGGTCGAGGTCTGCCCGACGATCGTCGACCGGTTGGTGCGCGCGTCGTTGGTGCCCGGCGTGAGCGTCACGCCGCTCTTGTTCATGTAGACGATGGTCGGGGGACCGCCCGGCGCCGCGAGCACCTGCTCGGCGACCGGCGGGATGATCTGCAGCATCGTCCCGGGGCGGCCCGCGGAGATCGACTCGCTGTGCCAGCCCAGGACGACCGGCCGCGGCTCCTCGCCGGGGCTCGCGGCCTTCTGCTCGGCGAGGGCGGCGGAGGGGAGGAGGAGGAGGGCGCCGGCGAGCAGGGGGATCCGCATGGGGGGATGAAGATCACGACTCGTGCCAGTGTTCGCGGGCTGTGGCTCGCGCCCCCCCGGCGTTCGCCGGGCAAAGGAATCCGTCGAGTTGCGATCGACGAACCCTCGTTCACCTCACGTTCCTTGCGCGCTTCGAAGCCGCGCATGGGAGTGGGATTGATGCGGCCGGGGCGTACACCCCCGGGGGAGGCTGCCCCCGGTCCTTCGACTCGCTGCGCTCGCTCAGGACGAGCGGTTCAGCGCTCGAGGTACATGCGCAGGCCGTACTGGCCGGCCGGCGTCGCGCGGTACGTCTCCGAGACCTCGCGGAACCCGGGCGGCACCAGCTCCTCGCGCGGCAGGTACTCGCCGTACTCGTCGGGCAGGAGCACGGGGGCGGCGAGCGACGCGAACGTGAGATCGGCGGCGGTCAGCCGATCGCCGCAGAGGTACTTCCGCCCGTCGCGCAGCCGCTCGCCGACCTCGGAGAAGGTCCGGTCGATCACCGCGCGCGAACGCGCGGCGCCGGCGGCGTCGATGCGCAGGCCGCGGCGGAGCATCGCCGCCGCGAGCGGACGCGCCAGCTTGCCCAGCACGCGCTCCCAGCGCGGCCCGTGCTTGGCCATCACGTCGAGCGTCGCCCGCTTGTCGTCGAGCAGGAAGAAGTAGCCGAGCCGGCGCGTCGCCGGGCCGAGGTGACGATCGAACTCCTCCTCGAGCGCGACCACCTCGTCGTCGCCGGGTGGGAAGAGCGGCTCGCCGCGCCCGTGCGCGTCGCACCAGCGCAGGATGTCGGTCGAGTCGACGAGGACGTCGCCGTCGCCGGTGACCAGCGCGGGCGCGGTGCGCTTGGCTCCCGCCCGCCTGAGCGGGAGGTACGAGAACAGCGGCAGGTGCGCGTCCTCGACGTAGTCGACGTCGGCGCGGTCGAGCGCCCAGCGCGCCTTCTCGCAGTAGTGCGAGAACGCGATCGTGATGAGCTGCGCCGGCATGGTCACGCCGCTCCCGCGGCGCCGCCGCAGATCCGCTCGACGTCCGCCACCTCCTTGGGGCACGCGATCGTCAGGTTCTCGCGGCCGTCGGTCGTCACCAGCACGTCGTCCTCGATGCGCACGCCGATGCCGCGCAGCCGATCGGGCACGCCGGGTGCGTCGGCGGCGATGTAGAGCCCGGGCTCGATCGTGATCACCATGCCGGGCGCGAGCGGGCGCGCCTTGCCGTCGCGCGTGTACGCGCCGACGTCGTGCACGTCCATGCCCAGCCAGTGCGACGTGCCGTGCATGTAGAACTTCTTGTACGCGAGGTCCTCGACGCGGGCGTCGACCGTGCCCTCGAGCAGGCCGAGATCGATCATGCCCTGGGTCAGCCGCTTCACACACTGCTGGTGGATCTCGTCGAGGGTGGCGCCGGGACGCACCGCCTCGACCGCCGCCTTCTGCACGTCGAGCACGAGGTCGTACACCTCGCGCTGCGGCGCGCTGAACCGGCCCGACGCCGGCCACGTCCGCGTGATGTCGGCGGTGTAGTGATCGTACTCGCAGCCGGCGTCGACGAGCACGAGGTCGCCGTCGGCGACGGCGCAGCGGTTCTCGACGTAGTGCAGGATCGTCGCGTTCTCGCCGGCGCCGACGATCGTGTTGTACCCGGGGCCGATGCCGCCGTGCTTGCGGAACGTGTAGTTGATCGTCGCCTCGAGCTCGTACTCGAACGTGCCGGGCCGCCCCGCGCGCATCGCGGCGACGTGGGCCTCGCTCGTGATCGCCGCCGCCTTGCGCAGGATGGCGAGCTCCTCGGGCGACTTGTGCAGCCGCAGCTCGTGCAGCACCGCGCGTGGATCGACGACGGCGCGCGGCGGCCGCTTGCCGCGCTTCTCGGACTTGCGCAGGCGCGCGAGCACGCCGGCGACGCGCAGGTCCATGTCGGGATCGAGGCCGAGCGCGTAGTGGAGCTCCTCGCAGTTGGCGACGAGGTCGAGCAGGCGCTGGTCGAGCTCGGCGGCGGGGTAGGCGGCGTCGGCGCCGTAGCGCTCGCGCGCGCCCTCGATCCCGGCGCGGCGGCCGTCCCACGTCTCCATCTCCGGATCACGCGGGCGCACGAACATGACGACCTTCTCGGTCTCGGCGCCGGGCCGCAGGATGACCGTGGTGTCGGGCTCGGCGAAGCCGGTCAGGTAGACGACGTCGGAGTGCTGGCGGAACGCGTAGTGGGCGTCGCCGTTGCGCAGCCGCTCGGGCAGCGAGTAGACGATGGCGACGGCGTCGGGGCCGAGCGCATCGAGGTACGCCTTGCGGCGTGCAGCGAAGACCGAGCGATCCAGCATCGCCCCGGTTCTAGCATGGCGGCGCGCGGCGCCTCAGGGCCGTGGCTGCAGGCGCGCCGGCCGGCCGACGACGCGCAGCGCGCGCACGAGGTCGTCGTTGCCCGGGCGAACCAGCGTGACGGCCGCCGTCCGGTCGACCTCGCTCGGCACGTCGGAGCGCTGGTCACCGCGGGTCACCGCCAGGAGCGGCAGCTCGGCGAGCCCCGGCTCGCGCCGGATCGCGTCGACGATGCTCGCGCCGCCGTCACACGTGCCGTCGACCACGATGACGACGGCGCAGGCGCCGAGCGCCCCGAGCAAGCGGGGCAGCTCCTCGTCGGGTTTCGGCACGGCGACCACGACGAAGCCGGCCCGGGTGAGCGCGACGTCGACCCGGTCGAGCTCGGAGACGTCGGTGTCGACGACGACGACCACACGCTCGTCGAGCGCCGCGGCCGACGGCGGCTCGCGGTCGCGCGCGGACGCCGTCGACGTCTGGCGCGCGCGGAACACCGCGAGCGCCACCTTGTTGAGCAGCTCGTCCACGTCGAACGGCTTCTCGACCACGTCGGTGGCGCCGAGCGAGATGGCGCGCTGGCCGAGGCCGTGCACGGCGGTCATGACGACGACCGGCAGGTCGAGCCCGAGCTCGGTGCGCAGGGCCGACAGGAACTGCCGGCCGTTCATCCCCGGCATCATCAGATCGAGCAGGATGGCGTCGGGCGGGTCCGAGGAGAGGCGGGCGATCGCGTCGGCGCCGTCGTGGGCGTAGGCCACCGCGTAGCCCTCGCTCGACAGGACGCGCCCCACGGCTTCGCGCACCATGGGCTCGTCGTCGATGACGAGAATCTTCCCCCCCTTCATCAGATCGACTCACGGCATACCATGGCGGCGCGGGCCTTGGTAGCATCGACGTCCATGTCGGGTGCGCCGGCCTACGTCGCCGCGTTCGAGGCCCTGAGCCCCGCGGTGCTCGCCCGGCTCCTCGAGGTGCGAGCCAGCCTCGATCACGCGTTCGCGCGTCAGAGCCCGGAGGAGGCCCACGCCCTGTTCGACGGCGTGATGGTCGGGCTGCGGACGCTGCTGGTGACCGGCGATCACGCGCTGCACCGGGGCTTCGTCCAGAGCTTCATCGCGCTCCGCGGCGCCGAGGGGCTCGCGCCCGATCACGCGCTCCGCGTCCTGGTCGCGATCGGCGACGTCATCGTGCAGGTGGCGCGGCGCGACCGCCCCGACGACACGACGCTGGTCCTGGCGGTCACGAGCGCGATCCGGGTCACCGCGCGCCTGGTGAACGAGGTGATCGCCGACGACCTGGCCAAGCGCAGCGCCCAGCGCCGGCAGACCGAGGCGTGGCGGTGATCGAGGTCGTCCGATGAGCGCCCTGTCGATCAAGTCCGCGGGCAACACGCACCAAGGTTCGGTGCGCGAGCACAACGAGGACGCGCTCATCGTCGATCCCAAGTGGGGCCTCTACGCGGTCCTCGACGGCATGGGCGGCGCGTCCTCGGGTGACGTCGCCGCCAACAAGGCGCGCGACGTCATCCACGAGTACGTGCGCGCGCGGCGGAGCGCGATGCAGCCGCGCGCGCTGCTCGAGGCGGCGATCAACGCGGCGTCGGCGGCGGTGCACGCCGAGGCGCAGCGGCGCAAGGATCGACGAGGCATGGGCACCACGGTCGTCGCCTGCCTCATCGACGGGCGGCGCGCGACCGTGGCACACGTCGGCGACAGCCGCGCGTACCTCCTGCGCGACAGGCACCTGCACCGGCTGACCGCGGATCACACGATCGTCGCCGAGCTGGTCGCGCGCGGCGCGATCGCGCCCGAGGAGGCCGATCGCCACGCGTACAAGAACGTGCTGTCGCGGAACCTGGGCGCCAAGCCGGTGGCTGCGGTCGACGTGAGCGAGGTCGAGCTGCAGCCCGGCGACCGGCTCATGCTGTGCTCCGACGGCCTGTACGGCTATGCGCCGGCCGAAGCCGTCCACCACCTCGTCGCATCGACCGATCCGCCCGGGGAGATCGTGCGCGATCTGATCGAGGCGGCGCTGCGCGGCGGCGGTGGCGACAACGTGACCGCGATCGTGATCGAGGCCGGCGTGGCGGTCGTGCCGCGCGCGACCCTGGTGCTGCGCACGACCGGCGCGGGTGCTTGGTGGGCTCGCCGCGATCGCTTCCTGGCGGCGGCGCACTCCGGCGCGCTGCACCGCTCGCCGCTGTGCGCGCTGCTGGCCGCCGACGAGGCGATCTCGCTCGTCGCGGGGAACTTCGCCGACGCCGTCTATCACGATCTCGAGAAGGCGACGGGCGTGAACGTGTGGACCTACGCCGAGAACCTCGCCCAGGGCTGGCTCGGGCAGGGTGGCGCCTGGCCGCCGCTGCGCGATCTGCTCGACGGGCTCGCCCGCGCCGCCGATCAGGTGCTCGGCGAGCTGCGGCGCGAGGACGAGGGCCTGGCGGACCTGGTCGCGCTCGCCGTCGCGCGGTCGATGGTGACGGCGGAGACCGCCGTCGGCGGCGTGCTCGCCGAGCGGTTGCGGAGCATCGAGACCGCGCTGGTCAAGGTCGAGGCCGAGCGCAGCGAGCGGCACCGCGCTTCATCACATTCCGGCGCGCGGTTCGTCGATTCGCCGACGGTGCCGTACATGCGCGCGCCGGTGCCGATCGACGTGCCGGCGCCCGACGTGGCGGCGGTGCTCGAGAGCGCGCGACGGAGGGCGCAGGCCAGGCCGGCGGCGGGAAGCGGCGCCGGCGATCGCGCGCTGTACACGCGGGCCGTCGACCACGCGCACAAGGTGGCGCAGGCGTCGGGCGCCAACGACGCCGCGCTCGCGGCGCGCGAGCTCTGGGACGTGCGCACGCTCGACGAGGCCGGGGTGACGCCGCTGTTCGACGCGCTCGACCACGCGCGGGCCGCGCACGTCGAGGGCGTGCGCCTCTCCTCGTCGCCGCCCGCGGTGCGCGCCGCGGCGCTCCGGCGCGTGGCGGCGGCCTACCAGCAGCTCTCGGCCGGCATCGCGTCGCTCGTCGTCGAGAGCGTGGCGCCGGCCGCCGAGCAGCTGCGCGAGGTCGTGCGCGAGACGGCCCGGCTCCGCGCCGAGGTCAGCAAGAACGAGGCGCAGATCGCCGAGCTCGAGCGCGCGCTGGCGACGGTGGTCGATCCGCCGGAGACGGTGCGCGACGACCGGAAGCCGTCGGTCCCGCCGGGGTCGCGGCGGCGGACGCCCAAGGAGACGCTGCGATGATCGGCCCCGCGATGGATCTGGGTGAGCGCGTGAACGTCCTGCGCGACGAGGTGCTCGACATCGTCGCCGGCGGCAGCGAGGACGCGCCCGCGGTCGCGATCTTCGACGCGATCGTGCGCGCCCTCGCGTCGGCCACCGACACGGCCGGCGGGCTCGACCTGACGCTGCACGACGCGGTCGCGCGCCGGCTCGCGTGGGGCGACACCGAGGAGACGCTCCTCTCCGACGCGGAGCTCGTGTTCGCGCGCCTCGCGCGGGCGTGCCAGCGCGCGCTGCGCGATCCCGACGACGAGATGCTCGTGCTCGAGACCGCCGCCGAGGTCGTGGGCAGCGCGGCGCGCATCATCGCCCTCGCCGCCGTCGGTCGCGGCGGCCGCGATCGCGCGGCGGCGCTGCGCGAGGAGCTCGCCCAGCGCCGCCTGAAGGAGGCGCTGGCGGAGCAGGCGCGCACCCTGAAGCGGCTGGAGGAAGGTCGTAGCTTCTGACCGGGGCGGCTACAGCCGCTCGGCGGTGAGCGCGTCGAGGAGCGCGTCGAGCCCGGCGTCCCGCTCGACGAACCGGTGCACGAGCGGTCCCTCCGGGGCCGGCCCGTTCTTGCTCCCGCGCACGATGCGCCGCGCGTCGGGCTGGATCCGCCGCGCCTCGTCCATGACCGGCGGCCAGCGATCGTCGTTCGAGTCGTGCTCCGCGATCACCGCGTCGAGCACGACGCCTCGCAACGCCTCGACCGTCCCCTCCAGATCGGTCGCGAAGCGCACGTCCCACCCCGACGTCACGTACAGGGCCAGCGCGCCGCGCTGCCGCCGCTCGTCACCCACGACCAGCACGCGCAGCCGCTTGCCCGGCTTGTCGTGCGGCCCGGCCTCGCGCGCGAACTGCGCGATCATCACGCCCCAGTCGTCGGGCGGCTCGAGGAGCCGGATCCCCAGCCCCGGATGCGCCCCGCTCAGGAGCCTCGTCACCTCGCCGGTGACCTCCACCGGGCTCCCGCGGTGCTGGTCGAACACCACGATGGCGATGCGTGTGCCCGGCTCCAGTGGTGTCACCGTGTCGAGGAAACAACCCACCTGCGACACGTCACGTGTCTGACACACGAACATCGTCCCCGGCGGCGCGAGCGGCGTCACCGTGGCGGCGATCCTGGCCCTGATGCGGCTCGCGCGTCGCGACACGAAGCTTCCTCATATCATGCCGCGATGGTCGGGTGGTCGACACTCGGCCGGGGTTCCGCAGTAGCCTCATACGAGGCTTGCTCACCCCCACCGTCCAGGCGCTACCCCACGCGGTCATGGCCGTCGTCCTGGTCGCGCTCGCGCTGACGGCGGCGCTTCGGCGGGGCGATCTGGTCGTCCGGCTCGGCTTCGTGATGACCGGGGTGACGGCGCTCCCGTGGGCGACCACGATGGCGCTCGTCGGCTGCACGACCGACCGCGAGCTCGCCTACCGCCTGTGCCAGGCCGGGTACGCGCCGATCCCGCTCATCGGCTCCGGGCTCCTCATGGTCATCCTGGCCGTCGTCGGGCGCCTCGACGCGCAGCGCCCGGTGCTGGTCTGCTCGGTCGTCCTCGGGCTCGCGATGATGGTCCTCACCGCGACGACCGACCTCGTCATCGCCGGGGTGGCCCCGACGCCGTGGGGGCTGCTCTTCCCCGAGGCCGGCCCGCTCTACGGCGTCCACATCGCGCTCTTCGCGGGCATCGTCGGCTGGGGCGTGTGGTTGTCGCGGCGATCGGTGCGCTGGCTGCGCGGCGGGTTCCAGCAGGGACGGCTCGCGGTCGCGCTCGCCGTGCTCTCGGTCCTCACGGTCAGCGACTCGCTCCTCGCGTACGGGATCGGCGGCGTCTTCCCGTTCGCCTGGCTGCCCGCGCTGGTCGCGGGGTGCCTCGCGCTGTGGGCGATCGAGCGCCAGGACCTCCTGCGCGGCCGCGGCTTCGACGAGGCCGTCGCCGTCGAGCTCGCGGTCTTCGCGATCGGTGCGGTGGTGGTCACGTCGATCGCGATCACCGTCGAGAGCTCGCGCACGGTGATGATGATCGGCGTCGCTGCCCTCACCGCCGGCGCCATGGTCGTCCTCGGTCGCACCACGGTGCGCGGCGAGGTGATGGCGGGGACGACGCCGGCCGTCGACCACTTCGTCGAGCGCGTGGTCGCGAGCGGTGACGCGACGGCGGTCGGCCGCGGCCTCGCCCAGCTGCTCGAGGAGAGCCGGATCGCGACGAGGGTGCGCATCTGGTGCATCCTCGACAACCGCTGGGTCCCGCTCCACATCCCCGAGGGCATGACCGCGGACCTCGAGCTCCCCGACGAGGCGCGCACCTGGCTCGTCGGCTGGCGCCACCCGATGTCCGTCGGTGACCTCGCCACGGCGCGCCTCGGCCCGCGCCGCGATCTCCTCGAGGACTGGGCGCGCAAGCTCGACGCCGACGTCATCGCGCCGCTCGTCGACGGCGACGAGCTGGTCGGCTTGCTCACCGGCGAGCGCGAGGAGGCGCTGCGCGACGCCGAGCGCATCGTGATCGAGGAGGCGGTGCTCGCCGCCTCGCGCGCGCTCACCGTCATCGGCCTCACCAGCGAGATCGAGGCGCGCGCCGAGCTCGCGCGCGAGCTGGAGCTCGCCGAGGCCGTCCGCCAGGCTCGCTCCGCCGCCGACGTGCGCGACCTGGCCGGCAGCCGCGTCGCGGTCAGCTACCAGCCGGCCTCCCGCGTCGCCGGCGATCTGTGGAGCTGCGTCGCGCTCCCCGACGATCGCTTGCTCGTCCTCGTCGGCGACGTCGCCGGACGTGGTCTCGCCTCGGCGCTGGTGTCGGCGGCGGTGCTCGGCGCCGGTCAGGTCGCCGCCGGCCTCCTCGGCGCGGAGGCGACGCCCGAGGCCGTGCTCGCGCTCCTCCACGACACCGTGGTCGAGGTCGACGGCGGGCGGCACCGCGTCACCGCGTTCGCCGCGATCGTCGATCGCGGCGCCGGCAAGATCGAGTTCGCCGCCGCCGGCCACCGCGGCGGCTACCTGGTGCGCCGGACCGGCGACGACGCGGAGCTGGTCGCGCTCATCGGCCGCGGCACCGCGCTCGGCGAGCGCGAGCGGGTGATCGGCACGGGCCACCGCGCGCTCGCACCCGACGACGTCATCGTCCTCATCAGCGACGGCGTCATCGAGAGTCGGAGCGCGACGGGGCAAGCCTGGGGAGAGCGTCGCCTCCAGCGCGCGCTGCGCGACCTGGCCTCGCGCGCCGGCGATCAGCTCGGCGAGGCGCTGCTCGACGCCGCCCGCGGCCACGCCGGAGAAGCCACGCACGACGACGACCTCCTCGTCGTCGTGGTCGCACCGGCGACGGCCTGACCCTCGCGGCTACGCGACGAACGAACCGATCGCGCGCTCGGTCGCGGGCCCGCCGAGGCCGGTGCGGTCGCAGACCTCGGTCGCGAGCATGTCGAACAGCCACGACACCGGCGGCGCCTGCCCGCGCTGGCGCGCGAAGCGCACGGGCACGCCGCCGAGGCACGCCTCGGCGAACGCCTCGGAGCGTGGGATCGTGGTCTCGAACAGCGGCGCGGCGTCGGCCGACGTGATCGCGTGGAAGGCCTCGAGCGACGCCTCCGACCGCCCCTGGAACATGTTGACGACGACGCCGAGGAGCCGCGGTCGCCGCTCGGCCGGGATGGCCGCGATCCCGCGCTCGAGCATCGCCGACGAGCGGCTGGCGACGAGCTCCGACTGCAGGACCCCGACGGCGTGGGTGCACGAGGCCAGCACGTCGGCGGTGACGTCGAACATGCCGGCGGGGCAGTCGACCAGCACGAGCGCGGCCATCCGCCGGGCCTCGGCGAGGAGCGCTCCCCACTCGTCGGCCAGGCTGCGGCGCGCGGTCGCGAGCGCGGGCAGGTTCGGGCCGCAGGCCGGCAGGATCGACAGCTCGGGGATGACCGTCGAGCGGATCACCGACGGCAGCTCGTGCGGCGATCCCAGGATGTCGTACGCGCCGCGCTCGACGCGGTCGCGCGCGGCGAGCAGCGACATGACGTCGCCGTTGATGTCGGCGTCGACGACGAGCGTGCGGACGCCGCGCTGGGCGAGGCTGAAGGCGAGGTTGAGCGTGATCGTCGTCTTGCCCACGCCGCCCTTGGGGCTCGCGATCGCGACCGCGATGCCGCTCTGCGCCGTCGACGTCGCGGTGGCGCCCACGACCCGCGGCGGTGGCGGCGGCGGTGCGGTCGACGCGGCTCGCGACGGCCGCGGGCGCTGGAGGGCCTTCACGGGCGGCGGGGGCAGCGGGACGACCTTGCGCGGCGCGGTCGCCGCCTCGATCGCCTCCATCAGCATCGTGTTCAGCGGGCCGAGGGGATCCGGGTACGCCTTGGGCTCCGGCAGGCGGTGCACGACGAACACGGCCGCGCCCGGGCCGAACAGGTCGACGAACGCATGCCGTCCCTGCGCGCTGCTCGATCGGGCGCCGATCACCCGGCCGGCCTTGATCCAGACCGTGCCGTACTCGCGACCATCGTCGGTCTGGAGCTGGACCGCGGTGTACTGGCGGCTCATGCCGATCACCTGGAGCACGTCGGCGAGCGAGAACTCGTCGAGGCTGCCTCTCATCACCACCGAGGTTTCACTCATGATCCCGAGACCTCCCGTCGGGCGGTGGCCGGCCGGGCGACGACCGAGCCGTCACCGACCGCGCACTTGCCCATCTTCATCGTGGTCGCGAGCAAGCCGAACACGCGCGTCCATGCGTCGCGCACCTCGGCGGTGAACGCCTCGCCGAGGCCGTAGTCGAGCGTCCACAGGAGCGCGGCGCCGACGCTGTCGTAGGACGCGTCGCGCACGTGGTACAGGTCCGCGTGTCGGCGGCCCAGCGCGAGCACGACGAGGAACAGGTCGTCGTCCGCGTGCACCGGCTGGCGCCACGTCTCGTCGGGCCAGTCGAGCGACTTGACGATGAACGCCAGCATCGCGAGCAGCTTCTTCTTCTGCGGCGCCATGTCCTCGGAGAACAGCGTGCGCGCCTCCGGCTCGATCTCGAACAGGCGCTTGTAGAACAGATCAGCGGCGGTGTCGGCGATCGGCACCACCAGCTCCCACGAGCGCCGGATCACCTGCTTCTGCGCGAGCGTGATGATCATCGCAACCCCGTCGCGCGCCACGGCGACGCGACCTCGGGCTCGGCCTCGGCCGCGCCCTGCAACATCATCGTCACGATCGCGGCGTAGGCGTCACCCCAGGCCCGGGCGTGCGCCGTCGTCCACCGTGCGCCACACGCCTCTTCCAGCGTGGTCACGAGCGCGCCGCCGACCTCGTCGTACATCTCCGGCGTCACGCCGTACGTCACGTGCCGCGCGCCGAGCGCGCCGAGCGTCGCGCGCAACCACGGTCCGTTGTCGATGTGATCGATGACGGCGACGAGCGCCGCGCGCAGCATCTCCGCCTGCGCCGCGCGATCGCGGCGGAACATGTGCGCGAGCTGCGGCGCGCGCGCGAACAGCTTCTGGTAGAAGCGCTCGGCGAGCGAGGGCTCGTGCTCGACGGCGAGGTCGAAGCTCTCCCGCAGTAGCTTGGTCGCGGCGTCGCTCAGCGGCATGACGTTCTCCATCTGGCGTGGCTCCCCTCCTCGCCCGCCCACGCCACAGTAAGGATCGCGCCCGACGCGATCAAGGATCGACGGGAAGCGCGTGGGCGCGTACGCTTCGCGCGAGCCGGGATGTCCGAAATCCGGACAGGATTCGTCGCTGGCGGGTGAGATCACCCGCGCGCGGCTAGGCCGCGCGCCTACGCCGACGTGTCGGTGTCGGTGTCGGCGATGAGGCGCAGGCCGGCGGGCAGCGTGTCGCCGAGCGCCACGCGCTCCTCGCGGGCCTCGAGCGCGACCACCTGCTCGACCAGCACGGCCGCGCGCTCGCCGCCGGGCAGCGCGCCGAGGAACGCGGCGAGCTTGGCGCGCAGCGCGTCGTCGAGGTCGCGCGCGCGGTCGCCGGTGCGCCGCCCGATCTGCGCGAGCGGGAAGGCGAGCTTGTCGGGCTCGGGCCAGTCCCAGGCCATGAGCTGGCCGAGCCACACCGCGGCCTTGCTCGCGGGCACGACCATGTTGATCGGACCGTAGAGCGGCACGCGCGCGGCGAGCCGGGAGATCGCCCACAGGTGGACGGCGTCCTCGCGACCCTTGCGCGTGTCCATGCGGCGCATCAGCTCGTCGCCGAGCTTGAGCTTGTGCGCGAGCTGGATGCGCTCGAGCGCGGCGACCGCGCGCCACATCTCGCCCAGCTCCTGCTTCGACGCCTTGATCTCGGCGAGCTTCTTCTGCTGCCTGGGGTTGGGCAGGAGCAGGTTCGCGAGTCGATCGTAGATCTGGTCCTGCTGCGTCGCGCTGAGCCCGCCCGCGATGCGCCGCCAGACGATCCACCACGCCAGCCGCGACGCCTCGGTCTTGCCGAAGGCCAGCCCCTCGTTGAACACGCCCCAGAGCTGGCGCGCGCGCCAGGCGTCCAGGGGCGCGCCGACGCCCGGCCGCAGGCAGAAGCCGGCGAGGCCGAGCCAGCGCTGCTCGTGATCGGCCGAGCGCTTGCGGGCGTCCGCGACCTCGGCAAGCGCGTCGAACAGGGCGCGCGCGGAGTGCGTCGACCACTCGTCGCGGCGCGCCTCGAGCAGCTCCTCGAGCTCGCGGGTGAGCGGGGCCAGGAGCGAGGGCTCGCCGCGGAAGGCCGCGATCACCCTGGCCCGCGCCTCGTCGATGCGCGGGTGTGGCGTCGCCGCCGTCGCGTCCTCGTCGTCGCCGGCGCGGGCCGCCCCGCCGGCGCGCATGTCGAACGTGAGCCGCCAGCGCCCGCCGGCATCGCCGGGCTCGCGGCACCAGATCTCGATCGCGCCGAGCTCGGTCACCGTGATCTCCAGGCGCACCGTCGCCGCGCTCTTGCCCCGCGCGCGCAGCACCGTGACGATCGGCGGCAGCTCGAGCAGGTCGGAGCCGTCGTCGAGGGTGTCGGCGCGGCCGTCGCCGATCGGCACGATCGTGCCCGGCGCGTCGTCGCGCGTCGTCGACGAGTACAGGCGGAAACGCACCGGCCGGTTGGTCACGAGCTCGAAGTCGCGCGCGAGCTCGACCGTGGTGCCGTCCTCGAGCCCCTTGCCGGCGATGCACACCGCCGTCGCGGCCTCGGCACGTTCACCCTGAGCGAGGGCCTCGGGCCCGAGTCGAAGGGCGACTCCGAGGAAGAAGGCGCGCGGCGTGCCGCCGCGGATGCGCGCCGCCATCCCTCGCCGCACCATGCCGTAGTACGCGGCGCCGACCGCCACCGCCAGCTCGGGCTGCACCGCGGCCAGCTCGCGCGGCCGGTCACCCTGCCAGCGCGCGACCTGATCGAGCACGCGCGCGCGCAGGGACGCCGGCGTCATGGCGCCGCCGTTGAACAGGACCGCGTCGATCCGCTCGGCGCCGTGGCGGGCGAGGAACGACGACAGGTGACGGGTCACCGCCGGATCGCTCGCGTACGGCAGCCCCATCTCCTGCAACCCGCCGCGCCCGCGCACCGGCGTCGTGCCGCGCTCGACCAGCGGAAAGAAGCCGTCGAAGAGGACGCGCTCGAGCTCGGCGCGTTCGACGCGATCGCGCATCGTGCCGCCGATCAGCTTGGTGCCGCGGCCGGCGACGGTGATGGGCACCTCGTCGGGCGGCGCGTCGCCGAGCAGCGTCTCCTTGGCGAGCCGCGCCGCGTGCACGAGCCCGTGCCACTGCAGCGCGTCGAGCTTCTTGCCCAGCCGCTGCTCGATGAGCTTGGCCAGCGTCAGGTCGACGTTGTCGCCGCCGAGCAGCAGGTGATCGCCGACCGCCGTGCGCTCGAACCCGCCGTCGGGGTCGACGGTGATGAGGGTGAAGTCGCTCGTGCCACCGCCGACGTCGAACACCAGCACGCGCTCGCCGGGGGCGAGCGCCGACGCGCTCCCGCGATGGCGATCGATCCAGGCGTAGAACGCCGCCTGTGGCTCCTCGAGCAGGACCACGGGCGGGAACCCGGCCGCCGCCGCCGCCTCGAGCGTCAGCTCGCGCGCGGCCTCGTCGAACGACGCCGGGCAGGTGACGACGACCTCCTGATCGACGAAGCGGGCGTCGGGCTCGGCCGCCATCGCCGCGTCCCACGCCGCGCGGATGTGGGCGAGGACGTGCGCTTGCGCCGCGACCGGCGACAGCCGCGGCCCGTCGCCCTCGCCCCAGGGCAGGATCGCGGCCTTGCGATCGACGCCCGGATGACACAGCCACGACTTCGCCGAGGCGATCATGCGCGCCGGGTTGCGCGCGCCCTGCCACCGGGCGAGCTCGCCGACGACCTCGCGCGCGTCCGCTCGCCACGGCAGCGCGGTCTCGGCCGCCGCGAGGTCGTGCTCGCCGGCGAGGTACACGAACGACGGCAGCTGCTGGCGCGGCGCGACCTCGCCGGGCGCGACGAGCTGCGGGACCTCGAACACGCGCACCCGCGGATCCGCGGCGCGTGTGTCGACGTACGCCACCGCCGAGTTGGTGGTCCCGAGGTCGATCCCGACGAGGTAGCGCGCAGGCACGCGCGCCTCATGTACCCCACCTGACGGTCCGGGTCCACCGGACGAACGGTCAGTCGAAGCGGTGGAACCCGTCGTCGGCCTCGCCGCCGGGCGCGGGCGTCCTGGACGGCTTCCGCTTCTTCAGCTCGAAGCTCGACCTACGGTCCTTCCGGTCCGGGTCCGATTCGCCCGGCCGCGTCGTGCCGTCGCAGGCGGCGGCGTTCGACGACCTCGTGGTCGACGCGCCGTAGAGCTTGCCACGCCGTCGTGGCTCAATCGCACAGCACCTGATCGGTACATCCGACCTCGACGACGCCCGCCGCGCTGCCGCTGCTGCTGCCGTTGCCGCTGCCGTTGCCCTTGCCGCCTGGCGGCCTCTTCGGCGGCCGCTTGTCGCCGCCAGCGCGCACGAGCTCCGCCTCCGCCTTCGTCTTCTCGATCTCCAGGTTCCTGCGCTCGATCTCGGTCTTCGCGTTCCGGATCTGCGCCTCGAGATCGTCGATCCGCTGCTCCTGCGCGGCGATCGCGTCGCGCGCCCGCTGCGCGTCGAGCTCGGCCTGCGCCGCGAGCGCGTCACTCTGCCGGGCATTGTCACTGGCCCTCATCGCGAGCAGGCCGACGCCGATCGCCAGCGCGGCGCAGCCCGTGGCCACGCCGATCAGCCAGCGCGGACGCTTGCGCGCGATCTCCTCGCGGCGCAGCTCCACCTCGAAGGCGAGGCGCTCGCGCTCGAGCCGGGCGAGCGCGTCGGCGCGCAGGCGCGCTTCCGTCTCCTGGATCCGGATCGCGTCCTCTTCGAGCTTCCGGCGCTGCGCCGCGAGCTCGGCCTCCTTGCGCGTCCGCTCGGCGGCTTCGGCCGCGGCGCGCTCGGCTGCGACACGTGCGACCGCTGCGACACGCGCTCGTTCCTCCGCCTCCTGGGCGGCCCGGATCGCGGCCTTCTCGTCGGCGACGCGGCGTTGCTCGATGTCGCGGAGCTCGCGAAGCGAGAAGAGGACCGACGATTCAGGGCCAGAGACAGAGCCGTTCATGCACTCGATGACACGAGGCTCGACGCGTGGTTGCGAGTTTTCGAGAAAACGTGTTTGACAAGCGCGCCTGTTGCGTTTAGTTAGACTGCATCAGGATCGCTTGCTCCACGGAGCGAGCGGAAGCCTGAAACCGGGGATGGTTGGTGGTGTCGAAGAAAGCGTAGACCGAACCGAGGACCCGCACGTACCAAGCAAGAACCATGAGGACCGCGACCCTACATAACCTGCCCACGACGCAAGCAACCGCTTGCGCCATGCAGGGATGCTTCTATCGCGGGATGCGGTTGGTGTCGTCCAACCGTCCATGGTCGAACGAGATTTCCGTCGAAGGCGCCGCCTTCGGCCGCGGTAGCAAGGATCCGATCCAGGAGGCTCTCCTGTAGCACTCGAGAAGACACTCGATGCTCCGTAAGCGCTGTGTGAACCCCA
>DDTA01000081.1 GCA_002344285.1 Myxococcales bacterium UBA2376
CCGGCGTTGAATAACGCAGCTCGGCGATGTACTCGGAAACCTTGCGGCCGGGCAACTGGCCGCCCTCGCCGGGTTTGGCGCCCTGCGCCATCTTGATCTGGAGATCGTCGGCGTTGACCAGGTAGTGGGCGGTGACGCCGAAGCGGCCCGACGCGATCTGCTTGATCGCGCTGCGCCGCCAGTCGCCGTTCTCGTCGCGCTCGAAGCGGTGCGGCTCCTCGCCGCCCTCGCCCGAGTTCGACTTGCCGCCGAGCTGGTTCATCGCGATGGCCAGGGTCTCGTGGGCCTCGGCGCTGATGGAGCCGAACGACATCGCGCCGGTGACGAAGCGCTTGACGATCTCGGAGGCGGGCTCGACCTCGTCGATCGAGACCGCCGCGGCCGCCGGCGGCAGGAAGTCGAAGAGGCCGCGCAGGGTGGTCAGCGCCTCGTCCTCGGCGTCGCAGAGCCGCTCGTACTCCTCGAACCGGGCGCGATCGTCGTGCGCCACCGCGTGCTGGAGCGCGGCGATCGTCGCCGGGTTCCACTTGTGGCGCTCGCCGCGGCGGCGCCATTGATAGAGTCCGCCGACCGGGAGCTCGTCGGCGATCGCCAGCGCCTGCCGGCCGAAGCCGCGGTCGTGGCGGTCGAGCGCCTCGCGCGCCAGCTCGCGCACGCCCACGCCGCCCAGGCGCGACGGCGTGCCGCCGAACCCGCGGGCGATCAGCTCGGGCGCCAGGCCGACGGCCTCGAAGATCTGGGCGCCGCGGTAGCTCTGCACCGTCGAGATGCCCATCTTGGACATCACCTTGAGCAGGCCCTCCTCGACGGCGTGCAGGTACCGGGCGGTCGCCTCGTCGACGGTGCCGGGGAGCTGGCCGCTCTCGACCAGCGAGCGCACGGCGTCGATCGCGAGGTAGGGGTTCACCGCCGCGGCGCCGTAGCCGATGAGCAGCGCGAAGTCGTGGACCTCACGCGCTTCGCCGGTCTCGACGACGAGGCCGGCCTGCATGCGGATGCCTTCCTTCACCAGGTGCTGGTTGACGGCGGCGAGCGCGAGCAAGGACGGGATCGGCACGCGGCGCGAGTCGACGCCGCGGTCGGACAGGATGAGGATGTTGCAGCCGTCGTCGATCGCCTGCGCCGCGTCGTGGCACAGGCGATCGAGCGCCGCCGCCAGCCCGTCCTCGCCCGCCGCCGCCGGGAACAGCATCGACAGCCGGCGGGGCTCGAACGCGCCCTCGGTGGTGTTGGCGATGCGCGCCAGCTGGGTGTTGTCGAGGAACGGCCCGGGCATGCGGATCTGGTGACAGCTCTCGGGCGTCTCGTCGAAGGTGTTGCCGTCGGGACCGATGTTGGTCTCGAGCGTCATCACCAGGTTCTCGCGGATCGGATCGATGGGCGGGTTGGTGACCTGGGCGAAGAGCTGGTGGAAGTACTGGAAGAGCGTCGGCGATTGATCGGACAGGACCGCGAGCGGCGTGTCGGTGCCCATCGAGCCGACCGGCTCCTTGCCGTCCCGGGCCATCGGCTCGACCAGGATCGACAGATCCTCGTCGGTGTAACCGAACGCGCGCAGCTGCCGGTTCAGCTCGTCACCGGTGACCGGCGCCGCCGGTGGTGACGGCTCGAGCTCGTGCAGATCGAAGACGTTCTTGTCGAGCCACTTGCCGTAGGGGAACCGACCCGAGACGTCGTGCTTGATCTCGTCGTCGGCGACGATGCGGCCCTCGACGGTGTCGACCACGAACATACGGCCGGGCTGGAGCCGCCCCTTGGCCGCGATCCGGTCGCTGGGCACGTCGAAGACGCCGGTCTCCGAGGCCAGCACGACGCGATCGTCGACGGTCTGGATCCAGCGCGCCGGGCGCAGGCCGTTGCGGTCGAGCGTCGCGCCCACCAGGAAGCCGTCGGTGAACACGATCGCCGCCGGGCCGTCCCACGGCTCGACCAGGGACGAGGCGTAGCGGTAGAAGTCCTTCCGCTCCGGCGCCATCGCCGGGTTCCCCTCCCAGGCCTCGGGGATCATCATCATCATCGCGTGCGGCAGCGACCGGCCGCCGAGGTGGAGCAGCTCGAGCAGGTTGTCGAACTGCGCCGAGTCGCTCTTGCCGGGGACGATGATCGGCGCGAGGCGCTCGATCCCGCCGTGGAACTTGGCGCTCTTCAGCTGGCTGCGGCGCGCGTCGATCCAGCCGACGTTGCCGCGCAGCGTGTTGATCTCGCCGTTGTGCGCGATGAAGCGGAACGGCTGGGCGAGATCCCAGGTGGGGAAGGTGTTGGTCGAGAAGCGCGAGTGGACGACCGCGATCGCCGAGACGAAGTCGTCGGCGCCGAGGTCGAGGTAGAACTTGGGCAGCTGCGCGGGCAGGAGCAGGCCCTTGTAGACGATGGTCTCCGTCGACAGGCTGGCGACGTGGAAGAAGCCGCCGGGGTCGAGCCCGCGCTCGCGGATGCGGTTCTCGGCGAGCTTGCGGATCACGTAGAGCGTGCGCTCGTACGCGGACGGCGGCACGCGCCGCATGCGCACGTAGATCTGGCGGAACACGGGCATCACCGCGCGCGCGGTCGGTCCCACGTTGCGCGCGTCGATCGGGACGTCGCGCCAGCCGAGGACGCGCTGCCCTTCCTCGGCGATCACCTCCTCGAGGACGCGCTCGCACTGCGCGCGCTGGAGTGGATCCGGCGGCAGGAACAGCTGGCCCAGGCCGTAGCGGCGGCGGCGTGGCATGTCGAAGCCGAGGCGAAGCCCTTCCGCCTTGAAGAAGCGGTGAGGGATCTGGACCAGGATGCCGGCGCCGTCACCGGTCTCGGGATCGGCACCACAGGCGGCGCGATGGGCGAGGCGGCGCAGGACCTCGAGAGCATCCTCCACGATCTCCCGCGACTTCTCCCCTTTCACGTGGGCGACGAAGCCGACGCCACACGCGTCGTGCTCCGTGGCCGGGTCGTAGAGGCCAGCGGGGGAACCGGGAGCGAGGATGGACCCATCCGACATCGTGCGTCATTCTAACGCGACGCGTCAGCGCCGTCATCAAGATTCCAGCGGAGATCGGCAAGAGCCATTAGAATGGGGCATATGGCTAAGCGCTGGCTTTGGGCCACCGCGGGGGCGGTAGCTCTGTTGATCGCGGGAGCGGGCTGCAAGGACAAGGAGAAGAAGAGCGGCGGGCAGGTCGTGGCCGCGGCCAGCGACGAAGCGCTGATCGCGCGGCGCGACGCGTTGCTCAAGAGCCGACAGAGCCTGGAGGACCAGAAGGCTGCGCTCGTCGCCCAGCGCGCGCAGGTGCTCGAGGCGGGCGGCGACACCGCCGAGATCGACCGCAAGGTCGAGGAGCTGAAGACCCAGGAGGCGACCCTGTCCTCGGAGGAGTCGAGCATCCTCTCGCAGCTCATGGACGAGCGGAAGACGCTGCTCGCCGCGGCGCAGGGTGGCAACGACGCCGCCGCGCAGGTCGCCGTGCGCGAGGCGGGCATCGCCGGCCGCGAGAAGGCGGTCGCCTCGCGCGAGGAGCGCATCGCCCAGCGCGAGGCCGAGCTCGCGGCCCGCGAGAAGGCGCTCGGCATCCGCGAGAAGGAGACGTGCGGCGCGGGGGCAGTCCCGACCACGATCATCCAGACCGTCGACGCCAAGGGATCGAAGTACGACAAGCGCGACGTCGAGCCGCTCCTCAAGAAGGCGCGCGGCGTCATGGGCGACCGCGGCATCCTGAGCTCGGACCTGCCGGGCAACGTGCGCGAGCTCGAGAAGGAAGCGACCGACGCGATGAAGGACGCCGACTACGGCCGCGCGTACCTCGCCGCCAACCAGCTGTTCAAGACGGTCTCGGTCCTGCCCATCGACAAGAACTTCATCCAGGCCAAGAGCGCGCGCATCTCGGCCGCGGCCAAGGGCAAGTCGCTCGGCGGCGGCACCCAGAAGCAGGTCGACGATCTCTTCGCCGACGCCACCTCCAAGTTCGTCGACGGCGACTACAAGGGCGCCAACAAGAAGCTGAACGCGATCTGGTCCGCGATCAACTGAAGGGAAGGCCTCGGGCCTCTGGCGTCGGGCCTGATGATTCAACACATCGTGGTTCGCCCGACCGGGCGAGCGCCACCGCCGGCGTCAGCGCGTTGCGGTCGAATGCCCGGGCGGTGGCTCGGTCGGCCGTGCGTCCGTGGTGGACCGCGCCGCCACGCCGCCCCGGCGTTCACGCGCCTGCTTGCGCTTCGCGCGCATGAAGTCGGCGCCCAGCTGACGTTCCGCCTCGTACTGGTTGTGGGGCGCGCAGAGCCATCGCATCCCGTCGGTGGTCGGCTGACCACCGCGGCAGACCAACGTCCGGTGGTCGAGCTCGAGGAA
>DDTA01000051.1 GCA_002344285.1 Myxococcales bacterium UBA2376
CCACCTCCCCCTCCCTCACCTCCCCCCGCGGCCTCTCCGCGCGCGCCCTCGCGCGCATGCACGACCGCACCTCGACGCTCTTCGGCGCGGGCCTCTCCCTCACCGCCGGCCCGGCGTCGCTCGGCCTCTCCGCCGCCACCACCCGCATCGCGCACCCCCTCGGCACCCTCACGCCGTACCTCGTCGCGGCGCACGGCAACGTCACCCTCGCGTGCGCCGGCGCGACCTGCGTCGCGCTGGACGGCGAGCTCGGTCGCATCGCCGTGCACGCCACCGCGGCCGACCCGATGGAGGTCAGCGCGCGCTCTCTCGCCGCGACCTACGCCCACGCCGCGGTCGAGCTCTCGCTCGCCGGACGGATCGCGGGCGTGGACGTCGCGGCGATCGCCGCGCTCGGCACGAGCCGCGGCGTCGTCGCCCGTGTCGACACCGAGGCCGCCGCCGTGCTCGCCGGGTGGACCCTGGGCGCCGCGCTCGAGGTGCGCCGGTGAGAACCTTCACGAGCCGCCCTGGCCCCTCCGCGGTCGCCGCCGGCGTCACGGCCCTCGCCGCCGCCTGGATCGCCGCCGCCTGCGTCGCCGTCGACGAGCCCGTGCTCACCGCGGGCCCGACGCTCCGCAGCTGCGCCGAGGTCGAGCTGCGTCAGTTTGACCTGCAAGCATGCGACTTCGACGGCGTGTGTACCTGGTCCGGCGCCGGCGCCGACCCCAGCGGCGGTGCCTGCTGCAGCTTCTTCGCCATCTGCAGCGAAGGCCGCCTGCTGGTCGAGTCGTCGTGCCCGATGGAGTGCCCGCCGTGCCCACCCGGGACCGAGCCGCTGGCCCAGAACGGCTGCGCGACCTGCACGTGCGCGCCGCCGTCGGAGTGCGACGTCGGCGGCGACCCGATGTCCTGCGAGCCGTCGCACGTCTGCTACCCCGGCCAGGTCTGCGCCGACGGCGCCATGCCCGGGCAGCACGAGGGCTGCGCAAATGTTTGCGCAGCGTCCGGATGCGCCGAGCCCGCGCCGCTCGGATGTCGCATGGAGTGCCCCATGCCCCTCGGCTGCGCCTCGTGCATGGCCACCGCTTGCACCTGCGAGGCGGGAGTCTGGACGTGCACCCCGGTCTGCTCGGACGTCGTCGGACCCTGTTTCCTGCCGTAGGACGTGTACAATTGTCAGCGTGCCGGGACAAAACGTTCTGCCCCGGGTCGGACGTCCCCCGACGGTAGACGACCTCGATCTCGACGACCTCGAGTCGGTCCGTCTGCTGTTGCGCGGCGACTCGGTCGTCGACTGGCACAGCCTCGCGTTCCACGACGAGGCGGCGGTCGATCGCTTCCTGCGGCTGTGCGAGCTCGACCCGGCGTCCGACGCCGAGATGAACCGCCTCGAGGCCGTGCGCGCCGACGCCGTCGACTACCTCACGCGTGTCTATCACCTGCCCCTGCCCGACGAGGTCGCCGAGGACGTCGCCGCCCGCGACCTCTTCCTCATGGCGTCGCGCAGCGGCCCGCACCAGCAGGCCGCGTGCGTCGTGCTCAAGGTGATGCACATCATCTATCACCTCGCCGGACGCCAGGCGCTGCTCCGCCTCTCGGTCTCCGACGACGCGATCTTCCGCGAGATCGAGCTCAAGGTCGTACGCGTCGTCGAGGACCTGCGCGCCGCCGGCTGCGCGGTCGCCGAGTTCGAGTGGAGCCGCAAGCCGCGCGACTCGCAGATCACCAAGCTGCTCGCCAAGGTGTCGACGCTGGCGGCCAACATCTACGACAAGCTCCGCTTCCGGCTCATCGTGCCGACGCACGAGGATCTGGTCCCGACGCTCGCGACCCTCACCCGGCAGCTCATCCCGTTCAACTACGTCGTCCCCGGCGAGTCCGTGAACCAGCTGATCGATCTCGACGACGTGCTCGCGCGGCGCCCGCGCCTGGCCCGCATCGCCGGGCCCGCGCAAGGCGATGGCGTCGCGCCGCCGACCAACGAGTTCTCGGGCCCCGAGTACCGCATCATCAACTTCATCGCCGACCTGCCGCTGCGGCTCGAGCGCCTCGTCCCCAACCTGGAGCTCGGCCCCGACGACAGTCACGTGGTCTTCGTGCTGACCGAGTTCCAGGTCGCCGACAAGGCGACCGCGCTCTCCAACGAGTCCGGACCGCAGAGCCACGACTCGTACAAGGCGCGGCAACACGAGCGCGTGCGCGCCCGCCTCCTGCGCGGCCCCGACGACGACAAGAACCGCTGAGCCGTTTTCGGCGCGGGCGGGCTCTTCCGGGCATCCACCTCGGAGGCCCATCCATGTCCCGCTCCCGTTTCCTTGGCATGGCGCTCGTCGCCATGACCTCGCTGGGCGCCTGCGACGTCGTCGGCAACGACGACAACGCCAGCGCGCTCACCGATCCCACCGTCCAGTCCTGCCTGCGCGACACCATCGAGGAGTGCTACGCGCAGAACCTCCCGCCCGAGCTGTGCGCGGTCCTCATCGAGGATCGTTGCCTGGGCGGCGTCGGCCAGCCACCCGGCGATCCGAGCGATCCCGACTGCCACGAGCGCGTCTTCGAGGACTGCGTCGCCGCGGGCGTCGACGAGATGACGTGCTGGGAGATCGCCGGCGACTCGTGCGGCGACCCCGGTCAGCCGCCCGGCGATCCGCCGTGCACCGATCCGCCGCCGCCGGGCCCCGATCCGCTGTGCGTCGAGCAGGTCTTCCAGGACTGCCTCGCGCAGGGCGTCGACCCGATGACGTGCGAGTCGTACGCCTGGCAGGTCTGTGACCCGGCGAACGGCGGGCAAGACCCGGGCATGCCCTGATACGCTGGACGCGTGCGGTGGCTCTGCCTGGCGTTCGTCCTCGGCGCGTGCACCTACGACGTCGTCCCTCGCCCCGGCGAGGAACGCACGATCTGCCGCAAGGACGGCACGTGCGACCCCGGCCTCGAGTGCTGGTCCGAGCGCTGCGTGCGACCGCCGCTCGCCGACTGCCGCGCCGTCGGCGAGCGCCTCGCGTCGGTGCGCCTCGGCAACTACGCGCCGCGCGAGGCCCGCGAACCGACGGTGCGCGAGCTCCAGGCGCTGTGCGAGCAGGCGCACCTGGGCAAGCGGGAGGGCCGCTGCCTGCTCGAGGCCCAGACCGAGGACGCGCTCGCGGCGTGTCCACGCCCGCTCCTGCCCGAGCTCGCCGGCGACCAGGAGGGCTGCACGCGCATGACCGACCACGCGCTCGCGCTCCTGCGCACCGAGTCGCCGCGCGACGTGGAGATGGCGATGCTCGCCGGCATCGCCGGGCGCGTGAAGACGGTGATCGTCGAGCAGTGTGTGTCCCGCCGGTGGTCACCGGTCGCGGTCCGTTGCGTGACCGAGGCCACGAGCCTCGACGCCGTGCAGGGGTGTCTCGACGCGCTCGACCGCGACGACGAACGCGCGCTCGACCGCGCGATGAAGGAGCTGCTCGCGTCGGCGCGCCGCGGCAAGGGCACGGGCGGCGGCGACGATCCGTGGCAGTAGCGAACCGGCGGCGTCAATACCCGTGCTTGCGCAGCGAGACGCTCGCGACCATGCCGGTGCCGAGGAAGAACGTGAGCAGCGAGCTGCCGCCGTAGCTGATGAACGGCAGCGTCACGCCGACCACCGGCGCCATGCCGAGGACCATCGCCACGTTCACGACGACGTGCCAGAAGGTCATGGCGGCGACCCCGATGCACAGGACCGCGCCCATGCGATCGCGCGCGTTCATCGCGACGTTCAGGATCCAGATGATGAGGAAGGCGAAGAGGCCGAGGAGGACCAGCGAGCCCAGGAAGCCCCACTCCTCGGCCCACACCGAGAACGGGAAGTCGGTCCAGTGCTCGGGGAGGAAGTCGAACTGGTTCTGCGTGCCCTCCTGGAAGCCCTTGCCCGTGATCTTCCCCGAGCCGACCGCGAAGATCGACTGGCGCGTATGCCATCCCGAGCCGGTCGGGTCGGCCGACGGATCGAGGAAGGCGAGGACGCGGGTCTTCTGGTACGCGTGCATCGTCTCCCAGAGGATCGGCACGGCGAGCACCATGAGGAAGAGCGTGTAGACCATCGGCCACAGGTCGCGCATGGCGAGGAAGCCGATGGTGAGCATCACGAGCGTGAGCAGGCTCGCGGTGCCGAGATCGGGCTGGAGCGCGATGAGCACGACGGGCACCACCGCCGCCACGACCCGCGGCACGATCCACTGCCAGCTCGGCGAGGCGCCCGAGGTCTCCTGCATGATGCGCGCGAGCACGACGATGACGGCGAGCTTGGTCAGCTCGGACGGCTGTCCCCCGAGCGCGCCGATCTGGATCCAGCGTTCGCTGCCCTTGGCGCCGCGCCCGACGACGTCGACCACGATCAGCGCCATCACCGCGATCGCGAGCGCGATCCACGACAGCCGGACGATCGCGCGGTAGTCGATGACGGTGGCGACCAGGAACGCGACCCCACCGACGAACATCCAGCGCACCTGCTGGTCGAACTTGCCGGCGTGGCGCGTGCCGTGGGTCGCGCTGTACAGGTTGAACAGGCCGATCGCCGCGATGGCGAGGACGGCCAGCACCAGCGGCCAGTCGACGGACGCGCGGAAGCGGCGCCAGCGCGACACGCCGACCTGCGCCCGCGGGAGATCGAAGCCGCGCCCCGACAGGTAGCTCACGGCTTCACGTCCTTCCACCAGCCCTCGAGGATCGTGCGCGCGACCGGGCCGGCCACCTTGCCGCCCGAGCCGCCGTGCTCGATGAGCACGACGATCGCGACCTCGGGGTCCTCGGCCGGCGCCCAGCCCGCGAACCAGGCGTGATCGACCCACGGGTGCCAGTTCTTGATCTCCGGCTCGTCCTTCCTGGCGCGCTTGGCCTTCACCTGCGCGGTGCCGGTCTTGCCCATGATCGACACGACGTCGCTCCGCGCGTGCTCGTAGCCCGTGCCGCCGAGCTCGTTGACCGCCTTCCACATGCCGCGCTTCCACAGGTCGACCACGTAGGGCGGCGTGGAGATCGTCTGCTTCACCTGTGGCGCGTACGGGATGACCGTGCCGCCGTCGGCACGCACCACGCGGTCGACGATCTGCGGGACGTAGAGCGTGCCGCCGTTGGCGAGCGCGGCGTACGCCATCACGAGCTGCATCACCGTGACCTCGACGTCGCCCTGTCCGGTCGCGCTGTTGATCGTGTAGCCGACCTTGAAGCGGGTGAAGCCCTCGTACCACTCCCGGGTCGGGACCCGGCCGGGGCTGTCACCATTGAGCCCGATGCCCGTGCGCGAGCCGAAACCGTACTCGTTCGCGACCTCGGCCATCCGATCGATGCCGATGCGCTCGGCCAGCGTCCAGAAGTAGATGTTGCAGGAGTGCTGCACCGCCTCGACGAGATCGAGCTTGCCGTGCGACGCCGTGCAGCGGAACCGCGTGCCCGAGCGCTCGTACGACCCGGTGCACGCGACCTCCTCGTCCTCCTGGGCGAGGCCATCCTCGAGCGCGGCGATGGTGCTGACGAACTTGTACGTCGACCCCGGCGGGTACTGCGCGCGCAGCGTCTTGTCGATGAACGGCTTGCGCTTGTCGTTGTTGAGCCGGTAGGCCTCCGCCTTGGTGAGGTGGCCGGTCATGACGTTGGGGTCGAACGACGGCTTGGACACGAGCGCCAGCACCCGTCCCGTCTTCACCTCGACGATCGCGACCGCGGCCGCCGCGTGATTCGACACCGCCTTCTCGGCGAGCTTCTGCAGCTGCGCGTCCAGCGTCAGCACGAGGCTGTAGCCGGCGACCGGCTCGACGATGCGATCGCCCTTGATGAGCCCGCGCGCCGTCGCCTCGTCGAGGCGGTGCCCCCGCGCGTCGACGGCGTAGCGCTCCTTGCCCTTCTTGCCGCGCAGGACGTGCTCCTTCTCGGCCTCGAGGCCGTAGCGGCCGACGAGCTCGTCGGGCGCGATGCCCTCGTCCTCGTTGCGCGCGAGCTCGACCGCGGTCATCTGGCTCATGTAGCCGACGACGTGGGCGGCGAGATCGCCCTGCGGGTAGTAGCGATACGGCTCGTGCCGGACCTCGACGTCGGGGAGCCGGAAGCGCTCCTGCTCGACGCGGGCGGCGCGGGCGCGCTCCTGATCCTCGAGGATGAGCACCGGCTGGCGCGACGCGCGCTTGCGACCGCTCTCGATGCGCGCGTTCACCTGCTCCATCTCCTCGTCGGAGAGGCCGAGCAGGCGGCGGAGCTGGGCGGCGATGATCGGCGTGAAGCTCCGCGGCGTCGCGTAGATGTTGAACGCGGGCCGGTTGTCGGCGAGCGGCACCAGGTTCCGGTCGAGGATGCGGCCGCGGATCGACGGCAGGTAGCGCTCGTGCACCACGTTCTCGACCGTCTCGTGGCGATAGCGATCGCCGCGCAGCACCTGGAGCTGCCAGAGGCGGACGACCAGCCCGCCGAACGCGACGAGGAGGAACAGGAGCACCCACCGCATGCGGCGGACGAGCTCGGGGCTGCCCTGGATCATCGCCGCGCCCTCACGACACGAGCCCTTCCAGCGCGTGCTCCCGCTCGCGGTGCGTGCGCGCGAACGCGGCGTCGACGCGACGGTAGAGCCGGAGCAAGAGCGTGCCGAAGAGCGCCGTCGTCACCGCGAGCATGACGATCATCGCCAGCTCGCGGATGCCCCCGAGCGGCAGCCCGACGGCGCCGCGGACGAGCAACCCGAGCAGCGCGCCCGAGGCGCCGAGCGCGGCGGCGAAGCCGATGACCGCCCAGCCGCGGACCAGGATCCGTCGCTGCACGAGGTGGCCGAGCACGCAGGTGAAGCCCGCGACCAGCGCGAGCAACCCGGGCGGGGTACCGGCGAGCAGATCCGCGAGGTATCCGCCGATGACCGCGGCGGCGACGGCGCTCGCCAGGCCGCGCCGCGCCGTGAGCCCGAGGTATCCGGCGGTGAGCGCCGCGACGTCCGGGGGCGCCTCGCGCAGCGGCCCGAGCGGCAGCACCGGCCACACGACGCCCAGGACGAGCGTCACGGCGTAGCCGATGAGCACGAGCGCGGCGTTGCGCATGTCGCCGCCGTCCTACCACGGGCAAGTCCGCAGATCGACCGAGAATTCGTCGGCCGGACCGCGTCGGTCACCGTAGCGGGGTGAGGAGCGCGGCTGCCCTCGAACCCACGCACGCGATACCATCGAGGCGCGATGGGGGGCGATCAGGTGCTGATCATGACCGTCGGCGCGCGCCGCTGTGCGCTGCCCGTGGCCCACGTGATCGAGACCATGCGGCCGCTGCCGATCGAGCCGGTGGCCGCGGCGCCGGCGTTCGTCCTCGGGGTCGCCGTCGTGCGCGGCGCCCCCGTGCCCGTCGTCGACCTCGCCGCCATGCAAGGGCTCGACGGCGCCGAGGTGGGGCGGTTCGTCACCGTCGACGCCGGTGGACGCACCGTCGCGCTCGCGGTGAGCGGCGTCGTGGGCGTGCGGCCGCTCGACGGCGTCGCGCTCCATGATCCGCCGCCGCTCCTCGCCGAGGAGAACCCCGCGATCGAGGTCCTCGGCACGCTCGACGGCGCGCTGCTCGCGGTCCTGCGCGCCGCACGCGTGATCCCCGCGGGGGCGCGCCCATGAGCGAGGTCCGCCGGTTCGGCGAGCTGATCCGCGGCTGGTTCGGGCTCGAACACGACGACTCCCGGCTCGACCTCCTCGCCGAGGTGCTGCGCGCGCGGCTCGAGGCGACCGGCGCGCGCGATCTCGACACGTACGCGCGCCTCGCCGGGCCCGAGGAGCGACGGACGCTGGCGACGCGGCTGACCGTGGGCGAGACCTACTTCTTCCGCAACCCCGATCACTTCCGCGCGCTCTTCGAGCACGTGCTCCCCGAGCGCGTGCGCCACAACGCTGCGGCGCGGCAGCTGCGCATCCTGTCCCTCGGCTGCGCCACCGGCGAGGAGCCGTACTCGGTCGCGATCCTCCTGCGGGAGCGGTGCCCGCACCTCGCGGACTGGGCGCTCGAGGTCGTGGGGCTCGACGTCAACCCCGACGCGATCGTGCATGCCGAGCGCGGGCGGTACGGCGCGTGGGCGCTACGCGCGGCCCCCGCCGACGTCGTCGCGCGCTGGTTCCGGATCGACGGGCGCGACCACGTGCTCGATCCCGCCGTGCGCGCGATGGTGCGCTTCGCCGAGCAGAACCTCGTCGAGCCGGCCGCGGCGTGGTCGACCCCGGGACGCTGGGACGTCGTCCTGTGCCGCAACGTCCTCATGTACATGAGCCCCGAGATCGCCGCGAACGTGATCGACCGACTCGGGCGCGCGCTCGTCCCCGGCGGGTACCTGTTCCTCGGCCACGCCGAGACGCTGCGCGGGCGCGCCGGCGGCTTCGGCCTGCGCCACACCCACGACACCTTCTACTACCAGGTCGACGGGGCCCCGGCGCCGGAGGTGTCCGGCGCCGCCCCGGGCGGGCTCGGATGGATCGACGAGATCGATCGCGCGTCGCACCGCATCGCGAGCCTGAGCGCGCGGCCGCTGATCACCGAGGTCGCCGACGCGCGGCCGGCGCCCGGCGGGGCCGCGCCGACCCTCGCGCGCGCGCGCTCGCTCTTCGAGCAGGAGCGCGTCGACGACGCGCTCGCCGAGCTCGACGGCCTGCCCGCCGCGACCCGCGAGCATCCCGAGGCGCTGCTCTTGCGGGCGGTGCTGTGCACCAACCGGGGACGCATCGCCGACGCCGAGACCGCGTGCGAGCGCCTCCTGGCGCGCTCCGCGGCGGACCCCGGCGCGCACTACCTCATGGCGCTGTGCCGCGAGAGCGCCGGCGACCGCGAGGGCGCGGCCCGGCACGATCGCGCGGCGATCGCCGCCGACGCCGGGTTCGCCATGGCCCGGCTCCACCTGGGCCTCCTCCATCGCCGCGCCGGCGACGTCGCGGCCGCGCGCGACGAGCTGGGGCGCGCGCTCGAGCTCCTCGCGCGCGACGAGGCCGCGCGCCTCGAGCTGTTCGGCGGCGGCTTCCGTCGCGACGCGCTCGAGGCGCTCTGCCGCGCCGAGCTGCGCGCGTGCGGAGGGACGGCGTGAGCGATCTACGCGCGCGCGCCGCCGCGATGCGGGAGGCCTTCGACCGCGGCTTCGCCGGCGCCCCCGCGGCGGCGCCGGGGGCCCACGAGGACCTGCTCGCGATCCGCGTCGCCGGCCAGGCCCGCGCGCTCGCCCTCGCCGAGGTGCGCGCGGTGCACGTGGATCGGCGCATCACGGCCGTGCCCGGCCCCGAGCCGGCGCTGCGCGGGCTCGCCGCGTTCCGTGGCGCGATCCTGCCGGTGTGGGACCTGCACGTCCTGCTCGGGGCCTCGCCCGCCGAGCGACCGCGGTGGCTCGTGGTCGCCGCCGGCGCGCCGGTCGCGCTCGCCTTCGCCAGGTTCGAGGGCCACCTCCGCGTCGCGCGCGAGGCGATCATCGGGGGCGCCGTGCGGGTGCTCGAGGCCGACGGCGTGCCGCGAACGATGATCTCGCTGCCCGTCTTGCTCGATCAGATCGATCGACGGACGACCGACCGCGTGCACCGGGAGAGATGAGATGGGAGCATGGACCTTCGGACGGAAGATCGGCACCGGCTTCGCGCTGGCGGCCGTGATCGCGGCCGTGATCGCGGTCGTCGGCTATCGCACGACGGCCGGGCTCGTCGAGGACGCGCGCGCGGTGGCGGTCACCCATCAGCTGCGACGTGACCTGTCCGCGCTGGTCGCGTCCATCCAGGACGTCGAGACCAGCGGGCGAGGGTTCGCGCTCACCGGCGACCAGGACTTCCTGGCGCCGGATCGCGCCGCGCGCCCGCAGATCGGGACACTCCTCACCCAGGTCCGGGACGCGACCCACGCGAGCGCCGGCCAGGCGAGCCGGGTCGAACGGCTCCAGCCGCTCATCGATCGCAAGCTCGCCGCGACCGACCACCTCATCGCGCAGCGCCGGGCCGGCGGCATCGAGGCCAGCGCGGCGGCGGTCGCCGGCGGCGACGGTGACCGGCTCATGGCCGAGCTCCGCGCGTTGATCGCCGAGCTCGATCGCGAGGAGGTGCGCCTCCTCGAACGCCGCCAGGCGGACGCCGAGGCGTCGGCCGATCGCGCCGCGGCGGTGATGCTGTGGGGCGCGATCGGCGGCTTCGTGCTCGTCGTCGCGCTGGGCGGGCTCATCACGCGGTCGCTGTCACGGCAGATCGGCGACGCCGTGCGCCACGTCCAGTCGTCCTCGACCGAGCTGCAGGCGGCGGCCAGCCAGCAGGCGGCGGGCTCGCGCGAGCAGGCGACCGCGATGAACGAGATCACGACGACGATCAGCGAGCTGCTCGCGACCTCGCGGCAGATCGCCGGGAGCGCCCAGCGCGTCGCCCAGATCGCGACCGAGACGGCCGGCGCGGCCCGCAGCGGCACGGCCACCGTCGATCGCGCCCAGGAGTCGGTGACCGCGATCCGGCGTCAGGTCGATCAGATCGTCGGCCACATGCTCGAGCTGGGCAAGAACTCACAGCAGATCGGCGCGGTGCTCGACATCGTCGGCGAGCTCGCCGAGCAGACCAACATCCTCGCGATCAACGCGACGATCGAGGCGGCCGGCGCCGGCGACGCCGGCCGGCGCTTCGCGGTCGTGGCCGACGAGATCCGCAAGCTCGCCGATCGCGTCGGCAGCTCCACCAAGGAGATCCGCGGCATGATCGACACCGTGCGGAGCGCCGTCAACACGACCGTGATGGCGACCGAGACCGGCTCGAAGGCGGTCGACGCGGGCGGCCAGCAGTTCGGCGAGGTCGCCACCGCGTTCCGCCACATCGTCCAGCAGGTGAGCACGGCGACCGACGCCGCGCGCGAGATCGAGCTCTCGACCAAGCAGCAGGCGACGGCGGTCGAGCAGGTCAACGTCGCCATCGCCAACGTCGGCCAGGCGAGCCGCGAGACCGAGGCCAGCTCGACGCAGACGCTCGCGACGGCGACGCAGCTCAGCAAGCTGTCCAGGGACCTCCTGCGCGTGGTCCAGGCGGGCGCCTGAACCCCGAGGCGCGATGGCGAAGGACCCGTACCGCTACTTCCGCGTCGAGGCCCGCGAGCTCGCGGCGCAGCTCGCGCGGGAGACGCGCGCGCTCGAGGACCCCGGCGGCGGCCAGGCCGCGGACGTCGCGCGCATCCTCCGCGTCGCCCACACGCTCAAGGGCGCGGCGCGGGTGGTCAGGCACGCGCCCATCGCCGAGATCGCGCACGCGATCGAGGGCGTGCTCGCGCCGTACCGCGACCGCGGCGGGGTCCCGCGCGCGCAGGTCGACGCGCTGTGCGCGCGCGTGGACGAGCTCGATGCCGCCCTCGGCTCGATCGAGGCGCCGAGCGCCGAGCCGTCGACCGACACCACCGCGAGCGCGGCGGCGCGCGCCGACGCCCCGGTCCCGACGGTGCGCGCCGACCTGGCCGAGGTCGACACGTTGCTCGACGGGCTGGCGGAGTGCCGCGCCATGATCGACGCGCACCACCGGCTCCTCGACCGCGCCGGGCTCGACGCCGGCGCCGAGCGCGAGCTACGCCGGAGCGTCGACCACCTCGGCCGCGAGCTGGCGCAGGTCCGCGACACCGCCGAGCAGCTCCGCCTCGCGCACGCCTCCGTCCTCTTCGAGCCGCTCGACCGCACCGCGCGCGACGCCGCGCGGGTGACCGGGCGCCGGGTCCGGCTCGCCACCGCCGGCGGCGACGCGCGCCTCGACGTGACGGTGCTCGACGTGGTCCTGCCCGCGCTGGTCCAGCTCGTCCGCAACGCGGTGGCGCACGGGATCGAGGCGCCGTCGGCGCGCGCCGCGAGCGGCAAGCCGGAGGAGGGCCTCGTCCGCTGTTCGATCGCGCAGCGCGACCAGCGCGTGCTCTTCACGGTGACCGACGACGGACGCGGCATCGACGTCGCCGCCGTGCGGGCCGCCGCGCGGGCGCGCGGCAAGCTCGCCCCCGCGGCGGAGCCGACCGTCGACGAGACGGTCGCGCTGCTCCTGCGCGGCGGCATCAGCACGGCGTCGTCGCTCACCGAGCTGGCCGGCCGCGGCGTGGGGATGGATCTCGTGCGCGCCGCCGCCGAGCGCCTCGGCGGCACGGTGCGCATCCGGACGACCGCCGGCGTGGGGACCGTCTGCGAGCTGGAGGCGCCGCTGTCGCTGACCGCCACCGACGCGCTCGTCGTCGAGGCCGCCGGCACGGCGGCGACCCTGCCGCTCGGTGCCGTGCGCGGCGCGTTGCGGATCCGCGACGCCGAGCTCACCCGCAGCGAGCGCGGCGTGTCGATCGTGCACGGCGGCGAGGTCATCCCGTTCGTGCACATGGCCCGCGCCTTCCGCGCGCCGCCGCCGCCGCCGACGACGCGCCGGTGGACCGCGATCGTCGTCGAGGGCGGCGCGCGGCGGGCGGCGGTCGGCGTCGACCGCATCGTCGGCACGGCGAGCGTGGTCCTCCGACCGCTGTCCCGCCTGGCGCCGGCCGATCCGGTCGTCGCCGGCGCCTCGCTCGACGACGCCGGCGCGCCCCGGCTCGCGGTCGACCCCGCCGGCCTGGTCGCGCTGGCGCACGTCGCCGGCCGCGAGTCGTCGCCGGCGCGCGACGTGCGACCGCCGATCCTCGTGATCGACGACTCGCTCACGACGCGCATGCTGGAGAAGAGCATCCTCGAGGCGGCGGGCTGGGACGTCGAGCTCGCGGCGTCGGGCGAAGAAGGGCTGGCGGCGGCCCGGGCCCGTGCACACGCGCTGCTCCTCGTCGACGTCGAGATGCCCGGCATCGACGGCTTCCGTGTCGTGGAGGAGATCCGCGCCGATCCCGCGCTCGCCCACCTGCCGGTGGTGCTCGTCACCTCGCGCAACGCGCCCGACGATCTCCGGCGCGGTCGCGACGTGGGCGCGAACGGCTACGTCGTCAAGAGCGACTTCGATCAGGCCGCGCTGTGCGCGCTGATCGAGGACCTGGTGCGCGCGTGACCGCCGAGCGCCGGCTCCGCGTGCTCGTGGTCGAGGACTCGATCACGGTCCGCGAGCGGCTGTGCGAGGTGATCGGTTCGGATCCCGGGCTCGAGCTCGTCGCCAGCGCGGACGACGGCCGCCGCGCCGTCGAGCTCTGCGCGCTGCACCGCCCCGACGTGATCACGATGGACATGATGCTGCCCGGGATGACCGGGCTCGAGGCGACCGAGCACATCATGGCGCGCCAGCCGACGCCGATCCTGATCGTGTCCAGCTCGAACAACCGCGGGGAGCTGTTTCGCACCTACGACGCGCTCGCGGCCGGCGCCGTGGACGTGCTCGAGAAGCCGCGCGGCGACGAGGCCGACGGCGCGTGGGAGCAGAGCTTCCTCGCCGCGGTGAGGATGGTCGCGCGTATCCGCGTCATCACCCACCCGCGTGCCAAGCTGCGCGACCTCGGTCGCGACTCGCGTCCGGCGGCGATCGGCGCGCGGCGGACGACGGCGCCGATCGCGATCGCGGCGCGTCCCCCCTGCGACGTCCTCGCCATCGGCGCGTCGACCGGCGGCCCGGGCGCCGTCGCCGAGCTGCTCGCCGCGCTCGCGCCGGCGATGGACGTCCCCATCGTGCTCGTCATCCACATCGGCGAGCTCTTCGGCGCCGCGCTCGCCGAGTGGCTCGGCACCCGGAGCCAGCGCCGCGTGGTCATGGCCACCGACGGCGCGCCGGTCGCCGCCTTCGCGGGCGGGGTCGTGATGGCGCCGCCCGGACGACATCTCGTCGTCCGCCACCAGCTGCTGCGCTTCAGCGACGCGGCGCCACGGCACTCGTGCCGGCCGTCGGTCGACGTGCTGTTCGAGTCCATCGAGCGCGACTACGGCGCCCGCGCGGCCGCGTGCCTCCTGACCGGCATGGGCAAGGACGGCGCCGCCGGCCTCCTCCGCATCCGCATCGCCGGCGGGCTGACGATCGCGCAGGACGAAGGCACGTGTGTCGTCTACGGGATGCCACGGGAGGCGGCGCTGCTCGGCGCGGCGCAACACATCCTCCCGCTGCCGGAGATCGGACGTGCGCTGTCGCGCTGGCTCGTGGGTCGCGGGGGCCAGACGTCGTGAGCCCCGCCGTCCTCGTCGTCGACGACAGCCTGACCGTGCGCATGGATCTCGCCGAGGCGCTCGAGGGCATCGGGCTTCGCGTCTTCCCGTGCGGCGATCTCGCCCAGGCGACGGCGAGCCTCGACGAACCCGGCCTCGCGCTGGTCATCCTGGACGTCCTCCTGCCCGACGGCAGCGGCCTCGACCTCCTCCGCCGCTTGCGCGCACACCCGACCGCGTCCGCGACCCCGGTCATGCTGCTGTCGACGGAGGGCGACGTGAAGAGCCGGGTGGAGGGCATGCGGGCCGGCGCGGACGAGTACGTCGGCAAGCCCTACGACCTCGGCCAGATCATCGCGCGCGCCCGCGCGCTGATCCAGCGACCGCTCGCCGCCGAGACGCGCCGGACGATCCTGATCATCGACGACAGCCCCACGTTCCGGGAGGAGCTCGCACACCGTCTGGCCGAGGCCGGCTACCGCGTCCTCCAGGCCACCAGCGGCGAGGAGGGGCTGGTCGTGGCCGCGGCGACCCGGCCCGACGCCATCGTGGTCGACGGGATCCTGCCCGGCATCGATGGCGCCACGGTGATCCGGCGGCTGTCCTCCGACTCCACGCTGCGCGGCACGCCGTGCGTGCTCCTGACCGCGTCGGACGGCTCCGTCGACGAGCTGAGGGCGCTCGAGGCCGGTGCCGACGCGTACATCACCAAGGCGGAGTCGCTCGAGGTGGTGCTCGTCCGGATCGCGGCGCTCCTGCGGACGGCGCGGCCGCCTTCCCGCGCCGCGGCCGGGCTGCTCGCCCCCAAGCGCATCCTGGCGATCGACGACAGCCCGACGTACCTCGAGGCGCTGGGCGAGCGTCTCCAGCGCGAGGGCTACGACGTGGTGCTCGCCACCTCCGGCGAGGAAGGGCTCGCGCTGCTCGAGTCGCAGTCGGTCGACTGCATCCTCCTCGACCGGATCATGCCGGGCCTGTCGGGCGAGGCGACGTGTCGCCGTATCAAGCAGTCCGAGCGCTGGCGCGACATCCCGCTCGTGATGGTCACGGCGATGGACGATCGCGCGGCGATGATCGGCGGCATCGACGCCGGCGCCGACGACTACGTCGCCAAGGGCGCCGACTTCGAGATCCTGATGGCGCGCCTGCGCGCGCAGCTCCGCCGCACGCAGTTCGAGGCCGAGCACCGGCGCGTGCGCGAGGAGCTCGTGCGACGCGAGAGCGAGCTGCGCTTCCACCAGCTCCTGCACTCGAGCATCATCGGCGCCGTCCTGGTCGACGACGACCGCACGATCGTCGACGCCAACGACGCGTTCCTCCGCCTCGTGGGCCACGGCCACGAGGCGCTGGGCGACGGCCGCCTGCGCTGGAACGAGCTGGTCGCGCCCGAGTCACGCGCCGCCGCGGAGCAGGGGGCGGCCGAGCTGCGCGCCGGCGGCACCGCCGCGCCGCGCGAGCTCGCGCTGGTGCGCGACGACGGCGCGCGGATCCCCGTGCTCCATGGCGCGGTCCGGCTCGAGGGCGCGACCACGGCCGTCGGCTTCGTCCTCGACCGCACCGGCGAGCACCAGGCCGAGGAACGGCTCCGCGCGTACACGCTCGCCGTCGAGGCGCGCAACCGCGAGCTCGAGGTCGCGCGCGAGCGCGCCGAGCAGGAGAGCCAGTTCAAGTCGCGCTTCGTCGCCGGCATGTCGCACGAGCTGCGGACGCCGCTCAACGCGATCCTCGGCTTCTCCGAGCTCCTGCTCGATGGCGCCGTGGGCAAGCTCGAACCCGCCCAGGCCGAGTTCGTCGCGCACATCCTCTCCGGCGGCCGCCACCTGCTGGGGATCGTCAACGACATCCTCGATCTCTCCCGCGTCGCGGCGGGACGCCTCCGCCTGGAGCGCAGCCTCTGCGCGCTCGCCGACGTGTTCCAGGGCGCGCGCGCCCTCGCCCAGCCCCTCCTGCAGGGCAAGCAGCAGCGGCTCGTGATCCGCGTCCCGTCGGACCTGCCGCCGGCGTGGATGGATCCGGGGCGCGTGCGGCAGGTGGTCGTCAACCTGATCTCGAACGCCATCAAGTTCTCGACGCCGGGCAAGGTGATCGAGCTGAGCGCCGAGCTCGACGGCGAGAGCGATGGCGAGATGATCCGCGTGGTCTGCCGCGACCAGGGCTACGGCATCGCGGCGGAGGACCTGTCCCGGCTGTTCCACGAGTTCGAGCGCGTCGAGACCGGCGCCCACGCGAAGGAGAGCGGGACGGGCCTCGGGCTCGCGCTCAGCCGGCACCTGGTCGAGCTCCACGGCGGTCGGATGTCGGTCGAGAGCGAGCTGGGACGCGGCAGCACCTTCACCTTCACGCTGCCGCGCGCGCCCGAACCGGCGCCGTCGTCGGCGACCGCCGCGTCGTCGACCGTCCTCGTCATCGCCGCCGATCCGCATGCCGCGGAGCTGGTGTGCGGCCACCTGCGCACCGGCGGCCACGTCGCCGCGGTCGCGCGCGACGCCGACGAGCTGCTCCAGCTCGCGCGCCAGCTCCAGCCCGCCGCGATCCTGGCGGCCTCGTCCGCGCCCGCGTACATCGCCGACCTGCGCGCGCGCCTCACCGCGATCCCGTCGACGCGCGCCATCCCGCTCCTCACCCTCGACCCCGACGATCCGCACCGCCCCAGCGATCGCGAGACGCTGCTCGCCGCCGTCGACGCGGCCGCGCGCGCCGGGCTCGCGAGCCCCGGTTCGACATGACCGAGCACGCACCGTCGAAGCTCGGGATCCTGCTCGCGATCGGCGCGTTCGGCGCGTTCGGCGCCGGTCGCGACGCGCACGCCGACGTCGTGACCCTGGAGGCGACGCGGCTGACGCTCGCGTTGCCGAACGGCTGGCACAACGCCGAGGTCGACACCACGCGCTTTCACCCTGGCGTGCGCGCGGACATGCTCGCGACGCGTGGTGCCGAGGCCCACGTGTTCCTGACCGAGGCCGGATGCCCGCGGCCCGCCGGCGCGGCCTGGACCGAGGCGCCGACGAGCTTCTTCCCGGAGGAGCTCGAGGTGGTCTGGCAGAGCCGGCTCCGCGACGTCGAACAGGGGTGCTACGCGACCCGGCGCGGTCGGATCGTCATCATCATCGCCGTCGAAGATCCGACGAGCTGGGATCGCGCGTCGTCCCAGCGTCTCGCCGAGACGCTCATCGACGCCGCGAACGGTCCCATGGCCAGCGCCGCCGCCACCGAGGCCATGCTGCGCGCACGCGCGCCCGGGCGCGCCGTCCCCCTCGCGCTGTCACTCGGCCTCCAGGTGACGCGCATCTCCGATCCCGATCGCTTTCGCGGCGCGTCGACGCTCTACGACGCGGCCGGACGGCTCGGCGTGTTCGTCGACCCGATCGCGGCGCGGATCGAGGGTCGAGCAGGCCGCGCCAGCACGAGCGCGCTCCGGCTCGACGTCGAGCTGGCGATCGGACCGGCCCTGAGACGCGACGATCTCGTCGCGTCGTTCACCATCGGCGGCGCGATCGGCGGGCAGACCGCGAGCGACGACGACAGCTTCTCTCTCCCCGAAGATCCCATCCCGGTGATGCTGCGGATCCCGCTCACCGTCGAGGTCGGCAAGCGCCTCCATGACCGCGCCGCCACCACGGCGCGCGTGCGCGTCGCGTGGCTCGTCGAGAACGACGCTCGGCGTGCCGGTGGATCGCCCACGCTCGGCAGCGACGAGCTGACCCTCGACGCGCGCCTGTGGCTCGGCCGCGCGCGCCGCACGTCCTTCCTCCTGGGCGTCACCTACGACGAAGCGCTGGGCACGCGGATGATCGCGCTCACGGCCGGTCTCGGCGCGCTGCCCTTCTGAGCGTCGCGTCAGTACGGGCGGACGTCGAACGCCGGCTTCGAGCGATCCTTCTTCTTCGCGCTGGGATCCGGCGGCGGCGGCGGCGCGAGCAGGACGAGCACGGCGCGCAGGCGCGAGAACGAGACCGCGGGCGCGACCTCGACCTCCTGGAACATGCCGTAGTCCTTCGTCGACACGCTGCGCACGGTGCCGACCTTGATGCCGGCGGGGAACGCGCCGCCGAGCCCGGAGGTGAAGATCTCGTCGCCCTCCTTCACCGTGACATCGACCGTGGGATCGGTCGAGCGCTCGAGCCACTCGATGCGGCAGGCGTAGCGATCGGCGGCGCCGGTGCCGCTGAGGATGCCGACGCCGCCGGTGCGCTTGACCACGACCTCGAGCTTCGAGCGCGGATCGGTCGTGAGCAGCACGTCGGCGTGGGCGCCGTACACGTCCTGGATGCGGCCGACCAGGCCCTCCGACGAGATCACCGGCATGCCCGACTGGACGTCGGTCGCGCCGCGATCGATGCGCACGCGGACCACGCGGAACGCCGGCGAGAGCGAGGCCGCGATCACGCGCGCGCCGACGGTGTCGGCCGGCGTCGCACGCTTGAGCATGGCGACGTCCTCGAGCGCCTCGATGTCGAACGCCTTGCGCGCCATCACCGCCAGGTCCTTGCGCAGCCGCTCGTTCTCGGCGCGGAGCTCGCGGTTCTCGTCCTCGACGTCGACCAGGGCGACGTACCCGTTCCACACGCTGCCCAGCCTCTCGACGATCCACGACACGCCGGCCTGCAGCGGCGCCGACACCCGCAGCACCGCCTGATCGAGCGCGGACGTCTCGTTCGGGCTGCGCAGGCTCGCCCGCAGGACGAGCGCGGGCAGGATGAGGAACAGCGCCGCCAGGCCCCAGTCGACCAGCCGCCGGCGCAGGGTCATCGCCACCGCACTACTTCAGCGCGATCTCGCGCAGGAGGCCGAGCTCGTCGAGCACGCGGCCGGTGCCGAGCACGACCGCGAGCTGCGGGTTCTCGCACACCATCACCGGCAGGCCCGTCTCCTCGCGCAGGAGCACGTCGAGGTTCTTGAGCTGCGCCGAGCCGCCGGAGAGCACGATGCCCTTGTCGACGATGTCGGCCGAGAGCTCGGGCGGCGTCCGCTCGAGCACCGAGCGCACGGCGTCGACGATGCTGTTGACCGGCTCCTGCAAGGCCTCGCGGATCTCGTCGGAGTTGACCACGAGCGTCTTGGGGACGCCGGCGACGAGATCGCGGCCCTTCACCTCGACGGTGAGCGGCTCCTCGAGCGGATACGCCGAGCCGATCTCCTTCTTGATGATCTCGGCCGTGCGCTCACCGATGAGCAGGTTGTACTTGCGCTTGATGTACTGGACGATCGCCTCGTCCATCTTGTCGCCGGCGACGCGGATCGACTTCCACAAGACGATGCCGGCGAGCGCGATCACCGCGACCTCGGTGGTGCCGCCGCCGATGTCGACGATCATGTTGCCCGACGGCTCGGTGATCGGCAGGCCGGCGCCGATCGCGGCCGCCATCGGCTCCTCGATCAGGTAGACCTCGCGCGCGCTCGCGGCGAGCGCCGAGTCGCGCACCGCGCGCTTCTCGACCTCGGTGATCCCCGACGGGACGCACACGATCACGCGCGGCCGCACCAGCGTGCGGCGCTGGTGCGCCTTCTGGATGAAGTACCGCAGCATCGCCTCGGTGACCTCGAAGTCGGCGATGACGCCGTCCTTCATCGGCCGGATGGCGACGATGTTGCCCGGCGTGCGACCGAGCATCTCCTTCGCTTCCTTGCCGACGGCGAGCACGCGCTTGGGGCCGCTCGAGTTGGCCTGCACGGCGACGACCGACGGCTCGTTGGCGACGATGCCGCGACCACGGACGAAGGTGAGCGTCGTGGCCGTCCCGAGATCGATCGCCAGATCGTTCGAGAACATGCCGTAGACCCAATCGAAGAGCATGTGGGGTTGGTCCGGAGCGCGCGTTGATGGTCGCCTTACCAACGCTGGGATTCCCGCCAGAATTCCAAGCAGATGGGTTGGCGCTGGAGGCGTCGCGCGGGCTGGAAGTAGCACGCGTGGAACGCTTGATGCAAGCGACTTGCGACGCGGGGTGTCAGCCGTTATAGAGTGCCCGACCCTTCTGACAGGTCAGGGATCCCCATGCTCGAACAAATGCGCAAGCAAGGCGCGTCGGTCTTCATCTGGCTCATCTTCGGCATCCTGATCGCCGTCTTCGTGGTCAACTTCGGTCCGCAGTCGCCGGGCTCGGGGCAGGGGTGCAGCGGCGGCGGCAAGCGGACGTTCCTGACGGTGGGCGAGACCACCGTCGACGACGCCGGCTTTCGCTGGGCCATGAACCTCATCCCCGGTGAGAGCGACGCCGATCGCGCCGCGGTCGCGTTCGAGTCGCTCATCATGCGCGAGCTCCTCGCCCAGGAGGCCGACCGCCGCGGCCTCCGCGTGCCGGACGGGTACGTCGATCACGTCATCGCCGACGGCAAGCTCCACTTCCAGGGGGCGCTGCTCCAGGAAGGCGACACCGTCCTCGACTTCCGGCGGGCCTTCTACAACGAGGACCAGATCTTCGACTACACCCAGTTCAAGCGCTGGGTGCAGAACCGCGGGCTCTCGGTCGCGTCGTACAAGAAGCAGCAGAATCGCGAGATCCTCGCGTCGCTCATGGGCCAGATCCTCATGGGGTCGGTGCCGGCGAGCCGCGAGGAGGCGATGCAGAGCTACATCGCCAAGAACACGACCGTCTCGTTCGAGGCGGTCCGCTTCGACCCGCGCCGCTACGGCGACAACCTGCTCGTGACCGACGCCGATCTCGACCGCTGGGCCGCCGCCCACGAGGCCGAGGTCAAGGCGACGTACACGGCCGACGCGTGGAAGGGCAAGAAGCAGGTCCACGTCCGCCGGATCTCGCTGCCCAAGCCGGCCGACGCCGCCGAGCCGCCGGCGCCGGGACAGACCGCCAAGCCGGACCCGGCGAAGGCCAAGCTCGAGAGCTTGAAGGCCGCGATCGAGGCCGGCCGCACCACGTTCGTGGCGGCGGCGAAGGCCAACGAGCGCGACCCGCAGCTGGCCGCGCGCGGCGGCGACGTCGGCTGGCACGACGAGGGCGCGCCCAACCTGAACGATCCGCTGCTCGACGAGGCGGCGAAGACGCTGGAGAAGGGCAAGGTCTCGGCGCTGGTCGAGACCGAGGAGGCGTTCACGATCCTGACGATCGACGACCGCCGGGAGGGTGACCTCACCTACGATCAGGTGAAGCGCGAGCTGGCCGAGCCGCTGGCGCGCGAGGCGTGGGGGAAGGAGGCGGCCAAGCGCGCGGCGCTGGCGGCGCACGCCGCCGTGCAGGGCAAGAGCCTGAAGGACGTGTTCCCGGCGGAGAAGACCGGGGCGCTCGTGGTCGACAAGGACTTCGTCGACGTGCCGACGCAGAGCGGCGGGGGGACGGGATCGGGCACGGGCACGGGCACGGGCACGGGCACGGGCACGGGGGCGCCTGCGGCGCCGACGGGCACGGGCACGGGGGCGCCTGCGGCGCCGTTGAAGGCGACCGACGAGGTGCTCCCGGCCATGGGGCCGCTGGATCCGCCGACGCTCGAGACGTTCGGGCCGGTCGCGCGCGCCGCCAACCGCACGCCGCTCGGCGAGTCGCCGGAGCTGGCCCGCGCGCTCTTCGAGGAGCTGACCACCGGCGCCATCGGCCCCAAGGTCTACGAGGTCCGCCCGAGCGTGGTCGCCCCGGCGATGTACGTCGTCGTGCAGGTGACGGCCAAGCAGCTCGCGGACGTGACCGCGTTCGAGAAGGACGCGGCCCAGTACACGGCGACGCTCGCGCGCGAGCGCGGCGCCCGCTACCTGATCGACTGGCTGCGGACCCGGTGCATGGCGCTCGCCGAGAAGAAGGAGCTCACGCCGCTGTGGGAGGCGGTGCAGGGCTACGACGACCAGGGCAACAAGCTGCCGATCACGTACACGCCCTGCATCTCGTTCAACGTGCAGTAGCGCGACTGGCCCGTGCCCGTGCCCGTGCCCGTGCCCGTGCCCGTGCCCGATCTGATTGGTGATATCGTCGCCTTCGGGTGACGACTGCCTTGCCTTTCACGCTCCGTTCCGAGGGGGACGGAGTCAGGCTGGCCTTGGGCGACCTCGAGGCGATCGCCAACCTGCGCGTGGACCTCGAGCTCGAGGTGCCCGGCGACGCGAGCACCGAGGTCCCCGCCGCCGACATCGTGCAGCGCTACCAGCGGCGCCGCACGCGCCTCGGCGCCCTGGCGGTGCGGATCGACCAGCGCGCGCTCGACGCCCACGTCGCGAGCCGGGCGGCCGCGCTCGCCGCCGAGGGTTACGTCGACCTGCGGGCCCGCATCGACGACGGGCACGTCTCGGTCACCACGCGCGTCGCCGACGGCCTCGCGTCGGCCGAGGTCTCCTTCCAGATCGTCGCGGTCGCCCGCAGCGCCGCGGTGCGGCTGCTGGCGACGGCCGTGCGCGTACATGGCCACCTCCCGACGCCGGGCCCGCTCCTCGCCCACCGGGTGCTCGAGCTCGCGCTGGCGACGAAGGACGGGGTCTCGGTGGTCGGGCTCTGCGAGATCGAGCTCGACGCGATCACGTCGATCCTCTGGCGCCTCCTCCCCGCAGCCGGCTGGCGGCTCCCGGCGGTGAGCGGCGTCGGCGTCGTCGGCCTGCGCGCCGCGCGGGGCGTCGTCGTGGTCGGCTACGGACCCGGCGCGAGCGGCGAGCACGCCACCACCCCCGGCGCGCGCCAGCTCGCGATCGCGCACGAGGCGATGCGCTCCGCCGACGAGCTCGTGCGCAAGGGCATGCTCGACGAGGCGATGCGCGGCTATCGCGCGCTGCTCGCTGCCGCCGGACCCGATCAGCCGGCGCTGCTCGAGCGCATCCTCTCGATCGCCGCGGCCCGGCCGAGCTGGTTCGCCGACGGGCTCGAGCTGGCGCGCCAGGCGCTCGCGCGCTGGCCCGATTTCCCCGCGGCGCATGCCGCGCTCGCGTCGATCGCCCTCGCCAAGGGTGACACCACGGAGGCGGCGAGCCGGCTCGTCGCCTTGTCGAACGTCGCCGCCCGCACCGGGGACCCGGGCGCGGCGTCCCTGTCCGCGATCGCCGCCGCGC